>JBBSVN010000004.1:0-194843 GCA_038046765.1 Microcaldota archaeon | reverse complement strand
TAGAAGAAGTTTGCAAAAATGGTGCGGGCGCAGTCATCTGTAAGTCCCTTACCTTAGAAGAACGCAAAGGTCATGAAACACCAATAATGGTTGAAACTAATGGCGGATTTCTCAATGCCGTTGGATATTCCAATCCCTGTATTGATGCTGGCTTAGAAGAGTTTAACGGGTGGAATAAATTAGAATCTTTTGTTCTAAGTATTACTGCAAAAAGCGCAAACGAATACGGTGTTTTAGCAGAAAAAATTTCTAATAAAATAAAATCAGGTATGCGTGTTGATGCGCTTGAAATTGTCTTGTCTTGTCCTCACACTCCTGAATATGGGTTAATGGCAGGACAGCAGACTCCAGAGAATGCAAAAGAAATAATTATACAAATTCGAAAGCATCTACCTGCTTTAAATTTAATAGTTAAAATTTCTCCTGGAGTTCCGGGCGAAGTTGAAACTGCTAAAGCAATCGAAAACGCGGGAGCTAATGCAATTGATGTTGGAAATACCTTAGGTCCTGGAATGGTTATTGATATTGAACGGCATGCGCCAGTTTTAGGTTTTGGTCGTGGCGGATTAAGCGGGCCAGCACTTAAACCAATTACGATGCGATGCGTTTATGATATTTACAAAGCGGTAAAAATTCCAATAATTGGATGTGGAGGAGTAACTTACGGAGCTGATGCAATTGAATATTTACAAGCAGGTGCTAGCGCAGTAGCTATTGGAACTGCGGTTCACTATCGTGGCACGAATGTTTTTAAGAAAGTAGCAAAGGAAATGGAAAACTGGCTTAAAGAACACAATTATAGTTCGGTTAAAGAGATTCTTGGGATAGCACATAAATAAACTAGTTCTGATTTGAGTTTTATTTAATTTTTAATCTTAAAGCATAACCTTTTAAACACTTTTTGACACATTTTACTTATGTTTAGGTACAAAGACCCAGCTAAAGGTGCAAAAGTTATCCCAATTTCTAGAGCAGCACCTCATTTTGTTGATGAATCAATCGTAAGAAAACCTATTCCGCCAGAACAAATGGGTCAAATACACTCCTTAATTCCAAGACCTATCTGGTCAAAACTAGACCTTGAAAATGATCGAATAGAAATATTCCACAACTTAAACCTAGAACAAACCTTGGAGTTAGAAAGACTAGATTTTGTAATTTTGCCAAACAGTATTATTGATAAGATTTTACAAAGTCCAAAATTAAGGGAAAAATACGAGAAATTAGGATTATTTCCATGCAGAACTGGAACATGGGTAGATTTAGATGGAGAAAATTGCATAATAAAACAGGATGGAAAAACAAAAGAAATCAGACTTCATACAAAAAATGGCTGGTATAAAAAAGACGAGTTTGGTATTCCAACTGGCGTACCATCTAATGAATCTGATCCTGATGCGCGGTGCTTATACCGATCAGATAAATATTCGGGTTTTGTCGTTCGCGACGTCAGCTACTTCTACGGCCGACGTGGCGTTGTTGCCATCACCGTTTGGTCCATTGACTCGGGGGTGGCGTGCATCTCCAAAGAAACTTATGAGAAATTAAAAATAAAATAAGTAACTACTTTTAATATCTTCAAAACATTTATGAACGCGTTTTGTGCTTATGCTGTAATTTGACAAGAGTATTTTCAACTCCTTTCCCAATTATTTCGGTACTACTCGCAATTTTTTTTATTTTTTGGGCTAGTTTTGCAATGCGTGTTTGTATTTTCGTTTCATATTTCCTCTTTTTTTTATTCATAAATTTTCACCTAGAAACCAATTCCCAAAATGTGCAAAATTATTATCAATAAAAGTCCAGTTAAGCCTCCAATAGCTACAATTCCAACCGAAATAATGTTTATTGGAATTCCAAACCCAAATAGATCCAAAATAAGAAATGCGATAATTCCTAATATCGAATTTGCAAGTATGTGTGATGGGTTTTTTAGAAATCTCATTAAAAGATAGAGCAAGAATAATGCAACTATTAATGCCCCTAATTCTACATACGTCGTCATTTAAACAAACCCCGCTATTCTACATTTCTGTAACCTACCATTACTACTGTTCGCTTGTTATGTGGTATAAATATGTTTCTGTTGTTTTTCGGTTAAAAATTAACAATTTTTAATACTCTATTGTTATAGCTATATATGCAAGAAATTACGTGGTCAGATTTTGAAAAAATCGAAATCCGTTCTGGTACTATAATTAAAGTTGAGGATTTTCCAGAAGCTAAAAAACCTGCTTATAAGCTTTGGGTTGATTTAGGTGAACTGGGAGTTAAGCAATCAAGCGCGCAAATAACTAAACTCTATTCGAAAGAAGAACTCGTTGGTAAGCAAGTTTTGTGTGTAGTTAACTTTCCTAAAAAACAAATCGCAAATTTTACTTCTGAAGTTTTAACTACTGGATTTATTCTGGAGAATGGAGAAGTTGTGCTTGCGACAGTTGAGCGAAAGATTTCAAATGGGACGAAGCTGGCTTAAAAACTAACTATCGTATGATTTTGTCAAATGATTAGACAAGATGGTATCGAAAAGTACTTTATCTCATGTTAAGCGTGTTCTTTCCAAACTTATAAATATCCTTTCATGACAGTACTCACTAATGGCACTTCTTGAAAAGTCAAAGCAGGATTTCTTTGCTAGTTACGTTGATAATATTAAATCTTTAGATCAGCTTCTAAGAGAACCTCTTGAAAAATATTATGTAGGAACTAACGTAACACAAAGCCCAAGGTTTACTAAATTTTTTGAATGGTTAAAGAAGAATGATCAACAACTTTTGAAAGATTTGAAGGAAGATATCCGAACGAAAAAGGTTGATCTGAAATATGCTGATAGTAAAAAAACGGCTCACGTTTGGCTAGGGGTATGGCTAGGGGTTCGTTACATTGCTTCTATATATAAAAAATCCGAAAAACAAGATTTTCCAAAACTAAATGACAATAATTTTCCCGGGATGGTATTCGGACTCGGTTGGAGTAAAGAACACAATTCTATATTTGAAAGTTCAAGAAACTTTGAAAAATACGAAAAAGTTGGAGATATTCAAACATTTTTGTCAGGATTTAATGGCGGGGTTCATGAAGGAACGCATGCTTTGGGTTTGATAAATGGCTCTGATAATTCGTTATCTGAACTTGCAACTTTCATCAATTTAGGTACCTATGCCCTTCCATTCAATTTAAAGGATGCTAAACAGATGGAAAGCCTGAGCGAAGGCTTAAGAAATGCAGCGCATAACCTGAGGCAGTTTAAGGGTAAGGAATTTGAATTCATAAAGGAGTATGCAACTACAGAGTACTTGATTTACCTTATTGGTCCTTGGATAAAAAACTATTTTAAACAAGATCAATTATTTAGTTTCGAAGAAAAAAGAGGAAGAGAATTATTTCAAAGTACACATGGAATTATGGATCTTTTTACCAGCAACCAATTATTTGGCGGTGTTAATCTAGACAAATTTTTCAAAGAAGTAGGTATTATTAATGATCTCCTTAAAATTCGATTGAAATCTGCATTTGACAAAATGAAAAAGATTGGCTGGTCAGACGGCAAAGAATTCTTAGAAGTTTTCCAAAAAGTAATGACAGAAGAATTTGGCAAACCGGATACTGGAGATATTCCAGATGGTTTTGTTCTTAACACTAAGCAAGAAGAAGTTAATTCCGCTCTCGCAGCTTTCTCGAATAAAAAATTAAAAACAGTCCCGACAAAACTCGCTTAGCTCTTCAACTTCGTTTCACAAAACGATTGGTTTTTATCTATTTTTAGATTTATTCTTATTTATGGATTTATCCCCAACTAAATCAACTTACAAAATGCAAACATGCAAAATTGCCAAAGTTCTAGATGAGAACTACCGAATAAAAACATTCGAATTTAGCGCTAGCGTTAATGCTAAACCAGGTCAATTTCTTATGCTTTGGATTCCGCATGTTGGCGAGCGACCAATGAGTATAGGAAGCGCTAATCCGCTTAGTTTAACTGTAGCAAATGTCGGAAAAGTAAGTTCCGCCCTTCACAATTCCAAAGAGGGCGATTTAATTAGTTTTCGTGGTCCGATTGGAAACGGGTTTTCGATTCCAAAAAATGCTAAAAACATTTTATTAGTTGGCGGGGGTTACGGAGTCGTTCCATTAGCTTTTCTAGCAAAAGTTGCAAAAGAACAAGGAGTTAAATCAACTGCAATAATCGGAGCAAGGAAAAAGGAAGATATCATTTATGCTAAGAACTTTGAAAATTTAGGAAGCGAAGTTCTAGTGACTACTGATGATGGAAATATGGGACTTAAGGGAAATGCACTAGATGGAGTTAAACATCTAATTGAACAAAAAGGAAAAACATTCGATGCAATCTATTCCTGCGGCCCAGAAAAAATGATGTATTACTTAGCTAAATATTGCGTTGAAAAAAACATTCCATGCGAAGTTAGTATCGAGCGCTACATGAAATGCGGAATAAATATTTGTGGTGCATGCGCAGTTGATGGCAAACTAGCTTGCAGGGACGGTCCAATCTTTAGCGCAAAAGAGGCATTAAAATTCAAGGACTTTGGCTCATGTATGCGGGACGCTAGCGGAAAGAAGTGTTAACAACGTCTTTTTATTTGTTTTGCTACATGTATTTATATGGTGTTTACATGACAACTCAAACTTTTTTAGCACGAATTTCAAGATCCAACACAACAAGAATTTTAAGAAACGCATTTCTAGCAGCGGCTGTTCTAGTTGCGCCGGCATGCAATAATCAAGTTCCTTTAACTTATCGTACTGATCCTGTTTTATTACAAAAAGATACGGAGTTCTGTACACGCCCAGATATCAAAGAGCCTTTAATTAAAAAAGGATGGAAAGTTGTTGACTTTGATTCAGCATCACTACTTGTTTCACCATTTGTTCGTAGTATAGATGGTATATTCGAATTTGGTGCAAAATATCCTTTAAGAAAAGGGATATTTGTTATGTCATATCCTGAAGGAGGCAAATTACAAGTTATCATAGATTCATTTGATTATGCCTCTGCCCGAGCTTCTGTTTCTTGTGACTATCCTGGCAAGTAGAATTAACCAACTAATCCCACTCCTTTTTATTTGTTTCTTTACATGTACTATTATGCTGAAATATTATGTCATTAAAACTAAGACTTATTCGTCAACACTCAATTCAAACTAGAACCATTAGAGCCATTCTTGGGTTAGGGACTGCAGCATTCTTCTTGGGGGTCGTACCTAATTTTATATTCAAAAAGAACAATCCGCAAGCTGCTATCTCTTCAACAGTAAGAATAAATTCTGTAATTAAAAAGCCTGAACCAGAACCACCCCTTTCAATATCTAATACTAAACCATACAACGTATGCGATCACCAGATTCCAACTGAAGATGAATGCTATTCTAATCCCCCCTATCAAGGTCAGAAGCATTTTGACGAATTATTAAAACGAGCAGTTACAAAACCGCCCGAAGTAATTGCTGATCAAAGCCAGATTTTTAAAGGTGGTTATTCTCCAAAAATTGGCGCAGTTTTTCTATCATTAAATTCTGATGAAATTGGATTAACTGGCGTTCGCGTTATTGACGTTACGCCTTCTTCAATAAAAGTCGAATACTTTGTTAGTGCGTACACACCAGGTGATTCTATTTTTGGTACTTTAAGTTACAAAAAAGCAAATCAGTTATTTGAAAGTAAATCATTAGATCAGGATACGATTTCTCCAGAAAAACCTCTAAACATAAATGCATTTAGTTCTACTGTCCAATTTTTTGTTAAAGATGTCAGGAGTTCTAACGCATTACTCGTTATAAAAATTAATGACAATCGTCAAATGCTTTTTATCGAAAGAACTGTTGAAGAACAAAAGGATTACTAATTAATCATTTATTTACCATTTTTCTGGTAGTTACCTATTTATAAGTAAGCAGTTATATTTGTGATATGGTAGATAAAAATTCCTTAGCCTTAGCAATAGACTCGCTCAAAAAAGGTAATTTTGTAGTTCTTTACGATAGCGACAAACGGGAAGGCGAAGCAGACCTAATAATTCACGCTAGTGCAATAACTAGTGAAAAAACCAATTACTTAAGAAAAAACGCTGGGGGCAGCATTGTTTTGGCAATCGGAAAAGAAATTGCAAACGAACTTGAATTACCTTTTCTACATGACTTATTTCGAGAACGCGGAATAAAAAATACATACATAAAAACTAATTATGCGGATACGCCGCCGTATACTGTTCCGGTTAATCATGTAAAAGCGCATACAGGAGTAACTGATAACGATAAAGCTTTAGCTATAAAAGAATTTTCAAAAGTGTTTTCGCAAAAAACCAAACAAGACAGAAAGGATTTTTTTGATAATAATTTTAGAACGCCCGGACATTTACCCATTTGTGTTTCTAAAGGAATTGAAAATAGAAGAGGGCACACTGAATTATCAATAGAACTAGCTAAACGCGCTAATTTAGATGGTGCAGTAGTACTATGCGAAATGCTTAGCGATGGATTTGCATTACCTGTCAAAGACGCAATCCTATTCGCAAAGAAAAACAACTTATCGTTTGTAAAAGGTGAGGATATTTATGGCAAATAAGCATAAAATTGGGATAATTGATACGATGTTTTCAAGAATAAATATGGGTCAATTTGCAATCGATGAATTAAAAAAATTTCCAAATGTTTCTTTTGTTAGGATAACTGTACCTGGAATAAAAGATATTGCAGTAGAATGTAAAAAACTAATCGAAGAAGAAAACTGTGAAACGTGTGTTGCACTTGGATATGTGGGGGGCGCAGAAATTGATACACAATGTGCACATGAAGCTAGTAGCGCAATAATGCAAACTAAACTGCTTACAAATAAACATATCTTAGAAGTTTTTGTTTTTGAAAATGAAGCGTGGAGCGAGCCGGAATTAATTGAAATTGCAAATAATCGGACAATAAAACATGTTCAAAATGCAATTGCAATGCTTCATGATAAATCCGCGTTAACTGCATCTGCGGGCCAAGGAGTTAGACAAGGTAAATCTAATGAGGGCGAACTAAAACAAAAATCACTACAATTTGGTTTAGTTGTTGCAGACTTTAATTCGCAAATAACAAATAAGATGCAAGATGCTGCAAGCAACGAGGCTAAAAATTTAGGTATTCAAATATCAAAAACCGTTCGGGTTGCAGGAGCATTTGAAATTCCATTAGTTACAAAGAAACTTTTACTTAGTAAAGAAATCGATGCAGTAATCGCGCTTGGTGCGGTAATTAAAGGCGAGACAAAACACGATGAAGTTATTGTTTTTACGGTTGCAAATAGATTGTCGGACCTTTCTTTATATTTTAAAAAGCCAGTGGGGTTTGGAATAATTGGTCCTGATGTTACTTATGAACAGGCAGAAGAAAGGGCTAAGGAGTATGGAAAGCGTGCGGTTATTGCGGCACATGATTTAATTAAGGAGTTAAGGAAATAACCTAAAGAATTATTTGTGGTGTCATTTATGATAAAACTAGACGCAACCTCAACTTTACCAACCCGATCTGGCGAGTTTATTATCAAAGTTTTTTCTGATTCTAGTAAGAAAGAACATGTCGTTTTAGTTAAAGGCGAAATAAAAAGTGATCAAACTATTAATGTGCGAATACATTCCAAATGTTTTACTGGAGATACATTAACTTCTTTACGTTGTGATTGTCGGGAACAATTGGAGTTTTCTATGGAGTATATACAGAAGAACTGCGGTATTCTAATTTATCTTGATCAGGAAGGAAGAGGGATTGGTTTATCTAATAAAATCAAAGCTTATGCTTTACAGGATAAAGGACGCGATACTGTGCAGGCAAACCAAGACCTTGGCTTTGGGGCTGATTTAAGAGATTACAATGTTGCCGTGCAAATCCTAAGCACTTTAGGAATTAAACAAATAAATATTTTGACAAACAATCCAGAAAAATTAAGCGGCTTAGAAAATCATGGGATAAAAATTGTCAAAAGAATTCCAATTAATATCGAGCCAAATAAATATAATAAAAAATATCTAGAAACAAAAAAGAATAAAATGGGGCATTTAAGTGAACAAGATTAATTCTGGTATTTTTTCCGATCAAAAATTCATTTCAATTGCCTTATCCTTAGCAAAACTAGCTAAACCATCGCCTAATCCGCGTGTCGGATGTGTTATTGTTAAAAATAATAAAATAATTGGCAAAGGTTACCATGAAAAAGCTGGTTTTGATCATGCTGAAATAATTGCAATAAAAAGCGTTAAGGATAAGAAAAAACTTGAAGGAAGTACACTTTACGTTACGCTCGAGCCTTGCATGCATTTTATTGGTAAACGAACTCCTTCTTGTGCAAACGAGCTACTAAAATATGACTTTGCGCGTATTGTGATCGGATGCCTTGATCAGAATCCAAAAGTCAGCAGTATTAATCTGCTTAAGAAAAAGTTTAATGTAACTGTTCTAAATGACGCTTCGTGCAAACAATTAAACGAATCATTCTTTCACTACATAAAAACAACTAAACCATTTGTCCTATTAAAAATGGCAATGACTTTAGATAGTAAAATTGCCAAAAATAAAGGAACAAGAACTCTGATTAGTAATGCCAAGTCTCGTAAGTTAGCTAATTCATGGAGATGTGAATATGATGCGATACTTGTTGGAGTTAACACTATTATTAAGGATAATCCAAGGCTCACGTGCTTAAGTGATCAAAGTAAAAATCCAATTCGGATAATTCTAGATAGCAGGTTGCGAATCCCGCTCAATGCCAAAGTCTTCAAACAAAAAGGCACAACTATTATTGCTACTACTAAAAAAACCAAACCAGATCGAATATCTCAAATTGAAAAGTTAGGGGTGAAAGTTGTAGTTTTGCCCAGTGATCGTTTAGGTTACGTTAATCTAAAATCTCTTCTAACTTACCTGGGTAAAAGAGAAATAACTTCCATCATGGTTGAAGGGGGCAGCGAAGTAGCCTCTAGTTTTGTAAATGCGGGTTTAGTAAATAAAGTAGCATTTTTTATTGCTCCAAAAGTCTTAGGAAAAGGCAAGGATGCACTAGATAAAAAAGCAAAGGAAAAGCTAGGGAATATCTTTCATCTAAACAGCGTTGAGGTTAAGGAAATTGGAAAAAACGTATTAGTACAAGGATATTGGCATTAGCGGTATTAACCATTAGGGCCGCTATTGCCAATGTAATATTCTTATTAAGCCAAATCATAGTTAATTCTTTTGCCCCTTCTTATTTTCTTAATTATTCCAAGATTAACCAGCTTTTCAAGTTCTTTTCTTACTGTTCTTTGAGCTAGATTACTAATAACTGCAATTTCTTTTGATGATTTTTCACCTTTTTTAAGTATTGAAATAAATTCGGCGCTTCTTGTTTTACTTTGTTCTGAAAAGTTGATTCTTACATAAAAGAAGTTTGTTTCAACTCTGAATTCTGGTAAGCCCAGGTCAGCTTTTAAAATCTCTTTTATGGCGTTTTCTATTCCTGATGCCCATTGTTCTATGTTTCCTGAAAGAAACAAGATGTTTGCCATCATTGGATTTCTTAGTATTGACTTATGTTTTTTATAAAGTTCACTTATCTTCATTCCTAAAAGATTGCCTGGATTAGAAATTTCTATATAGCTTGGTGTGATTAATATTGAAGTTTTAGATGCTATTCTATAATCTGCATGAACTATAGAATTCATTATAAGTTCTCGAATTACTTTTTTTGGTATTATTGGTTCTTCCAATCTATTTAAACCCTGTAAATATACTTTTTTGGGAAGATTATCTAAAGTATCAAAGCAAATTTCATCCAGTATCTTAAAAATCGGTCCTAGATAAATTTTTGTTTTTTCTAGTGAATCAATTGAAAAATAATCTGTATTTGTCTTTGCAAATCTTATTCCAAAGTGCGGTAAGTATTGTGTAGGATTTTTGGCAAAGAGCAAGGCAATTCCAAGTTTTATTTTTCCGTTTTTTTCTCCATCTAATTTTTTTATCACATCTAAGGTTTTTTCATTTTCTAGGATATTTACCCTGTTGCTCTTTTTACATTCTTTTAGAAATCTTTCCATAGCTTCCTTGTCGATATCCTCTACTTTTAACTCTGTGGAGTGTTCTTCAAAATATACTGTATTCTCTTTTAGGATCATTTCTTTTATTTCAGAAATATCTAGTTGTATATTAGTTCTTCCCACTCTTTTGTACGCTATTTTTTTATAAAAATGAGGTTTGTTTCTGCTTTCTTCTACTTCAATTACAATTACGCTTTTTCCATCTGCCCCTTCAAGATATATCTTTGGTAATATGGGTAGTTCGATCGTTTTTGTTATTGATTTTGCAAGATTTTCAAGTGTATTTTTTCCGATTACTACACCAACTATTTTTTTCTCTTCACTTAATCCAATATATATCTTTCCGCCGCCATTATTAGCAAATGCAACCACCGTTTGGTTAATTGAGTCAATATCAGCTAGACTTTCTTTTAATTCTACATGTTGCGATTCAATGAGTTTTTCTGTCATAAGTTATTTGTTAGAAAAAGACTTTTTAAACCTTGGCATTAGCGGTATTAACCATTAGGGCCGCTATTGCCGCTGTTACTAAATTTATAAATAAAAAAGAAAAAATTAGTTTGTTAGTTTATCTCCTTTTTCTTTTTGTGCTCCAATAATACACTGAACCTAGTCCAAGTAAAAGAACTGCGCCAATTAATAACATCGGAACAATACTCGGTTGATTTGCGGTACTTGTTTTAGTTTGTTCTTGTAATGCTGGTGTACTAGTTACGCTTTTTGGTGGTGCATTTTGAGCTAGCAATAATGCCTGGTTAGCTAAATCTATAGCACCTGCATAATTCTTGGAACTAATTGCATCATTTGCTAAACTAAGTTTTTGCTTTGCTGCGGTTACATCTTTAGATAATTTTATCATCTCACTTATTTTATTGTCTGCATCTGCTATTGCCTTTAGTGCAGTACTCTTTTGCTGTTCTTCAATTGTTGGAGTTTTGTCTTTAACAACCATCTTGTCTGCAGGTTTAATTGTACTATCGCTTGTATTTGGCAATACTCCACTTACTTCGATCACTATAGTTATATTTTTGGTTACATTTCCGGTTACGTTACGTGTTGCAAGACAAGCTTGTAAATCAAAATCAAAATTTAAGTCTGCAGGTTTTTTATACCCTGCTTTGGATGCGTCTATACCGTAACTTCCAGATCTGCTTAAATTGAATGTAGTATTTCCATCTCCATCTGTTTGTTTTACTCCTAATTCCCCAACATATGGGTTTACAAGTAAGAGTCTAATCGTCATATCGCTTATCGGATTACCTCTTGATACTGCTGAAACAATTATATTTGATTGAGGGCAGAAAAGTACATTTGTAACTTCAGAAGAAGCTACAGAAGAATCTGAGCTTGTTCTTACTGAACTTGTACTAGTAGATGTTCCGCTTATTTGCGGGTCGCTTCCTGAAAAGTGAGGTACCTTTAGCCATATTCTATTTGTTGTTGTGTTAACAAAACAAGTGCTTGTAACATCACTTCTACTACATCCAAGTCCGCCTGTCGACGCGTTAAATAATGATGCATTGTAGTCTGCAAATTCACTAGGAAGGGCAGTTGAGTTTTCATCTGTTGTAGCCCATTTGCCATTCCAGTCTTCATCATATACATTTGTTAAAAGTACTTTTACTTCTGCTTGATCGTTAAATTCAGTGTCTGTATAAGGCATTGCCACATATGCATGTGAAAATACTTCGGGTGCTGTACTTCCAAATCTAAATTTCTTTTGCAAGTTGTCTCCACTACTACTATTAGAAAGACTACCGTTTGGTAATTGCATATTTGGCGGACCAGATGCAAAAAGGTCGACGCCGATAAATATTGTTTTTACTCCTGTGTTATTATCCTCTATAAGAATGTTTACTTTTTCACCGCTCATCATTATTTTCATTGGATTAAAATTATTTCTAGAACCTCCAAAAGTGAAGTTAGATAATAAACAACCCCCTTGGCTCTGGTCTCTTAAATCCGGTTCCTGTACATCGCATGAAGAGTTACTTTTGAAAAATACCATTCCTAAGCCAGAGTATGTTGTATTTGCTGAAGCGTTTGGTGGTCCCATTTTTTGACCAGTCATTTCAAAGTTAGTTCCATTGCTTGAAGAGTTTAAAGTTTTCTTTATTGGTGCAAATTGTTGGCTGTATATTTTTGGTTTAAAGTTAACATCTTTTATTATTGGAAATGCGAGCGTACCTGATGCATTTGGCCTTCCCATGAAATTTATGTCTACTGGTCCGTGTCCGTTTGGCCCTCCAAATGGCGCTCTTGAAAATCCAGTTGAGTTACTATAGTTTATTATGACCTCCAAACTACCCGCGCTTACGCTTCTACCGCCGTTTAAGTTGGTGTCGTTATTACTTAAATTAACTATATATTTGGTTGCATTCGGGTCGCCTCTACCTGCTCCGGCAATATAATATCCTCCTAATTCGTAGAGCGTTATGTTAAAAAGACTCACGTTACTTGAAAACATTGTAATATTTTGGAAACCTCCAAAGTATCTGGTTCCACTAGCTCCAGGTGCTGTTCCATTGTATCCATAGACTATCATCATATAAGATAAACCACTTCCAGAACCCATTATGGTTGCATTATAAGCTCCTGCGCCTCCGGTAAAATTAAGGTCTGCTCCAAAGTCCTCTCCACCTGGTCTATTTCCCCAAGAACGTGGGTTTATCCCAACTCCATCAATTGGTACTTTTCCTGTTGCGTATGGATAGAATATTATATCTGTGTAATTGATTGCCTCTGTACTAGAAATTCCTGTAGCATTTACTGACAAGTTACCGCTTAAAAATACTGGAATGTCTGTAAGATTAACGTTAACGTAAAATGTTCCATTTGCATCTAAATTGTTGGTTAAATTACTATCTGATATTATTACTGTTCTTGGTGCCGAACCTCGCTCGAATTGTTGCATATTCCCCATTTTAAATAAACTTAAGCTGTAGTTGCGGTTGACTAATAAATTTACTGAAATATTGTATATACTGTCTCCTCCTCCGGGTTGTGGCATTGCGCTATCTATCATAAATCCATATTTAGAATCTACTAATACGCTACTGAAGTTTACTTGCACTTCTGTGAAGTTTGTTGTGTTCCATCTTCTACTTGCATTTACAAAAAGCCTTCCTGCAGGATAAATTGTAATATTGCTGTTGTTAAACATATCTGCATACATTTGCGCTGGCATATCTGGCAAAGTTGGTCCCATATAAGTTACTGCTCCTGCGCTGTTGTTTAGTATTATCCTTAAGCGCATTGGTGCAAAATTATCTTGGTCTGAAACCGTATATTGGAGTGAAAAGAAACCTGTTCCATTCGTTATATTTGACGCATTAATTACATAAGTGGGTGGACCAAACATAACTGCGCTTTGGGAATAAATAGAAATATTTGCTCCTGTAGCATTACTATTGTTGGCGTAAAGAATTTTTCCGCTTACTACAAAAGTTCCCGCAAATGATACTGAAAATAAAATAACCAAAATCGAAAATAATAGCTTAAGTTTCATAATTCATCGGTCTTAATAATTTCTTTAAGCATTATAAATGCTCTGCATATTTATCTTGCGTGAACTCTTTTTCACTATTTTCAAAATTAGTGATAGCTATATAAAATTATTTTGCGTTTTATTAAGCCTTAACCTTCCTTACAATAATTCCTGCTTCGTTAAGTAACTTTTCGCTAATACTAACTAATTCATAATCTGCATTGTAAACTACTTCTTTTATTCCAGAATTTATTATCATTTTGGTACAAAGTAAACATGGCGAAAATGTAGAATAAATCATTGCCCCTTTAATTGCAATTCCATGATTTGCTGCCTGAACGATTGCATTCTCTTCCCCATGCGAACAAATACACTCACTTAAGTTCTTACCGCTTTCTGTGTAATTGTTACATCTTGGGCACCCGCCATCTGAACAGTTTAATACTCCTCTTGGAGTTCCATTATAACCAGTTGAAATTATTCTTTTGTCCATAACGATTACGGCAGCTACCTTTCTTTTCATGCAATTACTTCTGCTAGCTACTACCTTTGCGATGTTCATAAAATAATTATCCCAGCTAGGACGAACGAGTTTGAATTCTTTTGAAACAGTTGCGAGCGTTTCATCTATTTTATCAAATAAGTTTTGTAAGTTACCTTCGTTTGTTATTTTCAATGTTGCTAGTTTTACTGTTTGTTCTATGTTTTGATGTTTCGAGTTTGCATTCTTTTGTTCTAAACTTTCGAGCCTTAAAAATTCCTTGAAGTCCTTGGCGTCGCCTTCCCTGGCTCTGCTCTTCATCCTTGCAAATCTAATCTCGGGTGTTGCAGAAACATAAATTAGACTAAAGTTCGGTACTTTCTTTAATTCTTCAACTTCAAAGGGATTTCTTATGCTGTCAATTACATAATTCCTGTCTTTTTCTAGTTTTTCAATGGCGCGTTTAGCTAAAATGCTTGGACCAAGGGTTTCTCTTAGTTCATTTCCTTTTTTTACCATATTATCGCGTGTTGGTTCAATCCCGCTCTTTGCTAATTCTTCTCTTATAATATCGCTAAGTGAAAAATAGTAAAATCCTCTTTTAATTAAGTAATCTGCTACGGTACCCTTTCCAGAACAGTTTTCTCCGCATAAACCTAAGATTATTGACATAATAAATCACGATTATATAAATATTATCGTTTAGTTTCTTTTAATAGCTTCTGCATATTTTCAATCATTTGTCTTGTCTTATATTTGTTTAATGAAATGTTTTTGTTTGCTCCAATTTTTATACCTTCTCATACAGATATTATAACTATGAATCTATCGCAGTTAGCCTTTACCCTAAGACATGCTCTTTCTCATAAACTATCTCCATCCAAATTTTCTTTTAAGGGGTCTATTATTGAAGGATATAAAATTATAAAAAAAGTTAACCAAGTAGATAACAAAGATATCTACATAGCCGAAAATAAGAAAAAGGAAAGAGTTATAGTTAAATTTTACGATTTTAGATCCACACCTGATGATTGGGCTATTTTAGAAAGTGAATTTAAAAAAGAGTCCGAACTTTTATTTCGTTTTGGGAATGGTAAGGATATTGTTCGTGCAATTTCCACAGGCATTTTTTCTGATTTACCCTACCTAATAATGGAATATGTAGAAGGATACGATCTTTGTGACATTTTAGATTGTAATTCAAATTCACATTTTAATTTTATGGGAAGAAAAATCGAATACGGCAATTTAGATTACAATCAGGTACTCTTAATCGCATTTTGGCTAGCACGTGCGCTTATGCGTTTGCATGAAAAAGGAGTTGTCCATGGTGATGTAAAACCAGAAAATATTATTTTATCAGACTCTTTCTATCCCGTAAGATTAATTGATCCTTCAACGTCTTTTACCCCTGAGTTTTTAGCTCCAGAATGTTTTGATAAAATTAATTTATCTCACCCAACAAGGGATATTTATGCATTTGGGTTAACTCTTCATGAAACAGTTAGTCACATAAATCCATTTTCCTGGAAAGTTACTTTGGAGGATTATCACCGTGCTCATCTTTCCACTATCCTGGACCCTCCTTCCACATTTCGTCGAAAAGGAGAAATTCCAGAATCTTTTGATAAAGTTGTTCTAAAAGCACTGGCCAAAAAACCAGAAGATAGGTATCAAACGATAAGGGAGTTGGTGAGAGATTTAGCAGCTACAACTTATCCTGCACGACATATTGTCTTGTCTGATTAATTAGTCTTTTTCTTAACCCCCGTAAGCTGTCTATCTCCATAAAAGAAATAGTAATCATCATTTTCATTAAATACTTCAAAGTAGAAACTTGCATTAACATCTTCAAAAGGTTTTAGTAGTGGACCAAACGCAGTACTCTTGGGACCTAAAACAGGATAGAAATTGTTGTTACTATCTCTGATGTAGAAATCATCTCTTATCAGATATTGCGGGATATTCATCGGATTTTTAAGATTTGCATCGACCCTTGCGATCTTCTTCCTGTTTTCTCCTTTTTGGATATACACTCCTGCTCTTTTTAATGTAAAATTAAATCTATAATAAAATATGCTTTCATTTAGTTGTTTTGAGCTGTTTTGATACATCTGTTCCTCAAACTGTACAATCTCTTCTTTGGAATACTTCCTTAATTGTATCACCTGATTGTAATCAAATGTACTTTTAGCAGTTTTTACTTGTACACTGATGCTTCCGTTTTTATAATACGATTTTGAAACCTCGCCATAAGGAATAAAGATGATTGCCTTTCCATTTTGAAAGTCCTCTTTAGAAACTGTTTTAGTTTTTTGATAAAGAATATCTTCGCTGTCATTTATTTTTAATTCTAAAATTAAGTTTTCTGAAATTTTGTTAAACCTGCTATCAACTAGAGTTATTTGTGTAGAATATAATGTTTCTTGTGGTATAATTTCAACAGTAGCACTTACAGCTGAAACTGGGGATATACCAATTTCTTTTGTAATCGTCTGGTTAGTAAGGAAAATATCTAATTTAGCATATGTTGTTGACGGGTTATTAACTACTAAATATTTTTCAACAACCATGCCGCTAAAGTAACTTTTAAATTCACGCTCAAAAACGGTTATATCTTTATCATAAACTATTTCATTATTGGAGTCAAGCACCAATAAATGTGTTCTTAGTTCCTTAGGAGGTAAATTTCCCGTAAAACTAATGTTAAGAAGAAGCTCATTTTTTTCGCTTGAAATTGCTGCATTTTTAAAAGATGCTTCTTTTTGTACAAGTGTGCATCCGGAAAGTAGTATGAAAAGACTTAGTATAAAAATTGCATTTTTAATATTCATATTTATCAGCTATATTTTACTTAAGAGAACTATATCTTGCAAGCTAAAAGTATTTTTTTAGCATGTTTCTTATTTCATTAAGTAATGCCTTTTCATCTCCACTTAATAATTCTTTTTGTACTTCCCATTTTTTAGCTTCTTCAGCTGTTATATAAGTGTAAAGCTCCTCTTTTTCTTCTACATTCTTTCCATAGTTTATTCCATCGCAGGATATTGCTATCTGCATCCCTGTCTTTGCTTCTTCAACTTTTTCTTTTTCGTGTTGCATTTCCCGTATTTCTCCAACTATCTCGCCGCGCTTGTTCATAAGCCGGTATCCCTTTTTTATTCGTCCAGCCTTTACTTCAACTCCAAAAACAGCAGGTTTAGAAGCCCTAAACATAAATCCTGGTATCAAGTATATTTTTCCTGGAAGGGGTAATTTTTCCATCGCATCTAGTTTTTCCTTCTCCTTCTCCTGCTTTACCCACTCCTGGTATTTATCAAGCACATCGTAAATTATATTACTCCAGACAATGGGTGTATTGCTATCTGAACTTTCCTGCCTCGCCTCATCTAAAACGATGTTATTGAACCCGAGTACTGCTCCATAAAATCTGTTCTTACTTTTCATTGTCTGTGCAGCAATAACATCCTTTCTACTTATTTTTCCAACTCCAGAACGATGAACGTTAATTTGTGCATCCTTTAGTATTTTTAATATAGCTTCGATACTTCCTAAGCTATCCGCCTTTAGAATTACTCCTTCTTCCTCACCTTCAAAAAGTACGCTTTTGAACTGCTGTTCTATTTCCTGTTTATCTTTTTCTAAATCTCCAACTACTTTAAATGGCGAACCTGGAATTACATCTTCGAGGCCTGGCGCAAATATTTTTACTCCTGCCGCCGCGTATACTTCATCTACATAAGCGAATTTTTCCTTACCGCTTATGTCGGGTTCCAGAAGTCCGCGTATTCTTGTTGTTTTTGCACCATTATCTGTTAGGTAAATGATCTCATCGTTTTTCTTTATTGAACCATCGTATAATACTACATCAATTGTGGCTCCAAGCCCCTTCTCCTCTTTTATTTCTAAGACACTTCCTTTTCCAATTCCACTTGCATCTGTTTTCAAACTTTCCTCTAAAAATCTTTGACTTAAACCAGCCACAATTACTAAAAGTTCGCTTAGGCCTTCTTTTGTTTTTGCGCTAACTGGAATTATTGAAATCTGTTTTGCAAAATCAGTTATTCTATCGAATCGTTCGCTGTCAAATCCGTATTCGCTTATTTTACCTACAATGTTGTAAATTTTTTCATCGAGTCTGGTTTTTACATCTTCTCTTTGCTTGTTTAATGATTCCATTACTGAAGTGTGTTCGTAATTTTTCCAACCCATAATTAGATCTACTTTGTTCGCTGCAATTACAAAAGGCGTTTTAAATTGTTTTAATATTTTTATGCTTTCAATCGTTTGCGGTTGGAACCCCTGAGCAACATCTACAACTAATATCGCCATATCTGCAATACTTCCGCCTCGCTCCCTAAGGTTTGTGAATGCTTCATGTCCTGGTGTATCTATAAATAATAAACCGGGAATTTTTAGTGTAAATCTCATTTTTTCTGATAATTTGGAGGATAAAATTTCGAGTGTTTCCTTTGGCAAATAACTTGCACCAATCATCTGCGTAATTCCGCCCGCTTCTTTTTTAGCAACTCGTGTCCCTCTTATGGAATCTGCGAGGCTAGTTTTACCATGATCAACATGGCCCATTATAACTAAGATTGGTGATCGGGTTGTTTTTGAATTATTTATTGTGGTTTTAGGTTCTGTGTCTTGTGTTTCGCTTGGCATTTTTATCACTAAGTATTATAGTTAAAATTTTATGATTGCTATTTGACTCGTTTATATTTATAACGCATAGAGTTTTAATTTATTGTGTTTAATTTTATACTATGGTGAACTTAACCGAAGGTAGCTCATTTATCCTAGATGCAATGGTAACAAACTCCAGGCCAAGCGGCTCTTTATTATATTACGAAATAACCGACGGGATAATTACGTATAATTTTTTCTATGACAAATTCTTAAACAAAGGTGATATAATCAAATTAGATTCTACCATCAAAAATCCCCTTAGTTTTTCGCTTAGTGTAAATGCTATCTCTTCATACAAAGATAACCTAGCTTTAGAAAAAAGAAAAGAAATAGAAGAAAAGATGATGGATAGCCTTGTCCTTCCAAAAACAAATCTTTTTGTGCAAGATCCTACTACGACAAAAATTTTGCCTTTATTTGAGCAGATAGCAAGGTACTTGCACCTCGTCAAGCGATCAAACAAATTCGTTCTTCTAAAATACCATAATGATGCGGACGGTATTTGTGCCGCGCTTTCGATAACTTCATTTTTAAAATGCCGAAGCGAACAGCAAAAGTCAGCAGTTTATAGCGAAAAAGACGCAGTAAGAGACTTAGAAACCATAACTAATGAAACAAACCCGGTAGTTGTATTTGTCGATTTTGGCGCAAGTATCGAAAGCCAAAACGGATTAAAACTATTAAAAGCAGGCGGTGCCACTATTATAATTATAGATCATCATCCGCCTTCAAAAGAAATTTCTAATCATTCATATATTTTTGTAAGCCCATGGGCAGTTAGCGATGAGAGTGAATCCTCCCGCTATCCAGCTGGTTATTTATGTGCTGAAATCGCAAAATATTTTACGAACGATGATTCAGAAATTGCGAAGTTAAATGATTATGCTAAAATTGCATGCGCAGGTGATAAAAGTAAAATTTTGGAAATAACCGAACAAGATAGGAGAAAAGCTTTGGCACTAGATTATATTGCATTATATGGGGGTTATCCCAATCTATCTTTTTACAAAAAAATCTTAAGTAGCCCGGATATTTTATCCTCAATACTAGAGCAGGCAGAGGAAAAATTAAATGCGATACTTTCGAATGCCAAACGTAGAATGATTCAAAAGGATCTTCCAAATGTTACTGTTTACCTGCTAGAACTTGAAGGTCTAACTAAGCAATACGA
Organism: Microcaldota archaeon; assembly: GCA_038046765.1. GTDB lineage: Archaea > Micrarchaeota > Micrarchaeia > Anstonellales > Bilamarchaeaceae > JBBSVN01. The sequence continues at coordinate 174,952 of JBBSVN010000004.1, read as the reverse complement.
GTTTCCAAGTAAAGGCAAGGCTGCAACTACTATTTTTGAAGCACTTGTTAAAGAAAATCCCACAAAGCCAATAATTGTAATTGGATATGGCAAACAAACTGTTGTTATTAGAATTAACGATTTAGCTGCAGAAGCGGGATATAGTGGAAAAGAAATTGCTGAAACAACAAAAACTACAATGAAGGATTTTGTTGAAAGTGCTGGCGGTCATCAAAAAGCTGCGGCAGTTAGGGTAAAAAAAGAATTTGCCAAAAGTGTGGCCGAAGAACTAGTTAAGATAATTGAGGGGAAATAATTTGTTTGTTTTCTTTTAGCAGTCTTTTTAACTTTATTTGACTATACTATGTCATGTCATTTCAAGAAGAACTGCTTGTAACTGAAGTTAAAGAAGATATAAGAAATAAGCGGAAGGAAAACTTCGTAAAATTAGAAGACATTTAGTTATTTCTTTTTCTTTTCCTTAGATTTTAGTTCTTCGAGCTTGGATCTAAGCTTTTGATTTATGCTCTTTAATCCCCAGCCCCCAAATGCCCATATTATCATACCAATTAAAGGGCTAACAAAAGCAAAGGCTAACGCAATTAATCTTATCAGATTGTTAGAAAAAAGAGAATTTTCATTTATTTGGGACCAAATCAGGAGAATATACGTTACAAATGGAATGATTACTAGGAATAAGAGAGCCCCAAGATTATATGTATAACTTTTATGTATCTCTTTACCCAGTTGTTCTTGCAATTCCAAATATTCGATATCGATTTCTACCATAGTTTCAACCTACTCGCTTAAGTTTTCAATTTCTTCCAAATCAGATATTGCCTTATCTAAATCGCTTTTTAGTAAGTCATCTAATTCTTTATCGCCAGATGTGTTGCTTACATTTGTTTTTACCGTTGTATTAACACCCGCATTTATTGAAGGTGAAACAGCTGTATTTTTTGTTGTTGTCTGGCTAGTGCAACCAAATAAAAGTACAAAAACTACAAATAATCCAAGTATTAATTTTTTCATATAACGCACCTTTGTAAATTATTTATGAGCTTCGATTTACTTTAGCTAAACTCTTGAATTTTTTCCATTCAATTATAACTTCTTTTACAATCTCTTTCTTTTCCTTTATTGTAACCGCGCTATTAAATCTAATCTTAGCTTGGTTAAGGTAAACTACAAAATCAGTTACTGCTTCACTATCAATTCCCTGCAAGCTCAGTTCTTCTGCTTTATAAACGAGGTTGTACATTCTGAACTTAACTAAAGTAAATACTTTTTCCTTAAGATTTACTACGCATGCTTTTCTATCACTTGTATTTTGCATGTCTTTACAGTCCTTTACTTCATCCTTTAAATCATTTTTAAGTGCTATTTTTGGTCTTATGCAGGTTTCTCTTTCCTTATCTGTTTCAAATTCTTCTACTCTGCATGTTTGTAATTTTCTGTATAAAACAATGCACGAATTTTTTTCTGTTTCATTTGGTACATTGCATTCTTCTGGTATATATCTTATATTTTCAATCTTATCTACGCTTAGTGTCAAATAACATTTTACTCTTTCACGAATTGTTCTACCTTCTGTGCAATAAAATTCAGGTTCTTTTTGAATGATTGCACCTGTTGTTTTATTCGAGCTTGCATTTGTCACTGTTTCTAATCCATTTGCCTTTTGGCAGTTTATGAATACGAATGCGCTGTTTGAACGATAACCACTTTTACTTGAACTAACTAAATATTTTCCATTGTCGGTTATTGTTGCATTCATTTGACCGTTACTGTCGCTAGTTGTACTTGCAAATATCGTTCCAGTATTCGGGTCCAGTACACGAACATCAGCTTCGCTTATCACAGAACTGTCTAATGATGAAGTTATTGTAACTATAAGTAAATTATTATCGCAGCTATAAGTTGTTGCTATCGCGGCAAGCGGGATCGGGGATGAACTACTACCCCCTCCACCAGCTGCAAACGAAAGCGAAAAAACTAATAATAAAATAATTGCCAAATATTTCTTGTTTACTGTTATTTGTTGGATTTCCATATTATCTCCTCAACTTTATCATTCTTATTACTTTTCCTAGCTAACATAAATAAGTAATCGCTTAGCCTGTTTAAGTAAATCACTATATTCTCATTTACTTTTTCCAATTCATTTAGAACAATAATATTGCGTTCTGCCCTTCTACAAATTGCCCGAGCTAAATGCAATAATGCGCCAGTTTTACTTCCTCCAGGAAGTATAAAATTTCTTAGCGGACCAAGTTCTTCTTCTATTTTGTCCATATGTTCTTCCATTTGACTAATTCGATGTAATGGAAGGATTGGCAATGGTACTGCTGCTTTTTTAGATGCTAAGTGTGCACCAATTGTAAATAAATCTTTTTGAATTTCTTGCAGTTGTTCTGCTATTTGTTTGTCCTCTGAAAAAGAAAGGATGACTCCAATGCATGCATTAAGTTCATCAGTATCTCCGCAAGCTGATACTCGCGCATCGCTTTTGCTTACTCTTTCACCGCCTAATAATGATGTTTGACCGAGGTCTCCTGTCTTTGTGTAAATTGGCATAATATACAATGATATCTCATACATTAAAAAAGCTAGTATGTTTCTACTAATTTGTTGATATTTTATGATTTTTAAAGATAAATTCATTTTTAGTAAGTCTGGTTTCTTTTTCATTTTATTTTTGATCGTTTTTCTTTTGTTTGGTTGCGTAACGAATCCTGTTCCACAAAAAACTTTTTTAGAAAAAAATCAATCCATAGAAACTCCAATAAACGAAGTGACAACGCCAACATCAAAACCAATACCAGTTCAAAATCAAGAAATAATCGACAATTTAAACAATTCTAAATCTGGTGTTCAAACGAATAATTCTGATCTGTTAAATCAAACAAACGTTTCGATTTCATCAAAAAAGAATTCTTTAGAAAAATATTTACTTTCATTTCATGCCTGTGATAAATCTCAAACTGATTGCAATGACCCACGAAATCATAAGGTATACATTGCACAGTCCACTGATGGCGCCAACTGGAAATTACTGCCTAATTATGTTCCTTATTCTGGAAGCGTTCCTGACCTAATTGTGCGTGAGAATATTTTATACGTTTATACTCCGGGGGTCCTTAGGCGTTATCAAATCGATAATGATGTTTGGGAAACTCCATTGAATGTACAAATGACAAACTCAATAGGTGCAAACGAACTTTTTGCTGATCCAAGCCTTATTCTGGATGAAGAAAAAAATTTAGTTATGTTCTATTTGGTAGGTCAAATAGGTAGTGATCCTGCGAGGTGTCAACCTTACGATAATAGCTGCTTTAAGAAAATTAGGAGCGCTACTGAAATTAAGGGAAGTAATGGCGCTAAATTCATTGTTGATTCGGGCGACCGTCTTGAAGCATCAATAACAGAAAAAGAAAGCGCTTCTGATCCAGACGTGTTTTCCAATTCGGGCGGATATACCTTACTTTTATCTAAGGGGATGAGTATCCAATTATCACGTTCTACTAGTCTTAGAGGAAGTTATCTAGAAAGTTCTGCCTTGTCTAAAGGTCTTTTAACAAATAATGCTGGCGGAATACCAAGCGGATATTACGATAAGGAAAATAATCAATACTGGGTATTTGTTCACACTAATGAAGATGGTCTAAGTGTAATCAAAAGAGCTGTTGTAAATAATTTAAATGTACAAATTCCTTCAAGTGCGTTTACGCCTATTCTAACTGGAAATCGCATCGGTTTAGGTAGTAATTACAATGTAGAAAGCCCCGGATTTGCGATTAATGAGGATTAAACACATACCTAATGTTTTATAAAATTTATCCTTTTTATTCTTCTTTATTTACTTATAAGTAGTGCTAATACTGGGTTAGAAAATAAAAAAATCTTTTAAGAGTGATTTATATGGTCGCAAAAAAATCTATGGAAAATACTGAATCTAAATCTACTGAACAAGATATTATTAAAAGTCATTACGACGTAATTGTTGTTGGCGGCGGACCAAGTGGTTCTTCTGCAGCAACCTTCTTGGGTATGGCTGGAAAAGATGTCTTATTATTAGATCGGGCTAAATTCCCAAGAGAAAAAACCTGTGGGGATGGCATTAGCGGAAAAAGTGTTCATGTTTTACAAGAACTAGGGATTACAGAAGGGATAAAAAACGTTGAACATTTGGATATGTATGGCGTTACATTTTCCTCACCAAAAGGCGTAGTTGTGCAAATTCCTGCTGCAAAAGAAAAAGAAAAAACCCCTCCTGGGTATGTATGCAGAAGGGAAGTTTTTGATGACCTGTTATTTCAAAATGCCAAAAATCAGGCAACTGTTATTGAACAATTTAATGTCGACGAACTTATTATGGAAAACGGTGCAATGACTGGTGTAAACGGTACCAACATGGCAACAAAAGAAAAAATGACTTTTAAAGCCAAAATTGTTGTAATTGCAAATGGTGCCGGGAGTGTTTTCACTGAAAAACTCGGTTTAAAGAATAATAAACCCGAACATCAGGTTAGTGCGCTTCGTGCGTACTACGAAGGCGTAGAAGGAGTGACTGATCAAATCGAATTGCATTTTGTAAAAGAGGCATTACCAGGTTATTTCTGGATTTTTCCATTACCAGATAAAAAAGCAAATGTTGGGATCGGTATGTTAGTTCCCGATATTCAAAAGAATAAAATAAATATGGAAAAAGTAATGTATGATATTATTGAAAAACATCCTATGTTTGCAGCACGATTTAAGAATGCAAAGAAGATTACTGAAGTAAAAAGGTGGCATCTGCCATTAGGTAGCTGGAGACCAAGTAAAGCATACGGAAACGGGTTTGTCTTAGTCGGAGACTGCGCTTCATTAATCGATCCATTTACTGGAGAAGGAATTGGAAATGCACTAATTAGCGGTAAGATTGCAAGCAAGATTATTGTTGAAGCATTTGAGAAAAATGACTTTTCTGAAACAGTTCTAAGCAAATATCACACTGAACTTTACGATGAAGTTGGTGATGAACTTAAGACGAGTTACAACTTGCAAAGACTTGGTACTAATACGTGGGTACTAAATATGATAATTGACAAGGCTAGTAGAAGTTCCTATGTAAGGGATGCAATTTCAAGTACTTTGCTTAATCCTGAAGCCCAAAAGAAGTTTACAGACCCTGTTTTCATACTAAGATGTCTGTTTGCTTAATTGCTAGCCTTTAGCTTGTAGCAATTGGCAAGTAGCTTTTTTTCTTTATTTTCTTTTCCTTTTTTATTTTTCCCGTGTGCGCAATCTTTATAAGAATTCGAATACAATATAACTGATATAATTCAATTATCCAGAACAATAAATGCCTCTGTAACTCAGTCTGGTGGAGTGCTTGTTTCGTATATAAAATAAATTCTAGATCGAAAAAACAAGATGTCGAGAGTTCAAAAGCCTTGAGCCGCAAATGCGTTCAAGATTTGCTAGCAAGGCTGTCAATCTCTCCGGAGGCTTATAATTTTTACAGTCCATTTTGTTTTTACTAGGTCAAAGAAAGTTTAATCTAGTAATAACAAGCTCTATAAATTCCGCTTTATCAAATCCCTTAACATTTGTAATCGTTCGTTAAGTCTACCTTGCGTTTTATATTCGATAGTTAATCTCATTATGTTTTCAGTACCGCTTGGTCTAATTAAAAACCAACCGTCGCTTTCGTCAATACGTATTCCGTCAATTTGGTTAATTGTTCCTTTAATTTTTAGTTCCTTAATCGCTTTTTCGATTCGCTTTATTGCCAAACTTTTATCGTTACAAATAAATTTCTCCCTTGCAATTGGATACGTAGCATATTTTTTACGTAGTTCGCTTAGTTTTCCTTTCTTAGTAATTATTTCTAAAAACTTTGCAATAGCTAGGACACCATCAGCACCAGTATGTGCATTAGCAAAAACGTATTCGCCGCAAGGCTCGCCCCCAAAGCAGGCATTTTCTTTGTAAATAACCTCCGAAATATATACACTTCCAACTGGAGTAATTATGGATGTTCCTCCATTTTTTTCGATTGCATCGCGTACGATTAAAGAGGATTCAACAGTGGTTACTACTTTCTTAGTTCCTTGTTTTGCACGTTCCAATTCATGCTCGATCATAATTGCGAGTTGAACATCAAATGGAAGCATTTCTCCATCTTCATCAATCACTACGCAACGGTCGCCATCTCCATCATGTGCAAATGTTATTTCACTTCCAATTGATTTTGCAATTTTTATCGTATCGGATAAGTTTTCTGCATTTGGTTCGCTCTTTCGATTAAAACCAGTTAGTTCGCAATTTAATGTAGTCACTTTGCAACCTAAATTAGTTAGTAAATAAGGGGAAACTGTTGCTGCTGCACCGTTACAATCAACTAAAACCTTGAATTTTTTCTTTTGGATAGCATCAGCATCTACTTGCGATTTAACTAAAGCTAGATAATCCTGTACTATATCTGGATCGGAATCTAGGTGTGCTTGGTAATCTTTGGTTTCATCATAATTTAGTCTGTTTTTAGAATATTGTTGTTCAACGATTGCTTCCTCTGCTTTAGATATTTCTTTCCCGTTAGCAAACAATTTTAATCCATTATATTCTTCTGGATTATGTGATGCAGTAATCATTATTCCATTGCAGTTATGCTTTACTGTTGCAAAGGCAAGAACTGGGGTTGGAACAATTCCAAGGTCAATAATTTTTATTCCTTTTAGCATTGAGCCTGCAACAACGGCATTTCTTAAATTAATTCCGCTTGCCCTTGTATCCCGAGCAATAACTAATTTTTCTTGCTTAGTATCAGCAAATACGTTCGAAATTCTAAATGCTAATTCTTCGGTAATTTCTTTGCTATAAATCCCGCGTATTCCTGCTGTTCCAAATAACATAAGATCCTCTTTTATTTAGTTTTTTATATCAACAACCCTGGAGCTCTTGCAAGTAATTTGAGCATTTCTGGTTTAATCATTCTGCTTGGTTTATCCATGTGCCCATGATTTGATAAATACTGGTCAATTCCTATTTTCTTAAACTTTTTACCCAAAGACAGTATCTGTTTGTCATTCATTTTCTCTAAATAAGCTTGAACATTCTTATGAATAAATAAATCTCCAGCAAATCTTGCCTTCCATTCTATCTCGTAACGTAATGGGTTTTCAGCGTATTTTCCAGCGAATCTGGCGCAGTTGCTTCCAAATATTACTCCGCCGCCAGTTGTACTTTTAGTTTGTCCTGCTGCATCCCCAACTAAACAAACGCGATAAGTTTTCCCTTCTACTGTCTTAGTCATCGCAGTTTTCTTTCTAACTCGAATCGGAATTACTGCACCACTTGCTTTACATTCGCTTCGCTCGACTTTTGCGATTTTTAAAATTTCATCCCATGCCTTAACTACATTATAAGGATGTTCAACTCCAACGCCAACTTCAGCAAAGGTTTCACTATGCGGAATAATCCAGCCAAAAAATCCAGGGAATTTATCTTTACTTAAGAATACTTCAACTAAGTCTGGTGTTGCGCTTTTATATTTAAAATGCCCCTGAAGCGTACTAGCGTATTTGGTAATTTTTGGAAAGTTAAAAAGCTGTGCTACTTTTGAAATTGGACCATCGGCTCCAATAACTATGTTCGATCTAAGCTGGTCAATCGAAGTAATTCGTTCATTGTAGTTTATCTTCGCGCCTTCACTTATAGCATTCCCGACCATTTCTTGATCAAGTCTTGCGCGGTCACAAACATAAGCTATTGGTTCTTTTGTACGAATGGTTAATTTTTCTCCAGCAAAATCTAGTACTGCACCATGGATTGGGTTTGTAACAAGTTTTTTGTAACTAAAAAATTCCTTCAAACTTTCCAGTCCATCGCGAGAAAATAAGCCAGAACAATGAGTAGGAATCCCAATTTCCTTATGGTCTTCGCTCATCGTAACGCTAAATCCCGAACGAAGTGCAGAAATGGCCGCAGCTCCGCCTGTTGGACCAGCACCTACTATATGAATTAAAGACATGTATAAACCAGATAAATAAATAACGAAGAAGGAATAAAAGAGTTATGCTTAATGCCTAAACACATTGTCATGATGGTCAAAATCGACAATTCGAACAGTCTTTGTCGGTTCATCAATAACATAAAGCAAGACAAATGACTTATCAATATGAACTTCTCTTAGGCCATGCATATTAGATCGCAGAGGTTTAAACCTTTGAGGATTTTCTAAGATTTGTTGTATTTTTTTATCAATTATCTCTAGTCTTAGCTTATTTTTCATTTTTGAAAATATTCTATCGACTTTTTCTTCGATTTCAAGGGAATACACAAAATCATCCTTGTTTGTATCTCTTAGCAAAATTATCTACTTTAATGAATTTGCCAGTTTCAATTATCTTCTTGATTTTAGTTTCATATTCTGGTTTAAGTTCTGGTTCTAATACCTGTTCCTCGTAAACCTGTGCAACTAATTCTATAGCTTCGGATTTATCTTTTAAACCATACTTTGCCTTAACGATATTAAAGATTCGGTTGGAATGTTCGTCTATGTCTATTATTGCCTTTACCAATTTATTCACCTTAATGCGGTATTAATACTTATTAATATGGCATTAATAGATTATAAAAAGCTTTGTTTTTCTAAAATCAAGAATTTACACCGCAAATCAATCAAAATACGCCGCAAAAGAGTCTAAATAGGCCCCAAATCTATATGGCTACAAATTAGTTAAATGTAAGCTTTGTAGCCATATAGAAAATGCTTTAATCTCTAAAGTTTACTGACAGGGGCGTTAGTTCCTTACAGGAGAGTTAGTAAAATCTATATTTTTTATTTATACTAAAAATCTTGTAAAATGTCTAAAATTCATCACAAAATAAGCTAGTAAATGGCTTACCATTTACTTTGGAAAACTCCTGCAATCCTTAATTTTTGATTGCTTGAATCCAAAATAAGTATCGATTCGCCCTTGTTAAACACAAATTGTTCCTTAAACGTAAGATCACTATCGCTCATGTGTCCTTCAATATATTGCATATTCGAATACGCATGAATTCTTGGGTTTAGTTCGTCCTTGTAAAATGGGCTTTTGATGAATCTACCGTTAACGATGTTTTCCATCTGAAAATCGTTTCGTAGAGGAACAATTATCCCACGTTCAATTAAATCTCCCCTATACGCAATATCAAATCTAGAAACTCCGCTTAGTTCTGCATGCGTTTGTTCTTCAGTATGAATCGACCGGATTTCTAAATCTTTTCGGCTTGGCAGTACAAATAGTTTGTCTCCTTTTTTTATCTTCCCGCCTTTTAGTGCACCATACGCAACATGACCTAAATCAGGAATATTTGCTGTCTTATGAATAAAACCAAATAGGTTTTCGTTAGCGACAACGGCCGGCATAGAAAGTAATTTTTCTTTTGCCGCGTTCATGTCTGCTACTAATTCATATTTTTCTAAAACAGTTCCTTTAACTGGAAGCGCTGTTGCAGATACAATAATTCCATTTGCAATATTCATAGAATTTAGTGCAACAAAAAGTTCGCCAACTTTAGGAGATAGACCATCAACTAATAATACAACGACATCAGCCATAGAAAGCGAGTATAATAATGGTTGAATTTTTTCAGGATAAGCAATCGAATCAATTAATGTTATCTTGCCTTTAGGTAAATCCGCAGAATAAATCGCAAGTTCGTCTTTACTAATTTCTTTACCAATAAGCTTACAGAAGTTTTCTCTTAATTCAGGCTTATCAGATAATACGCTAACGAACATGCGATCACCAACTAAATACATGGCGGCTAAAGTAAATAAAGCGGATGGATTTTTGATTTGTTTAATTAAACATCGAATTAAATAACCTTCTAAGTGTCTATATATTGTTTTTCATGACATACAAAGACAAAGTTTATCCTGGCCAAAAACCCGAACAAAATCGAGCTGGTCTGCTTAAACTTACTCCAAATGACTGGGCTGCATGGATGAAAGATCGGCTTCATAAAAACGATGGATGGGATCACCAAAATGATCGATCTGAAATTGAGGACTCCGATCAATTCCCGTATCAATTTCCGCACGCTATTTTTAGAGAGATTGCAATACAATTAGAAGAAGCACGGCCAAGTATTTTTGTAGGTTTAAATGTTTGTTTAGATGAAGTTTATTCTTCAAAGGAAACGTGGAAACCACAAGCTATTGATCGATTACTTCTCCTTTCAAATGATTTTGGTAGTGAATACGGAATTTTTAGAGAAAATATTGATAAAATAAAAAGATTTTTAGGTATTTTTAGACCAAACCCAATTGATCTGGTAAGCTCTAGCCCGGAAGAAGTCGATTTATATGGAAGAACCATCCAGACACTTGTCGGAATAGGTGCACGTTTACCATTCGAATTTTGGGCTGCACAATTAGAAATCTCAAAGCAATATTATGCAGCTATGTCATTGATGGGTGCTTTTACTAATTCGCTTGAAGATGGGTTCAATTTGATGCAGAGAATTGATTGGAAAATCGATTCTGCCAAAAACATGATTTTTTCGAATCTCGTTGGACGATTGTTATCAGATCAGGTTTACCACGCGGATTTTGCCGAAACTTTTGAAAGTCAAAAAACACACCTACCAATAGAAGCGCAAGAAACGATTGAAGGGGTTTTAAAATTCGTCAAAGAATCGCAAAAGAAAGCTGGAATAGCTCAAGCTTAAATCCCTCTACAAATTTTCTGTAAATATGTTTCTAATTAAATTTACTACTCTTAGTTTAGCTTCTTCAACAGTTCTTATTGAACATGGGTCTTGTTCTATTTTTACTTCTTCTACTAACGCATCTAAAAATGCGCTAGCATGTATCGCATCCGCTTCGCCATGTACCTGCAAATATCTTGAAGGTCTTTGCATTCCTAGTCTCTTTTCTAACGATTTAAGATAAGGAATAAACTCTAAAGATGTGTTCTCTAAAAGTGCGATTAGACCGAATGTGAATGGCGAGTTTAGCGCTATTACTGCCTCATTAATTAGTTCAATATTCTTTCGATTAAATTCATAGTCCGCACCCTGCGGGTACGCATCGTTTGTCCTTGCAAAAATGAGTAGAAGAAACGGGTGATTATCTGTAAGTTCAATTCGCCAATTTGCTGTAGCAATTTCATTTCCTAAGTTAGATCTAGAAGATATGATCGCTGCGCTACACCAATTTACGAAATTTCCATAAAAAGCTGCAGTATATCTGCGTATAATATGTTTTGCCTGTTCGCTATTTAGCTTTTCAGGTGGTATTAGAAATCGAGAAACTTCTGCTCGAGCACGAGTAACTAGTTCATGAATTCGTGGTTTATGGTCTATAGTTAAACTCATAAAATCATATTAAAAGCAACATTTTATAAACTACCATAATGCTAATTACCACAAGAATAAAACAAAAAATCATAATGGAAAAATAATAAATCCAAAAAGCTTAACACAAAACGCTCAGCACAAGACTCAAAACCAACTAAGAAAAGCATTAAGGTCTAAGTACCCTTCTGAAGTACTACTAAGTACTTTTATATTTTTTCAAATTCTTACACTTTTAGCAACATTTAAAAAGACTTTGGGCAATAATCTCTTATGGACAAATCAAATTTTTCTGCACCAACTACAGAAGCGTTTGATGCAATAAAAAAGTTATTCTATTCTAATCCAGATGAACAATTAGCGAGAGCGAAAGATATTGTTCAGGATTACCAAGGAAAAATCCGCGCTGAAAAAGAAGGATATAGATCCACATTGGCAAGATGCTATGTAGCTCCTTTAGGGGAAAGTAAGGATTTAACCAAAGAAGTTAGATCTCTTTTTGCAAAATTATACGTAGATATTGTAATAGAAGAAAGGGATGAATACGAAATGTATATGATAAAAAATCATCGCAGATATAGTGATGAAGTTTTGTCTTATTTAGAAACTCAATCAAACTTTGAATGGAAGGAGAAGTGCTGGGAAAAACAAATTAAAGACATGGTTAGACGAGAAGACTATTATTCATTATTGTTAGAAGCACAAACAGAACGTAGGGTCATCCAATTTTATGAAGTTGGTAAATATTATATGGAATCTGGTCCTAATCCTATTGAAAGGAGGATAATGTTTGGTTTAGCTTATGCAACAATATGTAGGAAGAGGACTAGACAATCTGGAGGTTGGAGTACTTATGATGAAAGTAAACTGGCTAGTGCACTAAAAGAACATTATAGTTCAGAAATGCTCTGCCATAAACTTCCTGCAGAGGTTATCCGAAGTTTTGAAGAAGCATTAGAAAGCATGGGCAAAAGCGATTTAATAGCAAAAGCAAGAACACCTAGACAAAAAGCACCTGTAATGATCGGTTCGAATTGGGGGGATACACTCAAAACAGAACCAGACAAGAAAACAGATTACAGAAGACTAGCCTGGAAAATGGGGGCAAAAATTAGATTAGCCGCAAAAAGTGTCGAACGTGTTTATGCCAACAGAATATTTTAGTTTTTTATCTAACATCTAGGATTTTAAGCCTAGTAAAAGCGCAAAACAGAAAATTGAAAATCACAAAAAGCTAAAAATAAGGTTAAGTTGTTAAAAAGAATAAGTAGAATAAATATAAGTGCCAACAGAAGCCCGTTTTCCCGATCATAGATCAGTACAGACAGGGCCGTGAAAGAGCTTAACTTCCGTGTTCGGAACGGGAACGGGTGTGACCTCTTCCCAATGACCGTTGACAAGATAACTATGTTCTAATCTGTTTTTAAAGGTTATGTTTTGTTATAATCCCATGTCAAGACTAAATGTAGCACTAAATTCCTTAAGTGATGGACTAAAATTAATTAATAAAGAACTCGCTTACGACTTTGCTAAAGTTTACTTACTTATTTATCTTGTAAATGCGTCGCTTTTCGCTTTATTATCAATTGCAATTTTGACACTAACTCCAATATCGATTAATGACTTATCTATTGTTTTTAAGGGCAATTTCGGCATAGCTCCAAAAATTTTAAGTTCAATATGGATTATACTTGCAATTTCAATACCTTTATACTTAATTGCCGGAATCGTTAATAATGCTGTAGGTTCTACGATTTACAATATTATAAAAAACAGGAGCCTAGGCAAAAATACAAAAATAATTGAACAAACAAAGGACAATTTCACTCAAATAACTATATTCTATATTATCGAATTAGCAATTTCGTTTACAATATTCGTGCCATTATTAATCCTTCTTTTTAACGCTATGCAAAGCACAAAAAACCCTTCATCTGCATTTCCCTTTCTAATTGTTTTCTTAGTTGGGGTTCTAGCAATTTTATTCGCGGTATTTGTGAACTTCTTTTTGCAATTTGTATCACTAGAAATTACCTTAAATAAAAAAACTGCAATCAATGCAATTAAATCATCTATAAATATGGTTAAGAAAAACTTGTTGCTGGTCATTATATTCGGTGTTCTCTTAATGTTCCTAAATTGGGGAGTCGCTATGCTTTTTGGCGTTTTTAATCAGTTTCTAGGTGTTATTATGAATTTAGGGTTTCAAAATCCTATATTCCTGGTTTTATGGTTAATAATTTTCGTGCCTTTCTCGTTTATTGAATCTGTAATTTTTTCATTAGTAATTATTCCTCCAAGGTATATCTTGTGGCAAAAAATCTCCCAAACGGTTGAAAAAAATGACATTTGATGTTGTAGAAAAATCAGTTAAGGAAAGTTTTGTTTTTCTAAAAGAAAATTTTAAACTGCTCTTCTTTCAAGTACTTAAAATTAAGGCGATAAGTTTCTTTACATTAATCATAAGTTTATTATTAGTAGGGATAATATTTTTCTATACGATTTATAATCCATATAAAACCCTTAGTTCTAATTTATCAGTTGTTGTATTCGGTTTAATTGTTGGATTACTTCTGCTATTTGTTGGAATCTTTTTTAGTAGCCTAGTAGATTCTACAATAATAAATCTAATCTCAAAATATGGAAAAACTAATTTTGGTCTTAAAGAACAATTATCTAAAAATTCGTTCCCATTTCTTAAATATTTTGTCCTGGATTTATTGTTGAATTTAGTAATATTCGCAATAATTCTCTTACCATCCGTGCTTTTATCAATGACTGTTCAAAATATTTCCGCATCTAAAGCAATTGATGCATTTACTAATTTAACAACTATGATTACTGGGGCAATTCTATACGTCTTTCTTCAGTTTGCCCTTTTTGAAGTAATAGTTGCGGGTACGGGGGTAATAAAGAGTTTTAAAAATAGCATTCAAACTGCTAAAAATAATCTACATGACGTTTTTTTGTTTGGGATAATATTGTATCTAATTGAAGTAGCTGTCACTATACCTGTTATGATTGTATATTTAGTGATAATTTTCTTCGGAATTTTAATTGGTATTCTGTTGGTTGGCATAAACCAAACATTCCTGCTTCCTTTAATCTTGGTTGGTGCATTTTTGTTTGTAGTATTAGTTACGGTATATTCTGCATTGAATACTCTAATAAATTATTCCTTTAGATATACTTTCTGGAAAAATATAAATTTGATTAATGAACCAAAAACTATCTCCGGCACTGTTAATACTTTGGTAAAAGAAAAAATACTTCCACCAGTAACTAAGTCCAAGGTATCGGGGTCAACCATTAAGGTTTAAGTACCTTGTCAAGGAATAACTATTTATGTCCCTAACCTTCGATTTAATAAAAGCTAATTTAAGTGATTCCAAAGATTTTCTTATTAAAAATTTCGTGTCAATTTTTATTAAATATTCTAAGGCATATTTGCTTACACTAGTTGTTTCCATTATAATCATGATCGTTCTGGCAATTCCTTTGGGGATAGCTAATTTTGGTTCAAAAAGCTCATTTGGGCTTCTTATGCTGCCTGTTTTATTCATTGTAATCCTGGTATCTTCTGCAATGCAGTCTGTAATTTACAACCTAATAGATAACACTTATAAGAAAAAAGATACTGCGATTTTAGGCCAGATGAAGGAAAATTCTTTTCCAGTTATTAAGTACTATCTAATTGCGCTGCCTGTTTTGTTTATTTTACTCTATCCAATTATTATGTATGTTATATCCTCTTCGGCTACTGCTAATCCTACTGCTTTACCCGAACCAAATCTCCTTGTCTGGCTCGTTTTAATTATCTTAGCTGCAATACTCGCGTTTTTCGTTCAATTCGGGCTCTACGAACTTTTACTAAGTAAGAAAGACGTAATTGAAAGCTTCAAAGGTTCGTTTGAAATTGCTAAAAATAACCTGTCCAAAGTATTTGTGTTTGACCTAATGCTGATATTTATTTTCATTGTTATTCAGGTTATTGCAAGTATTTCTTCAGTTTTATCTAGTGCAGGGCCAATTGGCGTTGTGATCTATCTAATATTATCATTTGCTCTTGGCTTAACTTCTCATATTTTACTTACGACATTAGTCTACTTTTTCTATATGAAAATCAACAGGTCATCAAAAGCATAACCTTTTTTAACTTCTCATTTTACTATTATGCTATGTCTAGCATTGATTTAATTTCAGAAACATTAAAGGAAACATTTTCTTTTGTAAAATCCAATTGGAAAACATTGTTTGTTAACTCGTTTAAAATATCTGTTGTTTCTATTATTGCACTGATTGCTGGATTTTTAATCTATTTTGGTGCAATATTCTTAGCTGCGTCTATCTCAACTTGGATAATATGGTTAGCACTTCCTTTCCTGATACTAGGTTACTTGATATCTGGCGTTTCATTTTCTGCATTCTTTAATTCAATTGATGCAACCTATAATTGCAAAAAACTTGAACTGATAAAAACAATAAAAGCCAATTTCGTGCCGTATACGAAGTTTATTGTAGTGTTATCTGCTGCAATGTTTGTAATGTTTTTGCCACTAATTGCATGGTTTATGTATTCTGCTTCTAATCAATTATCTTCATCTGCAGCATACGGTTATGGTAGTAGTAATCCTGCTGCTCTTACAAATGCGTTTTCAAATATATTTATATTTTTAGGATTATATATTATCGAATTAATTCTGATATTTATATTTTCATTCTTCACACAATTTGCAGTATGGGATGTTGTACTAAACAAAAAAGGCCCAGTTGAAAGCATTAAATCTTCAATTGCAATGGTAAAAAGTAATTTCTGGGCAGTTTTGGGACTTGATTTTTTAGTATATATTCTACTAATGGCAGTAGTTACTATTTTATACTTCTTGTTTATTCCTGCATTCCTAGTTGGTGCAGTTAGTGGAGGTATTCTATCTATTCCAATAATACTTGTGTTCTATTTAGTTTATTTCATGGTTTTACTGTTATTTTACATTTTCCTATTTTCAGCACTTTACATTTTGTGGAAAAAATTAAGTACTAAAGTAGTTGTGAAATCTGCCAAGTGAAGTGCTAATGCCTGCTTTAAATGAATCTGCAGCTAAAGCACTATATGTGCTAATGCATTCTGGCATATTACTTTATCCAACAGATACTATTTTTGGAATTGGCGGGGATGCAACAGATAAAAAAGTTGTTTCTAAAATTTATAAAATAAAAAAACGGGAAAAAGCCAAATCCCTAAGCGTTATTATGGCAGATCTGAAAATGATTAAAAAATACTGTCTGGTGTCTGCTAGTCAAGAGTCAATATTAAAAAAATATCTTCCTGGTCCGTTTACTTTTCTTCTAAAACTAAAAAAGAAATTACCTGCTAGTTCAAACAGAAAAATAGGGGTTAGGATTCCGTCTTCCAAATCAATTGTTGAGTTCTGCAAGCTTCTAAAAAAACCGATAATAACTACGAGTGCTAATCTTAGCGGTAAGGCGTCAGCAACTAAACTAGCTGATGTTGATAAGTCTATTATAGAAAAAGTTGATTTAATCATCAAGGGCAAGGTAAGGCACAAGCAAGCATCTACTATAGTTGACCTTGTTGAAAATAAGGTCATAAGAGCAGGCGCAGGTAAATTCAGCTTTGTAACATAGCTTTTAAACTATTTTTACCTATATATAAGATATAACTAGTATAATGCTAGTCTAATTAGGTTAGTTAATCTAATGGGGTTATGGCGTAACTCGGTAGCGTGGCTGAAATCTTTTTTAATTATTAAAATCGATTGCCAAAGCTCCAGATCTAGCGCGTATTGTTTTATCATTATGCGCACTAAAGTCGGGCTATCAGTTGGTTGGGGTTCAAAAGAGTTTTGGGTTCAGAGTTTCGAGTCTTGCCTAATTTACGGCAAAACATAGAACTGAAAACAGAAAACTGACTTTCCCTATGACCCCATTTTTTACTTAATTAGAAGTAAAAAAGATCGTGATGTCGTGAAGAGGAACACCCTTCACGATCATGCTCGAGAAGCTTTAACTGCTTCTCGACAACGATACAGTTCACTGGATTTTTATTTTCGCAAAAATAAAGGCTAGAGAACCGCAGTTCACTGGATTTTTATTCTCATTCTCCAATATCATTTAGTTTATCGCGCATTCAACGAGTCTTTTTGCAGTAATTTCTACATCATTTTCGTTTGAATCAAAAACGCTTAGTCCTGCAAGCTCGTCTCCTGCTGCTTTTTTTCTTTCAATAAGCTTCATATAAAGGTTATGGCCTAACCAACCCTTAAGATTTTTATTATCTATAATTCCCTTAAATTGTCCAAATGTATCTACTGCTGATCCAGATATTGTCTTATCTTTATTATTGTCTATATAAACTTTAGAAAATGCCAAAATAACAAATTTCTCTCTGTCACTTAATCTACTGCTTTGATTGTAAGCTCTAAGCATTCTTTTACAATAAAATTCCGATTCGGTAAGTTCAGATAGCACATCATAAATTGTATCTACTGTGTTTTTTGCAAAAGAATTTTGTCTTTCTTCTAGGGCTTTTTCTACATAAACTAACGGATCGATATCAACAATGCTTCGGCCTCCAAGTACTTGCGTTTGAGGTGATTTTGCATCCATATATATACTGTCGAAAGACATCTCTTCTACTTCTGCAATTATTTCTAGTGCACTGTTTAATCTTTCTTCGTATAAATCTTCCTCTGCATCAGCTAAAATTCTAATTAACTTATTATTCTCATCTTGCTTAGTTGAAAACCTTACTTTTGATTCTAGTTTTATTAAATTGTCTGCAAGTTTTTCTTCAACTATTTTTATTTGTTTCAATTCAATTTCAATTTCTTCTAGCATAATTACTGCCTGTACATATTTTCCATTGTCAAATAATCTGTTGACAGTTCTCAATTTTTCGTCCTGGTCTAAGAATTTTTGCTCGCAGATTGTTCCTCTTTGGTAAAGTTCTAAACATACTTCATTTTGTTCGTCGTATTTTCTTATAAATTCCATGTGTGCATTGTCAAAAATTGCAGATTCTAAAAGTTCTAGGACTTCACCACGTGTAGCTATTTCTTTCTGATTTAAGTCTCTGTTCTTTATGCTATTTCTATAACTATCTAAAATCTGTCTTAATAAAAAAAGTTCCTTGTAATTTAGTGCGTACTGATTTTTGAACATGTCAACAATCGACTGAGCAAGGGCTCTTGAAGAACCTAGTTTTAAAATCATTTTTTCTATATCTAGTCCTAAATCTTTCTTAAAGAAAATTTCTGAAGTTTTTAAATGAAATACCTCCTCTTCAATATCGTCGTAATTCTCGTGCTCTCTCCTAATTATACTTGCGATTAAGACAAATGGTTTCACTTTAGGTGTGATGTGGGATAATTTTGTCTTATCAAATTCATCATTTACATCGATTATAAGAAATGTCGCTCCTTTTCGAAATTCTGGTATTCTGGCTATTAATATTCTAAATCCTTTTTTAATTAATCCAGATAATAATTTCTTGGTTTTACCAAGCCAAGAATATTCAAGTTTTTCCTCCTTCTCACGTTCCAATATACCTAAATGCAGACCTTCGCTTTCTCTTGTACCTAGTAACTTACTTAATAAATCAAATACTGTTGCACCATCTTCATTATTCTCTATTGTTTTGTTTTTTTCATTGCCTTTATCTTCAGTTTCACTTTTTTTAATTTCCGCTTTTGGTAAAAATTCAGCAACGCTATCTTCTGTTCTTATAGGCTTATTTATCTGTGCTATGCCTTTTCTTCTGCCTTCTATTTCTTTTTGCATTTTATTTCGTATCTTGTTAAACAATGCGTGGTCAAAATAAGTGCAAAATTCAAGAACTGCTGCGAATTGTTTTATTTCTCCCATCGCGTTCTGTTTCTGTTCCAAATTTATAAACTTTTTTTCAAGTAATTCTGAGAGCAAAGTATCAAATTCACTTTCTATTTCTCTGCTTTTGGTGTTGTGATTTATCCCGTTTCCAATATACTCTACATATTTGTCGTCAACATCTTTTATTAGTCTGTAAAGAGTTCCCAGCCTTTCAAAAAATTTAGTTCTGCTTTTTTCTGCATCTTCACATACACAATCTAATTCTGCTATTGCCCGATATAGTATCTGGGTCATTGGATGGTTGGTCGTTTCTTCTTTTTGATTTCTGGCAATTTGATATGGTTGCTTAATTAAAGTTAATTTGCCTTCCAAAATTTCTACTCTTTTTCTTTTTTCATCTCTTATTTGCTCAATAAGTTGCATTCCTCCTATTTCTTTTTTCTCACTTGGGGTTTCTTCTTTTTTTCTTGCTAATTCAAGTAATTTTCTTAGTTTTTCATATTTGGTTTCTAGCTCTTTAATTATTGTACTCCTGCTTAGAAACATATATTCTTCATTTATTCTACTCTTTACTTGTACTAAATTAGTTGTAGAGTCTAAAATATTTGCATTAGCTAATCCGGAAACTACGCTTGTAAAAGTTTGTCGTGGTTTTCCTTTAGTTAGCATTCTTGTTAGCATATTTACTACCCCAAAATAACTAGGTTTCCTCCTCCATTTCAAGTCCAGTTGGAATTTCTCTTATCTTTGCCATGGCTGCTCTTGCCTCTAGAATTTTTCCAGACCTTGTTAGTCTTCGTGCTTCTTCAATCATTTCTGGATTTAGGAATCCTCGTTCATCTTTTGCCAGGTCATTTATTTCTCCTTCTGTTTCCAGTGTTTCCAATTCCTTTGCAATATCTGCGGGTTCTGGATCTGGTTTAACTATTATTCTTTCGGATTCCTCGAAAATACGATCTACTCTCATGTTTCTAACAGTTCCGTTTGTTGGATTTTGGTCTAATTGTACCCTGTCTGCTCTTTTATCCAGTTCTGCTTCTGCAGTGGCAGTATCTCTTTTAGGTAATATGGCTAATACTTTAGCTAATCTTTGTTCTGCTTCTACATAAAATTTGAGTGCTCGCGCTTTGAATCCATTTAGTTCAGGGGTTTCTTCTTTCCCATCCTTTGGAATTACATCTGCTTTGGTTACTGGTGCAGTTATTTTTGTTTCTGCTTCTAGTTCTTCTTCATTTTTTTCTGTTTCCAGTGTCATCTTTGCAATAATCTCTGTTGTTCCTTGTGCTAATTCAACCTCTTCCATTGAACTGTACCATCCTTGTAGCACATTCAAGATATGTAAAAGTTCTTCTCTACCTTCTCCGCTTATTTTAGTTAAATCCTTCCAATTTGAAAGTACATCAAGAAGTGTGCTCGCTGTTTCGTGCGGGTTTTCTTGATAACAAAGCGCTAGGTATTCACGGGCTTTCTTTATCTTTTTTGATTCATCAGTAGCTAAAAGTTCTATCGCCTGAGTTATTGCATCCTCATAAATCGTAGAAATTTTTTCTTCTAAATTTTCTAATTTACCAATTGCTTCTTTGATTTTTCCAGCTTCAATCAATTCAATTGTTTCTTTCATGTCTTTTTCTATTGCATGTTTGGCAAACCTGGCATATACTTCCTTTGTTTCGGTTGTGCTTTCATTTCCCCCCAGAATAACGCTTCTTTCACAAATTCCTATATTCGTATTTAGCTCGTTAATTCGTGTTACACACTCATGCAATTGCTTTGCCGGAGTTGTTAGTTTTTCTTCAATGTATCTAACTGCTTCTGCACTCCGTTCTCCTTTAAGCATTTCATCTGCAATCTTTAATCTATCTATAAACTCACTGTGGACATCATCACTAAGTCTAAATATTTCTACATTCTCTAACTGATCAAGAGATGTGGCTGCTGCAGTTATTCTTCTTCTTATTAAATCAAATGCATTTTTGAATACTTTTCCATCTACAAAAGATTCTGCTTTTCTATAAGTTTCACTACTTTTATCTTTTGCATTTTGCATATATAACTTGCAAATTGCTCCAAGCGCGAGTGCATTTTCAATATCTTCTGATTTTGCCTTGTTATCAAATTCAGCTCTAGACCATTTTATCTGTTCTTGTAATCTTTCTATTGAAGGTTCTATCTGGGATGATCTAGCTACAAAATCTACAACTAAGTCTGATTGTGCATCATATCTACTTCCAAGATTTTTTAAGAGTTCGAAAGTTTCTATTCCCAAAATTTGTCCTGCTACTGTTGATACCTGTACCTGTCCAGCCTTTTGGAGTTTAACTGTTGGTCTATCCTCTGATAAAACATCTGCTGCTGCTTTAGCCATGCGGCTTATCCATGCTTCTGCAATCCTTGGTCCAAGTCTTGTCCATCCAGTGAATGCTGGTGCACCGCATTTTCTTGCTGCTGCTATGCATCTACTAAATAGTTCTCGTTCCGCTCTAATTACTGCTACTTTTGAAATATCTACTAATGCGTCTCTTGCAATAATTTTAGCTCTATGTGGGGCAGTTTCTCCAAATGCTCCATCCGTTGCCTCTACTTCTTCAACTAATATTTGGCATGTTAAAACAGGATTATTCGCGGTGTTATCTTTAATAATTCGTTTTGCAGTTTCACTTCTTCTGACAGGTGCAAGTTCTAACTCTACAAGTTTTAATTCCGCTCTAAGTTTTTTCTTTATATCACATTTTGCTATTGCTCTATTAATTGCTCCTTCAAGTTCATTAGTCATTCCATCTGCAAAGGATAGTCTATTTTCTTTTAAATGATTAGCAGTTACACCATATTCTCGTAATAAATCTCCTTTTTCTTTTACACTTAGTAAATACATTCCCGTAATCGTATCCTTCAATCTCTTTTGCCTATCTGCAAGTTCGGTAACTCTATCTAGTTTTGGTGCAATTTCATTTTCAAATGTGTGTATTGCTTCATAGAATCTGCTATGATTAATTAGCGCAATTAATTCAGATTCGAAGTACCCTACTTCATTTGCGTACGCTCCTCTATCTAAAATTTCGTTGTTTAAAAGTTGTGTGAAACCAGTTTTGTAACCTTCAACATGCGCTTTAAACTCATCTCTTGCCCGAGCGAAAATTGGCATTTTAAGACAATCGATGTATCTTTTGATAGGTTCATTTTTTTCTCTTTTATTCATTGCGTTAAGTGTTATTACTTCAAAATCGAATAGTACGTTTCTATAAAACTCCCAAATTCTGTTTTGGTCTACTGCAGGTATTGATGCTAATTCACTTTCCTTTGTTCCCCCATCATAATAACCTACAATGTGCTCTACTGCAGTGTCGTTTTTTGATAAAGCTTGTAGTCTTCTTAAACCAACTCGTCTACCTTCAGTACTCCAAATATAATTTGGATTTTCTGATATTTTTCCTTCTGTTTCTGATGGGATTGGTGGCGGTCGTGCTATTATTCGAACAGCTCGAGGTTCTTCAAACGCAAATTCTGATAGATCTAATTCAGGTTCCCTTTCGCTAGGTTCTGGAGCCGGTGCTAATAAATCGCGTGTTGTTCGTGCCGGTGTACGTCTGCCTGATTCTACATCTAACGGAAGTGTTATGCCTAAATCTGTGATATCAACTATTGGTCTAGGTTCTTCTCGTCTTTCTAATGCTTGCGTAGTTTCTTGTGCAAAATCAATTACTCTTCGAGTTACTTCTTCTGCTCTTAAATCTAATGGTGTCGCTGCTGCTCGTACTTGCGCTAAAAGAGTACCTGGTGAAGGCATAACTGCTAAACCTAATGCTCTGCTTGTTTCTAAGGCTGTTCGTGTTTCATCTGGTGCAGGTGCTACGGTTATTCTAGGAACTGGAGTAAAACCAATGAGTGTACCTTCTCTTCTTACAGGTGCTGCGTCTGGAGTATCTTCCCAAGTTACTTCAAAATCTAATTCGTCTGTAACTTTCGGAGGTTCAACAACTGCTGCCGGAGCAAGTGCCAAAGGTTGTACTAACGCTTGGACTACTGGTTCTGTTGCTGGAGCTGATGCGCTAACTGATGCGGCTGGTTCTGCTACTTCAACTGGAGCGCGAACTGATTCAACAGAAGGATCTGCTGCAACAGCGGGTTCTAAAGCGGCAGCTACGGTTACTTGTTCTCTTGATTCCTGGTTTACTCTTTGTTCTACCCAATCTAAAATTACTGTGGCATGCACATCTTCTACATCTCTTAATTGCCTTGCCTCTTCAATCATTTGAAATACGAATTCCTTATCTCGTCCTTCTGGGGACATTTCTGCTAGGCTTGTTAGTCTGACAATCCTTTCACTTAGTTCTCTTTGTTCATCTGTAATGTCTTGAATATCTGCTTCTGTTAGTTTTATTTCTGCTACTGCCTTTGCATTTTCAGGAATTGGTGGGGGTGTTCTTGCGCTAATACTCTCTTGTGCTATTCTTTGCGCAACTCTTCTTTCGAACGCTTCCCTTTGAATCCTAGTAAGAGGATGTGCTACTCGTGAAGATGGTTCGCTTATGCTTGAAGGCGTTTCGCTCAAGAAACTTACTCTTTCAAATGTGTCCCCAAGATAAGTTCTTAGTACATATCTTACTAAATTGTAAAATTTATCTGTTCTTCCTTTTTCTTCTTCAATATAACTTCTTAAAACATCGACCATAGTTGCTCTTATTACTGGTGTCGCTAGTTCAAAGTCCCTGTTAAATGCCATCTCTACAATTGCCTGTTCTGCATAAGCATTTTCATTAAGTAACTTTGCTGCGTTTTCCTTGAGGTTTTCATCTCCAGGTGAAGTCATCCAGCTTCCTATTGCGTCTTGTACTGTTTCGATCTGTTTTCTTCGTTCATTTCGTCGCCCTACTATTTGTACCTGGGAAAGTGTTTGCAGTGCATTATCATAATATCCTTGTGCATAAAAAAGTCTTGCTAAAGCTGCTGCCTTTTTTATCTGTTCAATTGTTCCAAGTGTTAATGTTCCTGCACCTGCTCTTAATTTTGTTTCTTCTGATTCAATATATTGTGCGGCCATTTCCTCATAGCGTGTCGCCACCATTTTTCTTTTTTCTTCTTCTTTTTCTTCTGCTTCTTTTTTCAGTTTTTCTAGTCTGTCACTTAAATTCTCAGATTCTTCAGCGTATGCCTGAATACTTATCTGCATATTTATCATACACTGATTAATTTCCCCCCTACTTACGTCTATGTCCTGCAATCTCTTTGCACGAATTACTGTATTTTTAAGTGCCTCTTCTAAGCTTGCGAACTTTTTTGTTATCCTCTTTTCTACTTCATGCAATTCCTCTACAGAAGTTCCATATAGTCCATCCCATATTTTTACTCCGTTTAGTATCCATTTTTCAAAGTAAAAGCTTGAATCTTTTCTTATCTGTTCTGCTTGTTCTTTTATTTCGACTAACCTATCTGTAATTCCCGCGTATACTAGGCTAGATATACAACTATCTACTGCTCGTATTGTTTCGTCAAGTTTTTCAATTGTTTTTCTATACGAAGTATGCCCTTCTTCCAGTTTTTCAATGTGCTCTTCTACTTCCTCTGCAGTTCTAAAAGCCTTAGGTTTAAATAAATCTCCTGGCAACGCTGTTCTTGTATCTACGTTCCCTAGCAATTGTTCTATGAATTTTTCTGCCTGTGCATCATCAATTACCTCTTCTTTTTTAAGCAGCTGTAATTTTTTTATAATTTCATCTGATTGTGTCTTCCTGTTTTTTGCGTCTTTTCTAGAAAATGCAGTTGTATCTCTGTCATTAGTTGTTATTATCATGATGAATCACCATAAATATTACTTTAAATGTATATTTGTGTAAAACCCTATATAAATGTTTGTATTTAGGTTTATTTGTGCTTTGTTATTCTGATCTTCTAAAAATACTCCAGAAACCGTCGTTCCTTTCTTTCAAAATTCTATCTAATGTTCTTTTTGCCTGCAAATATAGTTCATCATTTGTAAATCTGCTACGTTTTCTATTTTCAATAAATTTTTGCAGTGTTTCTGAAATTGCCCTAGAAGATGGTTTAGGTATTTTTGATTTACGGTCTAGTATTGCATCAACTTTTTGGACGATTATTGATATCGCTTCATCCTCGTATGCATCTGCAACTTCTGTTATTTTTAAAATTCCTTGCAACAAACCGGGTTCTTCCCCTTTTGTTAAAACGTAATCCAAACTTTTTCTTAACTGGATAAATGTTGTTTCTTTTTCTTTCAAGTCAGTTAAATTAGTATCTAAGCTAGCCATTACTACTTCTCTTTCCTCCATTTTATCCTGCTTTGTTAAAATTTCCATCCTTTTAATTGAAGCTACTACTATCTGGTATGCCTGTTCTGATAAAATTCCATTGTTTTGAAAACTTCTAAAACTTACTTTAAAATTAGATATTTTTTGCCAGATTAGTTCAATACTCTCACAAAGCGTTTTGAATTCGAGTTCAAGTTTATTCGCTTCTACAATCGGTTTATTTGCCGTTTGTACTACCATAATTCCCTTCGCAAGTCTTTGTTTTTGTCTTTCGTAAAATTGTTGACTTATCTGTTCTTCTACATTAAATTTATCTAATAACCCTCCTATTTTTTCTAAACTGGAAAGTTTTTCTAAAACTTTGCTCGTATATACTCCTGCAGGTGTAAATTCAAAGTAAAGTTTAACTAAAGCTACAATGTAACTTTTCGTGGGGCCATCTAATCTTATTCCTTCTTCTACTACTTTTGTTTTTTGTTTTTGAAAAAATAAGCTGTACTGGCTTTGGGTTGCTAATCGTCCTATTTCCCCTATTACCATATTTATTTCTTCTTTAAGTTTATCTTCAGCTTCTCTAAATGGTTTAAGCTCCAAACATTCCTTACATTCTTGAACTAAATAATGGTCTGGATTTTTCTTAATAAAATTCTCAAAAACTTGTTTTACAATTAATAAATTTTGCCAGTTCTCTGCAGTTAGGTGACCATTTTTGTGTTCTCTTTTAGAATTTCGTGATAATAATTTGATTGCTTCTACTTTTGAAAAGTCTTTTGTAATTTCTCTATCAATTGTTTCTATATCTTCCTCTAACTCTGGTTTTTCTGTAATAAGACCAAAGAGCTTTTCTCTAGCTTCTTTGACTAATGGAAATACACTCATATCTCGCATAAAACTTAAGCTGTCTTTGGCACATGGTTCTACTGCTGGTTCTTGGTCAATGCACGCTAAACTAGCTAGCCTTTTTTCAATACCATCTAGTTCTTCTTCCAAATCTTTTATTGTTCCATCTAAGTTTTTTTCCAAAAATTCCAAATCATAAATGATTTCTACACTGTCCTTATGTTCTATTTTTCTAGCACATTCTAGAAGAGATTCTATTTTTGGTAAAATATTTGCTTTCTTTTTTTTAAAATCTTCATAAGCGGATGCGATCGTTCTTTCTAAATCTAGTTTATCTGATAATACCTGGCCGTGCTCTGCAACATTATCGTTATTACCATCTTTAATTTCCTGATCTAAAATTTCAAATCTTTTTTGGTTTTGAGTAAAAACATTTTGAAATTCTTTTGAGGCTAATTCTTCTTCTAATAATACTCTTAATTTATCCTCTGTCTTTAAATTAGGAATTACACTTATGCCTTCAATAGCCAAAGTAACTACTATACTTGTCGGATGTTCTTCAGGGGGTCTTCCTGTTTTTCTTTGAATCAAAGCCGGGTCTGCAATTGCTTTTACTGTACTTATACACTCACCAAAATCATCAAAAAGTCTTATTCTAAATGTTTATTTGTGTAAAACTAATATTTAAATGTTTCTATAAATGGCATAACTAGTAAAGAGCAGTAAAAGCAACATTTATAAACTGTTTCGGTATATGTATTATTATGAAACATACATCTTATTCTTCTGGATTAAAAACTGTCGCTACAAGCGCATTAATCGCTGCCACTGTTGCATTTGGTACATTCCATTCAAAATATGCTCGAGCCGAGTTTGATCCAAACAAGGTAGTTGTATCTCAAAAATCAACTCATCTTATTCTTACTTTTAATGTATCTATCGATGCTAAAATTGCTGACGCAAAAAGACCAGAGAAAACAGTAATAAAACTTGTTTCATTGAACGTTACGATTCCCAATGATAAAATAAACTCTTTATTAAAGTTTAAAAGGAATACTGATATTGCCGAGGAGGTTTCCAAAATTGTTGCTGAGGAATTAGCCAAAGTAACTGGTCTTGAAGTAACAGAGGCAGGAAGGTTGAATATTGCAAGAATAATCGTTGCAGAAAATTTAGATAAAATATTGTCTCGCATTAGACTATACTCACTTGATTCTGCTGCAGAAAAAGATGGAAGTACCACACCTGCAGTTGCAGATAAAAAAGATGAAAAGAAAATTCTTACCAAACTTAAAATGAAAATCAGTTTTGGTGATGCCACTGAAACATTTTTAAGAAGTGAACTTGGCGACTCTGGCAGAGAACTTTTTGTCAAGTCAATTGAACAAGCTAAACTGTTACCTAAAAATGATTCTGTTTCAAATGACGTCTACAGAAGGGTTGCTTTCTTGTATGAAAAATTCTCTACTGGTAATTTTACTGCTGGTGTTGGTGGACGTTTAATACTTGCCAACGTGTCCCAAGAATATAAACGTCTATTCCCTAATCCAATTCAAGTAAAAGCTCCTGCTGTAAAACACACTGTGGCTATCTACTATTTCACAGTTGATGAAAAAAAGAAGATTGAAGCAGAACAATTGATTAAAAGTTATAGTATTTTACCCCTTAGTTTTAATATGGATAAAACCACAGATATTCCTGACATTGTATTTGATCAGAAATATACTCTGGTAATTCTAATTGATGGAAAACCGTTTTCGCATGATCAAAAATCGGAAATTAAGTCTGCACTAGGTGCTGATAAAAAGGATAAATCAGATCAAAAATCACCGCCGGGTTCTGATACTAGTTCGATGTAATTTGCTGATTTACGTTCTGATTTAGAAAAATTTAGAGTATCTGTTCCCTTTATTTATTCTTCTTATTATAATATATAATTACTATGAGACCCGTAATTCTCACATTTGGAATAATATTTATTCTATTTGCGATATTTTTTATTCTGTTTACTGCTAAGGAAGGAACACTTAAGGGAATAATTACTAATCTTATTTCTGGTTTAAAACAGACTAAACAAAATACCTATTCATCTAATATATCAAATGGGGCTACGATAATACCTGTTCCTTCATCTACTACTTCAAAAATATCTGCTCCTAAAACAAATTCGATTAATTCCACTACAAACGGATCGATAGTTCAATCGAATTCTACAAATACATCGTTGCAAATTCCAAATCAAAATTCAACAATTTACAATATTGTTAGTTCGAACGAGTCGCAGTTCGTTCCTCCGTTTGATCCTAATCAGGTAGATAATCAAAAACTTGCATTAAATTCGTGTTCAACTGATGCGCAATGTATGGTTAATCAAAGATGCGATTTAAGAATTAGGATTTGTCAGATAAAATCTGGCACGAACTAATTTACTTTTTTTGTTTATTTTATTTTGTTAGTCGATTAGCGTATCTCTTTTTTCTAGTCCCATTATTTTTCTTAATCCTAGTTCGGCATCTTCGTATTTGCCTTCTGCTAAAAGGTAATAAATTGGTGTTAGAATTTTGTCTAGTTGATAAAATGGACTTTTAGAGGAACTGTGGATACCATTTATTCGTACCCTATTTGCTCGAATTCTTGCGTGCGTATCTTTCACATCTATTTTAGATAATCCGGCTGCTTCTACTGCTGCTTCTTGACCATCATATTCGATTATTGGTGTGAGTATCCATTCTTGCTTAGGTACTACTGCTGGTATCACCAAACCGCCTTCATTAACCTCTAGAGTTTCTTTTTTCGCAATTGATTTAACAAACATACCATCTCTGGTTGCAGCAACTAAAAATATTTGTTTTCCATTTTCTGATTCTACAACTAGTGATACATGTTTACCATAAATTCCTTCTTCTTCACCACTCCACCAATAGTCAGAAATTTTCTTAGGTAAATTTTCACTATCATCCAAATTTATTTGTTCTGATTTTATTGGCCTTTGAATATCATTTTCCATTTCTATTGATAAAATGCAAGAAATCGAGTCTTTAGTTGATCCCTTGCGTCTAATTGTAGTTACTCGAAATTCGCTAAGTCTAACTGGTTCTGTATCTAATTGGATATCTAAATGCGGACGAGTGCTAGCAAGTTCATCTAAAAATCTCTGTATTCTATAATCAAAAGTTTGAAAGTGTTCATTTCTGCCTTTATAATATTTTCCTAGATAAATCCCACCAAATCTTCTCCAACTGGCTTGGGATTCTGATAAATATGCCATTACGGTTATTGTTCTATTATTTTGAGTAATTACTAAAGGAATTCCAATATCCCTACATAATCTTAGGAGGGATCCTGCCTGAATTTTTGTTTGACCCATTTTAATCGAAGCTATTTTACGAAATGCTTTCGGGTTTTGTTTTGCAATCTTAGCTATTCTAGCTCTTACGTATTCTACTTCATCTGCTTCGCTCTTAAAAATTCTTCTTTCTTCAAGGATTCTTGCCTGTGAAAATCTTCCTAATCTAAGGTCTGGAGAAATTGGTTT
The DNA here is from genome assembly GCA_038046765.1 of Microcaldota archaeon. Classification (GTDB taxonomy): domain Archaea; phylum Micrarchaeota; class Micrarchaeia; order Anstonellales; family Bilamarchaeaceae; genus JBBSVN01. The sequence goes on along the minus strand of JBBSVN010000004.1, from coordinate 145,153 downwards.
TATCAAAGGTGTATCTCTTAGTTTAATTTCAATTGTCATGAGTTATCACTTTTTCTAAACTAACTTATCAAGAAACATCTGCGCTTCTTCAAGTTTTCCTTCTTCGATTAATCTATAAACTGGAGTAATTCTCTGGTCGATTCTATAAAATGGACTTTCTTCTGAACTGTGTATACCCTTTATCCTAACTCTTCTTGCTCTACGCATTCCAAAAATAGTTTCATTTATTTCTACCTTGCTATGTCCTGCTGCCCTTACTTCGTATTCCTGCCCTTCATAATCTATTATCGGGCTGTGGATCCAACTTTTATCCGGAACCAGGCAAGTAGCAGGTGAACCACAAAGCGTTATTTCATCGGATTTCTTTTGAATGCTCTTTACGAACATTCCGCTTTTTGTCAAACCAAGGATGTATAACACTTGTTCATCTTTTGATTCCAGCACCAAAGTTAAATGTTCTGCATATTTGTAATCATCATCTCTTCCGCTTTTCCAGTGATCTAAAAATTTAGTTGGTTCATTTGATTGCCTTGCTATATCGATTTTTTCTAACTTCATTTGAGTTTGGGTTTGTGCTTCAAGAGGCAATAATTCTACTTCTTTAACTCTGTCCTTATGTTTTCTTTCAATAAATGCTGCAACTTCAAAATCAGTTAGATCAACAGGTATTCCATCAAGACTAATTTCTGTTGGTTCGTTTTCCCGATTTACTCTATCTAAAAGTTTTTGTACCCTATAATCGAGAGTCTGATAATTTTCATCTATTCCTTTATTGTACCATGAACCAATAGAACCACCAAATCTTCTCCAGCATCCATGTGATTCTGACATGTAAGCGATTAGTAAGATCGTTCCTTCTGCTTTTTTTATTGCTAATGGGATTGCAACATCATGTGTTAATCTTAAAGGAGAAGTAACTAGTACGTGCAGTCCTTCTAACTTTAGGTAAGCTTTTTTCTCAAATGCACGAGGATTAGTCCTAATTATTCTTTGAAATCTTTGTCCTGCAGTTTCTCTTATTTTTTCAGTTACTGTACTCATAAATCGTTAAACCTCTAAGGCAGCAAACAACTCCTTTAAGTTATGTGGTAGAATCATTCTTTTTCTATCTGCGCTACTAAGCGTGTCTACTTGTAAATATGTCAGTTCGTAATCTCTATCATTAGCCAATCTAAACCTAACAGTCGCAACATTGTTATTATGTGCAATTACTCTTTTTTGAACAAGCATAAAAACACCAATTTATTTTCAGTACTACCTAAATATATTATGTGTGGGAGAGTTTATAAACATGTAACCAAACATAAACACTAAAACAAACATTTAAAAAGAGTTCCAAGCTTAGTTATCCTATCTATTTATGGTGAAATAATTATGGGATTACGATCATTAAATTTTGACAAAAGAGTTATTGCAACTGCAAAAGTAATCGAGAGTCATTTACCAAGTGGAGCTACCCATATAACAATTAAGAAATGGAGTCCATTTATTTTCAATAGTGATTTGGGCGGATCTGAATTTGCTAATATTGATATACTGACCGCTGACAAGATTTTGTGCCAAGTTGTAGTTCGTGAATTTGGCATGGGAAAACCAGAAGTAAGATATAAGAAAGATGAAGATAAAGAAACTGCAACTAAACTAGCGCGCGAAATTAAACGAAGTGGAAAATATATCTTTATGCCGTTAGTTGAAAGAGTTCCTTATTTAGGGAGTTATTAATAATTTGCAAAGGATTTTTCTTTCTTATCATAGCCATTTATAAACTTTACATTTAATATCTTACTTTAAGAAGTTATTATATAAAAATCCCAAAGCACTGGTTTTATTTATGGAGAACGTAAATGAAATAGATACGAAAAAAGCAATGAAGACTGGAACTACTACGGTAGGCATATCCTGCAAGGATGGAATCATTATGGCAAGCGATAAAAGAGCTACCATGGGTTACTTAATTGCAAGCAAGGATATTGATAAAATATATCCGATTGATGATCATATTTCAATGACAATTGCTGGCGGTGTAGGCGATGCACAACAATTAATAAGGTGGATGCAGGCCGAATGCAGGCTTTACAAATTAAAGCACAGCAAGAAAATTTCCGTTGAAGCTGCAACAAACATGCTCGCAAATATTTTAGCTCAATATAAATTTTATCCATTTTATGTACAACTCTTAATAGGGGGTTTTGATGAAAAATCAAAGCTATACAGTGTTGATATGCTTGGTGGGATTACTGAAGAGAAATTCACTTCGACCGGAAGCGGATCTCCAATTGCATACGGTGTTCTTGAAGAACTCGTAAAAGAAGACGCAATGATTGAAGATAATTTACCTGTTGCAGCAAAGGCAGTAAGCGCAGCAATGCGAAGAGACGCTGCCAGCGGTGAAAGGGTAGATTTAATAACTGTAACAAAACAGGGATTTAAAAGATTTTCAAAAGAGGATGTAAAATTATTTATCGCAGTTAAATATACTAACTAAATCTATAATTTATTTTTTATTTTGATTTTATTTCAAAACTTTTTTTCTATTTTATTTTTCTTATGAAATTTAGAAATTACTACACACTATAAAAAATTAATATACAAATAAAAAGGTTGTTTTATGCACTTTAAAGAAATTGAAAAAACAGTTATGCACATAATGCCAAGCGAATGCGGTGTTACAAAAGTAGAACCTGAAGGTTTATCTACAGTCATTTACGTAAAAAATATTCAAGCATTTTATGCTAATGATTCACTAATTAAGGAATTGGCAAGTTCGTTAAAAAAGAAAGTACTTGTCCGGGTTGAAGCCGGTTCACTCATGGAAGTTGAAAAAGCTAAACAATTTATTGAACAGATTGTTCCAAAGGAAGCTGAAATAAAAAGTATACTTTTTTCTCCTGAATTTAGCGAGGTTCATATAGAATCTTTAAAGCCTGGTCTTGTAATTGGAAAAGGCGGGATGCTCTTAAAAGAAATTACTCTTAAAACGGGATGGGCACCTATAGCTGTTAGAGCCCCAACAATGCCTAGTACGACTCTAGATGGTATACGAAAAAGTATCATCGCAGATGGTGAAGCAAGAAAGAAAATGCTCCTTAATATTGGTAAAAAAATCTGCCAGCCTAATCCATCAAGCGATTGGCTAAGAATTGTTGGTTTAGGTGGATTTAGAGAAGTAGGAAGAAGTTGTATTCTAGTTCAAACTCCAAATAGTAAAATACTTTTAGATTGCGGTGTTAATGCTGCAACGGGAGATGCATCAAGAGCATACCCTTATCTAAACATGATGGGATTCCCGTTTGAAGAACTTGACGCAGTAGTTGTTAGTCATGGGCACATTGATCATATGGGGTTTGTCCCATATCTTTATGAGTATGGTTACGAGGGTCCTGTGTATTGTACTCCGCCAACCCGTGACATAATGGTTTTATTACAACAAGATTACGTTAATTTAACAAAGCGCACATTTGGTGTCGAGCCGCCTTATAATAAAAAAGACATACAAAAAGAATTAAGGCATGTTGTAACTGTTGACTATGAAGAAGTTGTCGATATTACTCCTGAAGTAAAAATGACCTTTTATAATGCGGGTCACATTTTAGGAAGCGCAAGTGTTCACCTTCACATTGGGGAGGGGATGCATAATTTTGTGTTTACTGGAGATATAAAATATGGGTTTACAAAATTATTCGAGCCAGCAAATACAAACTTCCCAAGAGTAGAAACTATCTTAATGGAAAGTACTTATGGTGGACGAAACGACGTAAGTCTTAATCGGGTCGATGCCGAAAGCAGGCTCTTTGATATGATTAACGAAACAATAAAAAGAAAAGGAAAAGTTCTTATTCCTGTTTTTGCAGTTGGAAGAGCTCAGGAAATTTTACTTGTTTTAGAAGAATTTTATCGAAGAAATCCAGACTTTAATATTCCCGTATACATTGACGGAATGGTACTTGAAGCTAGTGCCATCCATACTGCTTACCCAGAATATATGCGAGAACAATTACAAAGAAGAATACTAAGCAATAATTCGCCTTTTGAATCTCCGATGGTAAAAGTTGCAAAAGGAACAGATAAGGAAACTATCGTAAACGGTGATCCTTGCATCATTTTAGCTCCATCTGGTATGCTTAATGGGGGGCCAAGTTACGAATATTTCCAATTAATGGCTGAAGATGAAAAGAATACGATTATTTTTGTTGGTTATCAAAGCGCATTATCTTTAGGAAACAAGTTGCAGCAGGGTATGAAAGAAATTCCTGTAATGGGAGATGACGGGCGTATGAAAGTTCTTAATATCAAGATGCAGGTTAAGACTGCTGAAGGATATTCTGGTCATTCTGATCGACCGCAGTTAATGGCATATTTAAGAAATTTAAGACCAACTCCGGATAATGTTTTAACAATGCACGGGGACTGGAGTAAGACTGAAGAATTAGCCAATGCTGCTGCGATGATGTTAAGACGAAATGGTTTAGCGATGCAGAATTTGGAATCACTAAGGCTACGATAAATCTTATAAAAAACATCGGCAACATAGCGGCAGAATTAGGTCGTGCCGATGTTCTGCCGATATCTTTATAAATTCTTTTTATCAAATTAATACTATGGATATACCTAAAAATGAAAGTGAAACTGTCGAATTTAAGGAAAGTCTTAGCGACCAGGATGCGATAATCCAGTGTGTTGCTGCTTTTTCAAATCATAAAGGTGGAGAAATATTTATAGGAGTAAGTGATGAGGGCAAACTTAAGCCGCTTTCAATAGGAAAAAATACGATTGAAAACCTGACAAAAATAATCGTGGAGAATACCGACCCAAAAATTTTTCCAGATATTATATCCGAATACATTGAACTAGATAAGGGCATAATAAAAATATCTGTTAAGGAAGGGTTTGATAAACCATACCTTGCTAAAGGCATTGCATACAGGCGGGTTGGAAAGTCTAATATGAAACTAAGTAGAAGTGAAATTGATACTTTGGTTATAAAAAGAAACTGGGAAAGAATTGCCTTTGATAAGCAATCTTCTGTCGCACAAATATCGGAAATAGATGATAATGCAATCCTAACTTTTATTGATAGAGCAAGGAAACAGAGAAATATGCAGATAAATGGTAGCGCAGAATCCGTGCTTAAAAATCTTGAAATGCTAAACGGCAAATTAAAGAATGCGGCTGTAATATGTTTTGGAAAAAATCCACAGAAATACTTTACTAATTTTTCCTTTCGCTGCGCGGTCTTAAAAGGTTCGGAATTTTTAGATCTTAAACTAATAGAAGGTAATCTGTTTGATATGATTGATTATGTCTATTCTTACTTATTATCTAATATTCGCGCTTCTTCTAAAATAATCGGCACACGAAGAGAATTAACATATGAATATCCTGTTGAAGCAATTCGCGAGGCTATAATAAATTCGATAATTCATCGGGATTTTTTTTCCTCAAGTGCCTGCTATCTTTCAATTAAGGAAAATTATATAGAGATAAAAAATCCAGGTCTACTTCCGCAAGGTGTTACTGTTGAGGAATTAAAAAAACCAGAACATGCGTCAAAACCGCGAAATGAGCTTATTGCAAAGACTGCGTATAAATGCGGATATGTTGAGCAATTTGGTACTGGTACAACTAAGATATTTAATCAGTGCAAAGAGTGGGGGCTAAAAGAGCCTGAATATACAGAGCAGGGAGAGTTTACTATCCTAAGGATTTTTAACACCAAACCTGAACTAAATTCCCGTCAGCAAAAGGCACTAGAGCTAGCGAACAAAAAGGAATTAAGTACCTCTTACTATAAGAAGGAATTTAAGGTAAAGGAAAGAACGGCTCGGGATGATTTGTCTGGTCTTGTTAAAATGGGTTATTTGTTTATGCACAGGCGGGGAAAGTCTGTTTATTATTCGCTTTCTTCTTAGAAAAACATCGGCAAGATAGCGGCATAATTAAGTAGTGCCGATGTTCTGCCGATGTATTCTTTTATCAAGCATTACCAGAAAAGCATAGCCTTTTAAACACTTTTTGACACATATTAGAATATGGCAGAACCAAGATTAGCTATTACTAGGTCTTTAGTTGCTATTGATCAGGCAAAAATAGTTCTACCTCTTCCAGTTCCAGAGCATATTCTTGGTACAAAAATAATTAATGGGAATAAATATTCTTTACTTAAACTACTTTCAAGGGATAAAAAAGAAGATTCCCCAACACAATCAGTTAATGCAGAAGTTTATCTTGCTTATTCTATTACACATCAAAAATTAGTTGTAGTAAAAGACATGAGTTTAAGCGTTGTAAAAGACCATCGAATTTTTGCTCTAGCCGAGCGTGAAATAAATATCTTGTCTCAAGCAGATCACGTAGGCATTCCAAAATTAATCGATTCTTATCGAAATCAAACTGAACAGGAACAATATATTGTGATGGACTTTGTTGAAGGTAAAACATTAAAACATTTAATAGATGAAAATGTTCATTTAGATAAAAATCAGGTGCTTTCTTTAGCTAATCAGCTACTTGATATTTTAGAATATTTGCATAGTAAAAATCCCCCAATAGTTCATAAGGATGTCAAACCAGAAAATTTAATTGTAACTCCAGATGGCAAGCTTTATCTAATTGATTTTGCTTTTGTTCAGGTTAGAAACAGTACTGGGACAACTATTTGGGCAGTTAATAATTATGAATGCACTCCTCCTGAAGTAGCTAGTGGTTCAAAAAGAGTATCAGCATCTGCTGACCTTTATTCATTTGGCGCACTACTTGGAATATTCTTAGCTGGCATGGATAAAGAAGATTTAAAAGAGGCAATTGATTCTGGTAATGCTCCTGCATCCGTTAGGGGGTTTGAAAAAATTATTGGTAAATGCCTAGAAGTTGATCCTAAAAATAGGTATCAAAATGCTGCACAAGTAAGAGAAGTTTTAGCCATTTTGGTAAATGAAAATGTTGCTTTAGAACCAGTTCAAAAAGAACAGGAAACTGCTTTGGCACGAATTGAAAAACTTGATAAGGAGATTAAAGATTTAGAAATATGGATTAGAAAAACTGGTTTTGCACCTTTGCTTTTAGGATATGTAAGTTTAAATTCTGTCATAATTTTTATTGTATCAGTTGCCAAAAATCTCCCTATAACGACTATAGAATTAACTACGCTGTTTATTGTTTCTGTTATTCTAACTAGTTTGAACCTTTTTAGGAGAAGATACAAGACAAAACTCAAACAACTTCAAGAAGAAAGAAAATTCCTCCAAGATGGTGAGAATGGTAAATTCAAAGGAATGCTAGACCCCCATCATTGGCAAGGAGTTCTTGGTTCGTCAACTCCTGTTGGAGTTGCCGACTGGTCAAAACTTGACCTTACAAGTAAAGAAATCCAAGTCCATAAAAACCTAAACTTAGAACAAACTCTTGCATTAGAAAAACAAGGTTTAGTTATCTTACCAAACACAGTTATTGATACGATTTTACAAAATCCAAAATTAAGGGAGAAATACCAGAAGTTAGGATTATTTCCCTGCAGGACTGGAACATTGGTAGACCTTGATGGAGAAAAATGCGTAATAACACAGGATGGAAAAACTAAGGAAATAAAATTACACACAAAAAATGGTTGGTATAAGCAAGATGAATTTGGTATTCCTTCTGGTAAATCTACAAATGAATATGATCAAGACGCAAGACGTTTATGGAGAATTGAAAAATATTCCGGTCTTTTGGTCCGTTACTTCTACGGGAACGACTTCGTCGGGCAGGATGTCGGTGCCAACAGGGGGCACGGCGTCGGTTACGGGGTGGCGTGTGTAACTCGTCAAACTTACGAGAAATTGTTAATGAAGTAAACAAACTATTAAATATTCTTAAAGAATAATACTTATGTGATGAAAATGGAAACAATAACTGTTCAAAAGCAAGTCTTTGAAAATTTTATTTTTGATTTTGAAAAACTTTTAGTTGATTATGAAAAAATTCTTGACACTGCTTTAACTATTGAATCAGAAAAAAGGCTATCTGAAGCTAAAACCAGTCAGGTTCAAATGTTGAATGAAAACGACTATAAAAAATTCATGAAGGCTAAAGGCGTAAAAAATGTCTGATTTTCAAATCCAGTACCACCCTAAATTTTTTAGGGATTTGGAGACCCTCAACTCTAATCAGTTGGATATCGTAAATAAAAAACTGGAAATTATTAAACAAAGCCCAGACCAATTTAAACACTTAAAAGGCAAAAATAATTGTTATTCAATAATAATAGAGGGTATGCGTTTAGTATATTACTTTGATAAAGTTAATCTCTGGTTTTTAATTCTGGAAAATCGAAAATCAGTTTATGAAGAGTACGTAAAAAGATTATACACTCTGCAGAGCAAGCTTGCATCTCTTTAATATTGCTTCGAACTTTCTATTTTTACTAAGTGGCGCGCATAAAGCGCGAAACTTATGATAAATTATTAACGAAGTAATCGTTTAAATTCAGTGAATTCTCCTAGAGAAATACGTTTGTAATATATTTCACTAGGTATTATAATGCAAATTTTCGTGCATCCTGAACTAACTCCAATAATTGAGAATGAATGTTCTCGTTTGCAACTACGACCATCTTTGAGTCTAAATTTATAACGCTTCCATCAAAATCCGTTACTTTTACGCCAGCTTCTTGCATTATCAAATATCCAGCAGCATGCACTGCTTCTGCCATGGGTGTAATAACTCCATCAAGATTCCCGCGTGCTACAAGAGAGTATTCTATTCCAGCAGTTCCAAAATTCCTCCAGCTTTGTGCATAGTCCATTAAAAGATCTAATAATTTTAGTCCCAAGGGTTTTAATGATCTAGGATAGTTGCTCCGATTTACTGAAATTAACGCATCGCCTAAAGAAATTTTTGTGCTTGTATAAATTCTTTCTCCATTAACAAAAGCCCCTTTCCCAAGTTCAGCTGTAAATGTTTCATCTGTTTGTGGTGCGTAAATAACTGCAAATTTAGCGATTTTTTCCTCATAATAAGCGATCATTACGCTATATGGTAAATCCCCAAGAAAATTTCTTGTAGCGTCTAGTGGGTCTATTACTGCAAGTTTAGCTAAGTCAATTATTTGTTTTCCGCTTTCTTCTGCCCAGATGCTTATTTTAGGTTCAACTGCTTTTAAGGATCTAACAATTAATTCTTCATTCTCGCGATCGACTACCGTAACTACGTCTTTTTTTCCTTTAAATTCCGCTTTCCTAAAAGTAGTATTTTTTGCATTCTTTCCAGCAGCCTGCGCAACTTCTACCATCGCGCGCTTTAATCTTAAATCCATAAAAAGTAAATGTATAAACGTGATTAAATAACGTTGTCACTCCCTTATTTCCCGTTCCGTTTCCTCTTTTTCCCAAGGATAAACTACCCATGCAGTAGTCCCTTCTGAGTAATAATCTGGTTTAATCAAAGAACTAGACTTATAATGCAATGTTGCAGTTTTAATTTCGCTTGCGCCCTTTTCTTTTAGATAATTTTTGGCAGTTAGTAAACTATTCCCGCTATCAGCAATGTCATCAACAATTAAAACCTTCTTACCAGAAACATCTACGCTTAACGGTTGCGTAATCTCGGGGTTCGTTTTTGTCTCGCCAACTTTCGTATAAAATTCTATTCGAATTATTGCAACATTTTTTACGCCTAAATAATCGCTAAGTAGTCGAACAGGAACTAATCCTCCTCGAGAAATTCCAATTAACAAATCTGGTGAAAAATTCGATTCAACTACTCTATCTGCAACATCACTGCATAATTCAGTTATCTTCTTCCAACTTGGTTTGTAAAATTGCATAAAAATCACATTGTTTAAAGAACACATATTTTACTTAAAAATATACTAATAATAACATTGTCAGAACCTTTTTAAATACTTGCGTGCACAATAATATTATACATTAAATGTGATACAAAATGAACAATCGCGAAACTAGCAAAATTGCAGGAAATGCAAATGCCAAGATCGTTAGCTTAAGCAATGTATCTAATTATGCAAAATACTGCTTCTTTTATTTTGGGCTCTAGCCCACTTACTTTATAATTTATATCTGGACTAAAATTTTCATAACTATTTATTTCTTGTCAAATCGCCGTATAAAAAATTAAAAAAACTCAAAAATGGTGATATTGATGTTATTAAATGCAACGCAAAAAGCAACAATTGCTAGTAGTTCTGCCAGAGTTGGCCAAGCAGAAAAAGTATTACTAACCAAAATTGAAAAAATGGAAAGACAAACTGAAAGAGCGATACTTGGTTTAGTTGCTAGAATCGGGTCTTTAAGTGAATCTATATCTAATAAAAATTTCGATTCAGTTAAAGCAAAAGAAGATGTAAATAAGTTACTAAATCGTACAAATGCACTACTTGGACAACCATCAGTTTGTGGAGTTGCAAGAAATTTAACTATTGAGCGTTATTCATTAGTTCCGGCTGACGTATACGAATCAGGAAAGATGAATGGCTTAGAAGCATTATATGATTGCAGGAAATACCTGCAACAATTACAAAATTTGAATTTGCTACTTTTTAAAGTACTAAATATTCGAGATACCATTGCAGATATGGATAAACTGAATTTAAAGCAGCTTAAAGCTGAAGTTGATTTAGCTTTACTAACTAATCGATCTGAACTTGCAGGTATTAAAATTCGACCTAAGCTTGCGAAGGAGCTGGTTAGTCTAAGCCTTACTACAAGTCATAATGATTGTGGGGGGACATCTATGACTCCAATTACATTAAAAAACGTAAGAGATCTTCTAAGAGATGTTCAAGCTCAGATCAAGCGTATTTTAGAAGAACAACCCGTTCTAAATGCCACGTTACCTAAACCACCAGAACAAGTTCAAGATGTCTATTCATCTAGTGGTTTCTAATTCTTTTCTTTGTTTTTCATTTTAGAATTAGTTGTTTAGGATTAGTATTCAATAACAAGTGTTCCCTTAAATATCCTTATCTGACAAGCTAAACGATTACGTGCCGAGTTAGGCATATTCGCTTTAGTAAATGTAACTATTTCCGCATGTGTTCTCGGGTTTATATTCTCTATTCCTTGTAAAACTACGCACGCACAAATCGTTGTGCTGCCATCAATGCATCCTGCGGGAAATGAACTATTGTTCCACAAGTACTCGATGATCAAATCCCCGTCAGGAACTTCAAATTCAACGTTTTCGTTTTTTATTTTTACTATTGCCATGGGGTTCACTAAAGGTAAACAACCTCGCTTAAAATTTGTTTTTCAATGTGTTGCTTAAGTGACGTTTTCATCACTAAGTCTACGTTTATTCCTATAATATTTTCGAGTGATTCTTCTAAATTCAAATATTTAAACATTCCGGGTGTTTCAGTAAATTCGACTAATATATCTAAGTCGCTATTCTTCTTTTGTTCTCCTGTTACGTAAGAACCAAACAATCCTAGCTTTTTTATTTTGAATTTTGCAAATAACTCATGTTTGTGTTTTGTTAATTCCTTTTCTATCTCCTTTATATCTTTCATAGCTTACTCACTTCGTTTCTTCTTTAAAAGTTTTTGTATCATTAAGTTCCTTCTTCAAACAACTTTTTTTGTTTAAAATTTTCCAAAGTTTTCCATTTACTTCTTATGTATAGTTTTGCTTTCTCTATCCATCCCTTTTCTTTTAACATTTTTATCGTTTTAGGGTCGCTTGGATATCCGCTTCCAAAGTCCCCTATAATTTCCCTAATCTCAGCAACCATTTTATCTCTTGTAACCTTTGCACAAATTGAAGCAGCTGCTACTATTGGATAATTTTCGTCTGCCTTGTGTTCTGCTTCAAATTTCTTTACTCCTAGTTTGTCCATTCTTCTTTTAAACGTGTACGAATAACGATCAGGTAAATCTATCATTATATCTCCTTCTTTTACCTGTTTGATTAATGACGCCATTACTGTTGCTTCAATTTCGTTTAATGATTTTGTGTCCATTAATTTGTTTAAGTCTACTGCTGAAACTGCGATCCATTTGAAACTGCAAATTTTTTCCAGTTCTTTTAGTATTTCCTCGCGTTGTTTTGCTGATAGTTGTTTGGAGTCTTTTTTCCCCAACATATCTAATTTCTTTTCATATGCTCGATTACATGTTGCCATGCAAATCACTAATGGACCAATGAGGCTACTTACAGTTCTCTAGTTCTTATACAAGAAACTAAATTTCTCTGCCAGTCTCATCAATACCTACAAGATAGTTACTCATACACTAACACCTCTTTTTGAATCGGAAGCTTGCTCCAAAAGTAATCTTCACGATATACTAATTGTAATTTTTCTAGTTCTCTTAATCTTCTTAAAGCACCTTTTTGATCTATTCCTAACTCATGTGCTATTTCATAAGTTCTTTTTGGTTTTACATTAATAGTATCTAGAATCGATCTTTTTCTTTTTGAAATTGGAATTATCTTAGAGTTAATGCTTAACCAATAGATTTTGCTTCTAACTTTAAACATTTGCACCTTATTCTTCTTCTTTAATTCACATAATATTTCTGTTAACCTAGAATGATCTCGATTAAACTTTATCGCAAGCTCACTAGATGTTAGAGGTGTAATCAATAAAGTTTCAATGTTATCTCGTATGTAGTGTTTCTTATAATGCCATTGTTTATATCCATCGTAAACTTCCCAAAATTTTTGCTTTTTAATTGGATGCATATCTGCTATTCTGATATCCGCAAGTTTTTTCCAGTTGTTTCTTCCAACTATTACATAACTACGCTCTCTATTACTAAATTTCCATTCGATTTGGAAATGTTCTAAAATTTTGTTTATTACTGGTATAGGCTCCTTCTGAGCCATTCTTAATGTTCTATCAGAATGGGTTCCTGTTTTTATGTTTCCTTCCCCTGCAAAGAATCCTCTTAAAATATCTGAGTAATATCTTTCATTCGAGCATATTTTCTGAACCATTTGTTTCCATTCTTTGACTTTAATTACGTTTGCGAATCTAAGTATAAAATACGGTTTGTTTGCTCTTTGATCCATATAATATTTTAAAATGGCTTTAGGTAAGCGTTCTTTTATTACCCAACTTTTTTCAGGTAAATAAATGTAAATTCTAAAATTTTTTGGTCTGAAAAGTCTCTTTAAGACATTGTATGAAAATTTTATTAGTTCAAGTGAATTGTTTGTAATTGTTATTTCCCACTTAGTTTTATCATCCCCTTCAGCTATCCACAAACCTGCAAGTTCTGCAATAGAGTTTTCAAATAACTCAGGTTTTTTCATATAAATATATATCCAATAAAGCATATATCCCTAGCGGATTTGTAATAAACGCGAATTTAAATAAAAATGCTGGTTAACTATTACTATGAATTTAGATTCTAAGAAGCTTAAATCAATAAATTTTCCTTCACAGACCTTAGAAGAATTAACAAACACATATTTAGAACTAGATAAATCGGAATTTCCAGAGATTACACTAATTAGAAAAGATAAATTAAGTACAATCGCGGAGCTTTGTAACATCTATTCTAAATTAAAGAGGAAAAGGTCGACAAAAAATAAAAAAGTCTTAAAAAAGACCGAAAAAATTCTTCTCGAAGCTAACCTGCTATCTTATTTTAGAAATAAAATTTCTAGCAGAGTAAAAGAAAAACAAACGGAAAATAGTAACTTTAAACGCGAGTGGGTGTTAAGGGAAGGAATACAACAGGAAATTTCAGTTCAAGTATTGTAGTTCGTTTAGAATAAGAATAAAAAGTTGCCATAGCGTTAATAAAATCTAGAAAAACGATTAAAACAAGAGATATAAAATTAAAACTATAAAAATATAAAAAGAATAAAATAAAAATATAAAATAAAAAAATTAAAAATTTATTATTAATATGTCATGTTTCTCTTTTCGACAATAATATAATCGCCAATTGCTAGTACGCTTTCGTATTGAACCATTACCATGCTGTCGTCTTTTCTCATTTTCGAAGCTAGAACTGAATCTGGGTTTGGTTCTACTATTAAGTTCTCTATTTTTCCTGTTAGTTCATTTATGTTCAAATCAACCAGTCTTCCAAAGTCTTCTCCTTCGTTGGTAATAATTTTCTTACCCGAAAGTTGTCTTGCTATTAAATACTTGACCATTCCATCACCTAAGTAAAAATTGTACGTATTAATTTGTAGTACCACTATGTAGTTTAATGTTTTTAAACGTTCTTTTGTTTCGCTTAGATCTCCTTGCGTTAATTTATAAATATTTGGTTATTCCACTACGATTTTTCCTTGCATTAAAGGATAATTGATTGAAAAGTACGTATATTCTCCTTTTTCGTCAAATTTCCTGGCAAATTCGGCATCACTTGGAATAATTCCGGAGTCAAAATTGTTTGTGCTTGTTATTGATCTGGGGGAATTTCCTTTATTTATCCATGATACCACGTCTCCTGCCTTGATATATGCTATGGAAGGTAAATATTCAAAATCTCTAATAATTACTTCTTCGATTATTGTTCTAGTGCCTCCCTGTGTTATTTCCAGACTAATGTTTTGTGTTATTTTTGGGTTATAACTTGAATGATTTATGTTCACAAATTCGATCGTAATATTATGTTTGCCCTGCTCAAGATTTTTTAATGTAAATGTTTTACTAAAAACTTTTTTTTGCATTAAGCCATCAACATAAATATCAAAATGTCCGTTTCCAGGGGTGTTTTTTGGCCCAGCTGGTACGATGTTTAAGTTTATTGTTGAAAGATAAAAAATTACATCTGTGTAATCACTATTTGTTTTTATTATTTGCTCATTTTTTGGTGAAATAACTGTAAATGACATCCCTCCTACGGGTAATGTTGTATTTGCACTTTGATTGACTTGGTTTTTAGCTGGTTCTGCATTTGTTCTTGTAAAACAACCAAAAGAATAAAGCGAAATTATTAATAAAATTAAAAGAAAATATCTTTTCATAACTTTACCCTGCCCTTAGCTATATTCTCTTTTATTGTTGCAGTTAACTGCGTTACCTTTATTCTTTCTTGTAGTCCATCATTTCTGTACCTTATCGTAACTGTTCCATCTTCAAATGTTTGATAATCTACAGTAATTGCATACGGAACCCCAATCTCATCAGCACGGGCATATCTTTTACCAATACTTCCGCTTTCCTGGTAAAATACATCGTAATTCTCACGTAAAGTAGCGCAAATTTCTTGCGCTTTTTCGCTCATACCATTTTTTTTCATTAACGGGAATATTGCGCAACTATACGGCGCAATTTCAGGTGGGAAATCGAACCATTCCCATTCCTTAACTGCTTCCTTTTCTCCTTCTTTCTTTTCCTGTTTTGATTTAAAACAATGCTCAAGTATACAAAATACTAATCGATCTACTCCAAGCGCTGCTTCAAAAACGTGTGGGATTATTTTTGCTTTTTCTTCTTCTATAAAAACTTCAATTTCCTTTCCAGAAAATTTTTTATGTTGGCTTAAGTCAAAATCAGTTCTGTAGGCGTTTCCGTTTACTTCAATTGCTCCAACTGATGTAATAACTTCCATATCAATATTTTTCTTTGAGTAATGTGGTGTACCTTCTTTTGGTATTACTCTAAAGTACGTTCTATCCTCGTCTATTCCGCATCTTTTATAATAAACCCATTCAAGAGCCATAAAATATGCCATGATCTGGTTTACAATTGTTCCATCATCTAATGCTTTTTGTACCGTCTTAGTTTCGGTTTTATCATCAACTAAAAATCTCATTTCCAAGTTAGCATACTGTTTGTATTTTTCAAATTTATCATTTGCTGGTGAAAAGAAATATTCTAGTTCCATCTGGGTAAATTCACGCATCCTGACAATCCCCTTTCTTGGTGAAATTTCATTCCTAAAGCTTTTGCCGATTTGTGCTACGGCTATTGGTAGTTTTGCTCCGTGATTTCTGAAAATTCTTTGGAAGGACGTAAAAGTTCCCTGCGCAGTTTCTGGTCTGCAATACGCAGCAGCTTGGTCTGCACTTATTCCTGTTTTAAACATAAGGTTGAACATCAAAACGCTTGAAAAATCTCCTTTACATTTGGGGCATTTTAGTTGGTTTTCCAAAACCATCTTATCTAAGCTCTCAATTTTTGAATCCCATTTAAAATTAGCTACGGCGCCTTCGACAAAACTATCTGCCCTCACACGCGTTTTGCAGTTTACACATTCCATGACTGGGTCGGCAAACGTATCAACGTGCCCACTCGCTTTTAGTACGATTTCAGGTGTAATTATTGATGCTTCTATTTCGTGGAAACCTTCCTGTCGGATAAATAACGATCTAAATAAGTTTTCAACCTTTTTCTTAAGTAAACTTCCAACTGGTCCATAATCATAAAAACCGGCAACGTTATTATATATCTCGTTACTAGGGAAGAAAAAACTTCGGCCAAGGGATATTTCATGTATTTTTTCATGCAATTCGTTTTGTGTCATAGTATAACCTCTAGTAGATTAGAATTTTTTAATAAACCTTATCTTTAAAAACCAATCGTTAGACTATTATATGGTATATTAATGATTAAAAGCTTTGCACTAGAGGCAATTATTCTCTTATTTTAGGTGTGTTTATGTATTATGTAAAAACCATTGAAGAAAGAATCCGAATACTTCCAAAATTGCTAGGTAGCGAACTTAATTCGGCTGTCCTAGGTATGCTTAGAGATAAATTCGAACGAAGAATCTTTAAGGAAACTGGTTTAATCCTATCTGTTGACAATGTCCAGGTATTAAGTGATGGTCTAGTTATTCCAGGGGATAATGGGATTTATTACAATGTCCGATTAGATGCATTATGTTTCATGCCATACGTAAATGAAGTATATGTTGGCGAAGTAAAAGAAACTGTTGAATTTGGTGCATTTGTTAGCATGGGTGCTTTACAAGGGTTATTGCACATATCACAAATCGGAAAGGAAAAATTCTTTTTTGATAAAAAATCAAAATCTTTGGTTTCAAAGGATAAAAAAGGAATTAAAAAAGGAGACCAAGTTCTTGTAAAAGTTTCAACAGTTAGTCTTAAAGGTGCTGTAACTGATACAAAGATTGGTCTTACAATGCGACCTGATGGTCTAGGTAAAGTAGAATGGTTAGACGAAAAGAAGAAAGAAAAAGTTGAAGAAACTCCAAAGAAAGAAGAAAAGAAAGAATCTAAAAAAGAAAAGAAAGAGAAATAATCATTACTAGCCATGGGCTATTGTATCATGGGCAATGAGTCACGAAACTAATACGTTGCTCAATGCTCATTACTCAAAGCTCAATGCTAACACGGAGGTACATTCCTATGAAAGCTTGCAGAAATTGTCGTTATATCGTTTCAACAGAAAAACAATGTCCCAAATGCCAGGGTGACTTATCAGAAAAATTCTCTGGTATGGTAATTATTCTTGATCCAGAACGCTCAGAAGTAGCAAAGGTAGCAGAAATAACTACTGTTGGGAGCTACGCTGTTAAGGTAAAATAAACCTAGTTTTATATTTTCCTTCTTTTTAATATTTTTATGCGCGGTTACGTTACATTTATCCTAGTTTTCTTTGCAGTTATTTTGTTACTCTTATCTCTTGAAGCTTTAACCTATTCTGATAAAACAAATCTTAGTCAAGCGATCTCCTTTTCCCGAGTATCTAAAATAGACCTTAATGCAAAAGATGCGATAATTGAACTCGCTCGGGAAGGAGCACGGGATGGGTTAAATAAATATATTCAAGAACAAGAAGAGAAGGCTATTGCCATTACCGTTGCCACTAGAAAACCAACAAAACCTAACTATAAAGAGAAAGAAGCAGAAGATGCAGTAAATCTCGCAGTTTATCTAAAAATAATGTCAATTAAAAATGTAAATTTTGCGGACAGTGTAGAAGTCAAATTCTGGTGCAATAATTATGTTCCATCTAGTTTTTCTATTCTCAAAGATAGCATGTTACGTTCTAACTCTGCGTTAATTTGTTCATCATGCTCGAATCTGGATTTTTGTTCTAATATGATTATTTCAAAAGTCGATGTTTCAACAGGTTACCCTATTTTAGAATCCGTTCAATTAACTGATTCGACCAGACAAGGGATAATTGGGATTTCGGTTTTTGACAAAGCTTACCGCGTCGTTAGCATCGGATACGTTCCAAGTAATTATAAAATAACGGGTTAAATTTATGAAGAGAAATTGTTTCAAAGGACAGATTACTCTTGAAGTACTGCTGAACTTTTTAATTTACTTATCCATCTTAATTATTCTATCTACGGGGCTTATTAATTATGCAAAATCAAATAATTTGTTTATCGATTTTGTAAAATTAAAAGTTAAACTTGAAGAAATGGCTACGACCTACGATATCTTAGCATTTTCAAAGAACAAATGGATTGATACATCAAAAACAAATTTTATTTTTCAAAATCGGACAATTTACATTGTTTATGAAAATCAAACTATAAAAAGATCTACAATCGGGTATTTAAATGACAAAAACTACGAACCAGTATAAAAAAATTGTCTGTTTGAAAAGCCGTTCTGCCTTCGCATCTTTTGATGCGTTACTTAGCATACTTGTTATTGTTATCATTATTGTTCAAACAATTTCAATACAATTTACACTTTCAAATTTTTCCCAAAATGCCCTAGAAGATCAAATCCTATTTGATAAATTAACTACAATAAGCGAGTATGCTGTACAAAATCTTGTTGCTAAAAAAGAAATATCCGATACTTCTGAAAATAATATTATTTATCCGAATCTAGTTAACCAATCTGAACTTCTTAAAATCGATTCAAATCTTGGACCATTAGCTAAGGAAGCTGGACTAAATAATCTTTCGATTGACTGGGTTCAAAAAGATTATCGTTTCTGCATCTATCGTTTAGTGTTGTATGAAGAGAGTTCTGGTAGCAATCAAGAAATAAGACAATTATTTATATGTGGGGGTTAATATGCAAACTTTGGAAGCAGTTCTATCTTTATTGGTTTTTCTTTCAATTGTACAGTTTATACTTTATGTGCCAAATTTGCAACTGAATACTTCGCTTTACAAATATTATCAAGTTAACGATGTTTATCGTGTGCTTTATTTGAAAGGGGATTTTAATTATCTAAATCTCATTTCTGGGAACGCCGCAAAAAATAAAGCTGAAGTTGACCTAAAAACTATTGGTGCTTTAACTGGAAATTGTTACTTTATTCGTGGCATTGATGTGACTAATTGTCGTCAAGATGACTCTGTTACATTGATTTCAACAGAAAAAGTTTTGATCGTAAACGGTACTCCTCAAAAAGTTACTATTAGCATTGCTAAAAAACAATAAATTCAGAAAAAGAAAATAAAAAAAATACAGATTATAAAATGGTATGTCTTATTCCTTTAAACCTACCTTTCTTTCCAACCATTCGATACGTTTTTCCTGTAAGTCTTCAAGATCTTCTGTTTTTCTAACTTTTATTAGTTCTTTTTTTATCATGTTCAAGTATTTTTCATTTTTACTGGCTATTTCAGCAAGAAAAGTTGTTGCAAATTCGCCTGCATTCGGTTTTTTTAGCAATTTCATTAGGTTTGCTACCTGGTCATAAAAGTAATCTCCATTTTTTAAAGCAAGCCATAAAACAGAAACTCCAGGGTCTTTATATTTATCTGCCTTCTCAACACTTTTTATTATCCTTGGAATAAATTCGGAGATGTCCATTTTATATTTTTGAAAAATAGCCAAAGCAGCATAGCTCATTTCAGTTGCACGACCATCACTCATAAGCAGATCTACTGTCTTTCCAATCGTTGCTTTTGGGATCATACCCTCTTTTGCAAAATGTTCCAAAATTTTTATTTCTTCAGTACTCCCCTCTAATATTTTCCTTCTTTTTGTTGATAGTCCTAGCCATTCTTCAAAAAGCTTGGGAGAATTTTTTTCTAGGTAATTGATTGTTTCGTTATAAGTCACTTTTCTACCCTCAATCTTCTCTAGTTGTAAACTAACTGGGTCTGATATAAGACTCATTTTTTTATCTAATGAGTCAAGTTCTTTAGTTGTCTTGTCACTTGAGCCAACTTTACCAAGTACCATAACTAGCGAGTTACATATCTTTTCCAAATTAGCTTTATTTTTAGAAGCAAGTTCAATTAGTTCTGATCTGGCATTTTCCCGAATTTTATCATCTTTATTTGCAAGGAGTGCGACAACGTTTTGAACATAATTATCGTTTACTTTAACTGGTGTTATATTCGCCTTGGGAGTACTCTCTCTCTCTCTTCAAATTTTTCTCTAAATACCATAAGTTCACCAATTTAATGAGCTCTTGCACAATTAAATACCTATCGAACAAAATTAAAATAAAAAAAAAGAAAAAGTTATAAAACTTATCTAGAACCTTTTGTACAGTCTGCTTTTTCTCCAAGATATCCATTTGCTGGGACAATTAATTCGCACATTGATGGGTCATTTATTTTTTGTGCGATGTTGCTTACACATATGTTATATTGAACTGGTTCGTTAGCTACTCGTTTACAAGGTTCAGCACTCCTTATATCCTTGCCTAAAGTTTGCAGACAAACAGTGTATGCATTTATTCCTGCATCCGGATCAGTTAATAATGGATCACAAGTTTCAGGTTGCTTTGTTTCAACTGCTTTGTTAGAGTAACAATTTAATTTACAGCCCATTCTTCCTAGACCAACTGCGCCTCCTTCAGTTGTACTATTGCATTTAAGTACGCAGGCAGCTAAATCGATTGTTCCTCCGCCTTGTGTAGGCATGTAAGTTGAACCTTGACCTATCTTGGTACAACCAAAAACGAAAAGAATTCCTAATATTAATAATCCTAATATTAATTTATTTTTCATGTTTTCACCTAAATTAAATTTACGCGTATTCTTTTTTATCATTTTCGTTTTATTAGCTATATTAAATATCTAATTTCTCTTTAATTGGTGATCTCTTATGTTAATCGAATCAAGTAAAAAAAGCGAACTAATTAGCTATCCAATTCGTGATATCGTTCAGGAAGCAAAAGCCCTTGAAAAATCCGGAAAAAATATGATTTACCTAAATATAGGGGATCCTGGCCCATTTGGATTTAGGCCCCCTAAGCATATATTAGATGCGGCTAAAGAAGCGCTCGCTAAAAATTATTCAGGTTACGCTCCAAGCGAGGGAGATCCGGAATTAAAACAAGCAGTAGCTGATTTTGAAAAAGTAACTCCATCTGACGTTTTTGTTTGTTCGGGCCTAAGCGAAGGAATTGATTTTTTATTCCAGGCAATGGTTGACCCAGGAAGAAATATTATTTTACCATCTCCAACCTATCCACTGTACTTAACCAAACAAAGAGTTGCTTTTGGAAGTGAACTCTTTTACGAAAGCGATGAAAAGTGGGAACCTGATTGCGATGACATGCGAAAAAAGATCAATAAATATACTAAAGCAATTCTGGTGATTTCTCCAAATAATCCAACAGGCGCAGTTTATTCTAAGAAAACTTTACAGGAAATAGTTAATATTGCTGGTGAATTCAAACTGCCCATAATTAGCGATGATGCTTATGAGATGCTTATATTCGATGGTGAACATGCGAATTTAAGAGATTTATGTAAAGATGTTCCAATCGTAAACGGAAGCTCGTTATCTAAAAATTATATTTACCCTGGAGCAAGAGTTGGTTACTTAGCGTTTCGCTCGCAAGGCGACGAATGGAAAAGCGTAAAAGATGCAATTCAAAGACTTTGTAATCAAAGACTTAGTATTAATTGGGAAATGCAGCGAGCAGCAATTACTGCGATACGTGGACCAAAGGATCATGTAAAAACATTTAATCATGAGTTAAAGATTCGCTGCGACCTCTTGGACAAACGAATTAAACAAATCCCAGGGTTAAAGATGGTTAAACCCCAAGGGGCATTTTACGCATTTGTCGAAGTTACTGATAAAAAGAAATTCAAAAATGATTGGGAATTCGTTCGCGCTTTACTTAAGGAAGGAGTCGTAGTCGTTCCAGGTAGCGGCTTTACTAGCACAATGCCAGACCGGATGTTCTTTAGGATTGTTTATTTACCCAGTTTGGAAAAACTAGACGAAGCACTTGATCGGATTGAAGTTTTTATGAAAAAATAAGAAGGTTTATAAAACCTTATACCATACTAATTATATGGTGAAAACATGAAGACAACTGTTCTTATAAAAGATGAACTTTATAGTTTGCTCGTGCGGGAAGCTAAAGAAGAGTACGGTTCAATGAGAAAATTATCTGAACTTGTTAATGTCATATTAGCCAAACATTTCTCAAAGAAAAAAAATTTATTTGGTTCGACAAAAAGGTTTAATTTAGACGATGTTCGAGAAGAAAAAGACCGGTTCTAGGGTGTTTAAATGTATCTTTTTGATTCTTTCGCATGGTTTGAATATTTTTTTGGCTCAGAAAAAGGCAAAATTGTAAAAGAAATCATTGACTCTGACCAGGAAATTTTTACTTCATCGATAAATTTAGTTGAAGTATACTCTAAATATTTGAGGGAACGTCCTGATCAAGCAGAAGAAAAACGAGCATTTATGTTAACAAGAGCGACTTTAGTAGACGTTAGCAAAGAAATTGCAACCGACGCTTCAAAATTAAAAGTTCAATATCAAATGGGTTTGGCTGATTGCATCGTTTTAGCCACTGCAAGGTCGAAAAAAGTAATCGTGTTAACTGGCGATCCAGATTTCAAAAACTTTGAAGATGCTAAACTAATATAACTATTATTGGCGGGTTAGGTATTAGAAATAACTAATAGGGGCAATTTATGGAAATCGAGCGATTAAAGCGTTACACTGACAAATTCAAGTTAATCGAAAAACGTATGGGCGAGTTTGAAGAATGGAAAGACGATTTTTTAGATGATGAAAAATCCCGGCTTGCGTGTTACATGGCGTTTGAGCAGATAATTGAATTTTCAATGGATTTAACTGCTATGATATGTAAAGACACTAGTTCTTTGCCAAAAGATAATTTTTCAAATATCGAATGCATATTAGAAAAAAAGATTATTAGCGATACAATCTCTAAATCTTTAAAAGTAGCTAGCGGTTTAAGAAATCGTATCGTTCAAAACTACGAAGGCCTGGATAGCGAACTCGCTTACGAATCAATGGTTGAGTTATTGCCTGATTTAGAAGACTTTTTAGAAATGGTGGACCAATGGCTCAAAATACAACCTCAAGACTCGAAAAATTAAATTCTGATTTTTCATTTTTGCAAAATGATTTTATTCTTGGAATACTTCTTTTTGGTTCTTCAACTTCAAGCGAAGGTCGGGATACTGATATTTGCATTGTTGCACCAAAATCAGGCTCTAAAATAATTATGAAAAAAGTCTATCAAAACCTAGATGTGACTGCAAAAAATTACGATGTTCATTGTTTTGAAGAGTTACCTCTTTTTATGAAATGGCAAGTTATCCACAACCATAAAATTATTTTCGCAAAAGACGAAGGCGAACTCTACGAATATTTTTACTATTATCGAAAACTAGAAGTTGACCAGTTGCCACGGATGCAGATAACTAAGCAGGAAATACTTGGGATGATTTAGTTTCATGTTTTTGGTATCTTTACAATTGTCATAATCTCATTTAAAAATTTTATTTCGTAATTTTTTATTCCAAATCTTTCGAACATTTCTTTTAGTTCTGGCATTGTAAACAATCTTCCAGTCCACCCTAAGCTGGGGATTTGGAATTGTTTGCCATCAAAAATTGTTCTCCTGCCTTCTGTTGCCCGTGTATAATAATCTATTCGATCAGCTATCCTCATTTTTTGGTAATCTTGCGTATTTATGTAAAATGTTGCAAGTATATCTCCACTAGAAACCCTCAACATCTCCCTTATCCAAGCTAGTCTATTTTCTGCATTTAAATTTCCAAGAGTGTTTACCGTTACATAAGATATATCAAAATAATCATCAGCAAAAAACATTTTTCTAGCATCCATATGTAAGAATGTTCCATTAATTTTAGCGTTGCATTCGTGTATTGCAAGTAAGTTATTATCTATTCCATAAAAATATCCGTCAATTCTTGCTCGTAAAAATTTGATATCCGATCCGATTCCGCATCCGACATCAAGGACTGCTGGCTTATGGTCAAGTATTTTTGCTTCGGATAAAATCGTTTCTCTTTCGATACCTTTTACGTCCCTTAATCCTTTATATTCACTAAGCAAGTGATCAGCCAATTTAATATATCTTAAGGCATTTTTCCATCCACCTAAGTAACCTGTACCAGATTCTTTTTCCGTTTCTTCGATTTCTTTTTGTAGTACATCTATCGCACAAATCGTATCAAACAAGAGTGTGCTTGCCCTTCTGATTATTACTTGTCTTTGGTCACCTAAATAATCACCGCTTGGCCAAATTAATTGCATTGAAAGAGTTGGTGGAATTTGTATTCCTTCAAGAAGCGATTTTGAAGTTTCTAGAGTTCTTTGAATTTTTCTTTTTAATTGCAACAAATGCACATACTCTGCTTTTTGAAAGTTCGCTCTAACCTCCAAAGTACGTGCAACTATTTTTTCGATTGAGGTATCTCTCTTTTCTATAATTGACATCAATTATAACTATTATTTTCTTTTAAATAAAAGTTTCTTTTAAAAATCTTATCAAATATAAAAATAATTAGAAAAAATTTAAGTTTTGATGATATGTTAGAAAAAAAAACAGATAAGTTAGATATCAAAGACCTAAAGATTCTCGTAGAACTTGAAAATAATTCAAGACAAAGTTATGGGAAAATTGCCAAAAAGGTTGGGCTAAGTAAAGAAGTAGTTCTGTATCGCATCAAAAATCTTGAAAAAATAGGCATAATACGAAAATATATTACTCCTGTTGATATCTATAAATTAGGTTACCTAGTTTATTCTGTTTTAATTAAATTCTATGAAATACCAAAAGAACAAGAAAATATAATTTACGAATATATAAAGAATTGTGAATCGGTCTCTTGGGCGGCAGTATGCGAAAGCGGATCTTGGGATGTCAATCTGACCCTAAGAATAAGAAGTGCTTATGAACTTACAAAATTCTTTGAAGATTTTGAAAATAAATTTGGTAATTTTATTGCGGAAAAAGAGCTAATGTATACATATTCTGTAAATTATTTCAAACGAAACTTTGGGATAGATAAGCAAGAACGTACAATTTATCAAATGAGTGAAACTAAAGAAAAAATTTCACTAACTAAAAATGAAGAAAAACTACTACATTTAATTGCAGCAAATGCACGAAAGCCAATAACAGATGTTGCAAAAGAACTTTCGGTTTCACTTCCAACAGCAATTTCAATGTTAAAAAAACTAGAAAACGAAAAAATCATCCAAGGATATCGAGTCTTCACGAGTTTTGCAGAGCGCGGTTATTCTTATTATAAACTTTGGTTTAGGTTAAATGCTCTTTCAAAAAAGGACTGGGATATAGTCTACTCTTTTCTAAGTTTTAATGAATATGTTCTTTGGACAAGTCACTTAATTGGAAGTTACTCATTTTCAATAGAAATAGAAGTTCCATCGGCAGAAGAATTTAGGTCATTTATTAATCGATTTAAGGAAAAGTTTCACCATCTAATCAAAAAACGCGATTCATTTGCAGTTTCAAAAGAGATTGTACTGCGTTATTTCTGATTTTGCTCCATACATAACATATTTAAAAAGGCAATGACAATAGTCTTATACGTTATCTTAAGGTGTTTCTATGGCAAAAGATAAGGAAAGGGAAATTAAGGACATAATAAAGGAAAAACTAAAGCAAAACTCATCTAAAAAGGAAGAACAAACTAAGAAAGAACCTGTTCAAGAAGAACTTGAAATTCCAGAGCAACCAGAAGAACCTTTATCTCAAGTAGTTCCTACTCCGGTTGGTACTGCAAATGCCGATCAAAATGATAATGAGCACGAAGATGAAACTAAAAATGAAATCGTAACTCATGAAAAGAGAATGATTATTTCCGGTCAAGGGGTTTTAGATTCCTATTCTTTTGCAAGCGAAGGTATACCTGTAAATGTACAAATTGTAAAAAGAGCTGATTTTGTACCAAAGTATGAACTTAGTATTCCTGGAATTGCTGAAGGAACAAAATTAATATTAGAAACAAAACTAAGGGGAGAACTTGTAACTGAAGTTAAACTAGATATTAGCGAAATATTAGATCCTAAGAAATACGAAGAAGTAAAGGCAAAATTACTAGAAGCAGCAAACAGAATTTTAGAGCGAAATTTCCCTTCTTTACCCTCGGATAAGCAGAATATTCTGGCAGTATTTCTTTTACAAAATGCGATTGGCTTAGGTGAGCTGGAAAGTCTATTGCACGATGACAAATTGGAAGAAGTAGTAATAAATAATTCACAAGAACCAGTATGGGTTTATCATAAAAAATTTGGCTGGTGTAAAACAAACTTAAAAGTTAAGAATGAACAAATGATCTATGATTACGCAAGTACAATTGCAAGGAAAGTCGGTAAACAGATTAATATTCTTAATGCGACTTTAGATGCAAGGTTACCAACCGGAGACCGTGTTAATTCAACATTATTTCCAATTTCAAATTTCGGAAACACGCTCACAATAAGAAAGTTCTCGAGGAATCCTTGGACTATCTCGACTTTTATAAAATCAAAAACTGTTTCATCAGAAGTAGCGGCATTAATCTGGTTATGTATTCAGAACGAACTAAGTTTGCTTGTAACTGGTGGTACTGGTAGCGGTAAGACAAGTTTCCTTAATGCCATGGCTGCACTTATTCCAGCAAATCAACGTATAGTTAGTATTGAAGATACGCGAGAGTTAACATTGCCAAAATTTTTGCACTGGGTTCCGATGGTAGTTCGGGAAGCTAATCCTGAAGGAAAAGGTGAAGTAACGATGCTTGATTTGATGGTCAATGCATTAAGACAAAGACCTGATCGAATCCTAGTTGGAGAAATCAGAAGGCAGAGGGAAGCTGAAGTATTGTTTGAAGCAATGCACACTGGTCACAGTGTCTATGCAACGCTCCACGCTGATGATACTGATCAGACAATCTCCCGATTAACCAATCCACCTATCAATATCCCGAAAGTTATGCTTGATGCCCTAGGCGGGGTAGTTGTAACTTTTAGGCACAGAAGATTTAACATCAGGCGAGTACTAGAATTTTCGGAAGTAGAAAAGAAAGGAGATTATAATGTCTTATATAAATGGGATGTTAAGAGCGACAAAATAAAGCAGGTCGGACAAATGTCTCGATTAAAAGATCTTTTATCGCTTTATGCGGGTATGCAGGAAAAAGAAATACGTGATGACATTAATGAAAAAACCGAAGTGCTTAATTGGATGGTCAAAAATGACTACGATAATGTTGATCAAGTTGGTGCAGTCGTATCTAGTTACTATCTTGATCCTGAAGCGGTGCTTGAGTCTGTAAGAAAAAAGGAAAAATGGCAATTTTAAGCTTGCAAATACATGGGAGTAAATATGGATGAATTAACTGGGGGAGATTTTTCAATACTTTGCGAATCTGCTAGAGCTATTGAAAAGAATGCATTAGCTAAAACCCAGTTTAAAGGTCCAATTGAACTTAAAAGTACTATCGATTTTTATCCGGAAGATATGCTTGACCTAGGCTATGCTGATGCTATTAATATCTATGAAAGAGTGCAAAAGATCATTCGTACTTCTACAGCGGATTTCTATGCGCCATCAAAAGCTGAAGGATTAGTAGTAAAAAGAAGTTTAGAAATTGAACAAAAGGTTCGGCGCATTACTGTAGAAGAAGTCAAAGAAATTCAAAAACCTGTTCAAGCAATTCCAGTTGTTGTTTCAGAGATAAAATCTAAAGAACACGTAGATTTGGAGTTTGAGACACAAAAAGAAGAGCCTAAACCCAGCCTAATTCCTACGGTAAAAACAGAGGATGAATCTCTTTCATTTGAAAAAGAAGAATCCGAACAAAAAGAAGAAAAAACTAATTTAGATTTAGAAATCGAGCATGTTCAAGAAAATTTATCTACTTCCGTTCCAACTCCAAAACCCGTAAAAATATCTGAACCATCTATTCAAATACCTACTCCGTTATCTCCCATTATAGAAAAGTCTGTAAAAACTGAATCTGGAGTTCCGGATATTTTAAAGGCTCAGGAGCATGCAACTGCCAAGTATGGGGATGTTGAATCTTACTTTACACAGGAATGGGGCGGACAAATTGATGAAACTAAAATAAAAAGAAAAATGCTCGACCTTACAAAAGAACTCTTTAAGGAAAAGAGTTCGCAAAAAAGAGATCAGATTAAGCTTGAAATTGTAGTTCTTAAAAATATGCTTTCAAACATAAGTCAGCTTACACAAAAAACAAAAAGTAAGAAGACTACGGAACAAAATTACACCGTTGGTTTATTCGATACAATTGTAAATACTCAGGCCTATGAACTAAGAAATTCTGCTGATAATTTAACTGTTAAATACAAAAAATCTGCTGATTCATTAAAAATGCAGTTTTATGATAAAATAAAATTAATAGATGACATGGATCAAAAGTCCAAGCTTTATGAAAATTTTGTCAATGCCCTGCTAAATCTTAATTCACAGGCAAAGGATGAAATAACAAAAACATCTGAGTATTTGCTAGAAAAGCATAAAACTGAAGTAGATACCTTTTTGGCCTCCAATAAATCTGTTGATAAGGCTACTTTGGAAAAAGCTGATGCTAGAAAGCAGGCATTTTTAGAATACTTAAAGAATTTATCTTCTACTGATCAATTAGTTACTAAATATATAGAGTCTATTATTGAATCAACATCTAGTGAAATATCTTCCAAAGAAACAGCTGTAACTGAATTATCCTCCATAACTTCTGAAATAAATTCTACTGATGAAGGAACTATGCTTTACTATTTACACTCTAACAATCCGACATTTTACAAAAAATATGAACGGGGTCACTTAACAAAAAGCGAAGCAATACAATACTCTAAAATACTTATGGCAAAAGAAAAAGGATTAAATGCTGATGAGATTAAAAAATATTTCGGGGATATTTCTTCCTTTGAAGGTGAATGATAAACATGGATGGACAAAATAGTGTTGGAACGCAAAGGTCAAGAAAGTCATTTTTTACACCCCTCGCAGAGTTACTATTGCCCTATTTTCCAGACCTTAAAAAGAAGCTTTTGCTTGCCAATTCGAAATATGTTCCAACTCAGTTTTTGGAAAATGCAGCATTTGCAACAATTATGCTTACCTTTGTTATGACTTTTGTGACTTTGGTATTTATTATTATTAATAATTTGTCCTTACTTCTAATTTTGCCCCTGTTTGTCCTTTATGTCCTATTATTTTTATTTTACTTTATGCTAGAGCCTGAAGCAATGGTGCTAAAACGGCAAAGGGAAATTGACTATGAAATCTTGTTTGCGGGCAGACATTTTGTTATCGCACTTAAATCTGGTATGCCTTTATTTGATTCAATTGTCGGTCTTAGAACTGGTTATGGGGAAGTGAGTAGAGAGTTTGAGAAAATTGTAGAAAAAGTAATGCTAGGAGTTCCA
The DNA here is from genome assembly GCA_038046765.1 of Microcaldota archaeon. Taxonomy (GTDB): domain Archaea; phylum Micrarchaeota; class Micrarchaeia; order Anstonellales; family Bilamarchaeaceae; genus JBBSVN01. The sequence continues at coordinate 115,643 of JBBSVN010000004.1, read as the reverse complement.
ACTACTCAGGCAATAAGGGAAGTCGTACAAAACAATCCATCAAAATATTTTGTTCGTATATCTGTACAAATTGCAAATTCTGTTGCAAGTGGTTCTGATGTAGCTAGTTCGGTTGATTCCGTTTTAGATCAAATTGCAAAAGAACAGCTAATACAGTTAAAAGAATATGGGCAAAAACTTACTCCTGCAGTAATGTTCTTCATGATTTTTGGAATTATTTTACCAAGTATTGGGGTTGTTCTGGCGACTGTTTTATTTTCAGTTATAAGTGGGAGTAAGCTTGGTTTAACCTCATCAATCTTAGTTGCAATATTCGTTTTAATAGCAATCGTACAATTTTTGTTCCTTGGAATCATTGAAACTTCGAGGCCCAAATATCTACTGTGATTTTTATGGCAATTACAAATAATTTTGAATATCTTGGACGGTTTCTTTTTCCTAAAAAACAGGTAAAAGAGTTCTCACGGGTGCTTGCATCTTCAGGTTATCTAATCCCTGCAGGGGCATTTTTAGGTTATCTTGCGTTTGCGATACTTGGTCTTACAATTTTGCTAAGCTTAACTTACTTTGCATTTCCATCAATTTATAATGGATTTTATCTTTTTATTTACAAAATAATTCCTATCTCTAGGTTTGTGATGGGCGTAATATTTCCAATACTCTCTTTTCTTATTTGTTACTTTGGTGTATTTTTAATCGTAAGTGGTATCCTTAATTTACAATCAGATATCCGCAGAAATGCCCTTGAAAACGCACTACCTGATTTTCTTATGTTAGTTAGTGCAAATATAAAAGCTGGTATGAGTATTGATCAGGCAATGTGGTATTCGGCTAAACCTGAATTTGGTTTGCTTGCTATTGAAGTAAAAAATGGTATTAAAAGTGCATTTAGTGGTGAACCATTAGAATCTGCCCTAGATAAACTCGCTGCTAGGTTTGATTCAAAAGTATTTACTCGAACGATTATTCTCCTAAAGCAGGCATTTGCAACTGGTGGTGAGATTTCAAAAGTACTTGAAGAAACTTCACAAGACTTAAGGAATACATCGATTGTCAAAAAAGAAGTAGGTGCATCACTTATATTATATGAAATATTTGTGCTTTTTGCAAGCGTACTTGGGACTCCTTTCTTATTCGCAGTTTCCTCGCGTCTAATTAGCGTGTTTGAACTTCAAAGAAATGCTTTGCCAACAACAAGTTCCAGCTTTGGGCCATTTGGCAGTGTTGCAATACCAACAAATGTTATTACTGCAAATGACTTTTATTATTTTTCACTAGCGACAATATTCATAACTTCCTTGTTTTCTTCACTTATTATTAGTACTATTCGATCCGGTTCACGAAATGAGGGGGTAAAATATTTCCCATTCATATTAATCGGTTCATTTCTTGTTTATGCAATTGTCGGAATAGTTTTATCTAGCTTTTTTGCTAGTATATTATAGTTTGGCCATGTGCATTGAGCATTGTGCCCTGAGCAAAGTTCGTTTCGTAGCTCATAGCTCAAAAGCTCACTGCTCATTGCTGATAAATAAATGAGGTGAAAGTATCATGTTTGAAAAATTAATAAAAAATAAAGATTTCGGGCGCACTAAGCGTGGGCAGGCCGCCATGGAATATTTGATGACCTATGGATGGGCAATTCTAGTTATCGTAATCGTAATAACTATTTTAGCGTTCTACTTACCCCAGCTTATTAAAACTCCTGAAGGATGTTTGTTCTCACAACCTGGATTTAGCTGTTCTGATCCAAAACCAAGTATATACATTTCAACTGTAGCAACTAATGATGTTTCTATGGCAGTACGAGTTTTCAATCAGCAAGGCCAGAACATAAAAGTAAGCAAAGCAGTTTGTCTTAAGGGTAATATTGATCAGGCGAGTCTTGCAAATGCGGATACTGTCTCAAATAATCCAACTATTGTTGCGGGCGGAAGTTATGATATTAACGTAGCATGTAAGGATGCGACAGGTAACCCACTTAGATTATCTAAGAACAGCGATTTCAAAGGTATATTTGTTATCTGGTACAACTTTGATCCAGAAGTACAAGTTACTGGTGGAAATGTCGTAAGACAAGCTAGTGCAACAGTTACTGGTACTGTACTTGAAAGAACACAAGGTAACTAATCTTTCTTTTTTCTTTTATTTTTATTTATTATTTTTCCATTTGTTTTTTTATTTTTTATTAATTTTTAAGGTCGTTTAATTGTCTTTGCAAATTAATCTCATGTTCATTTAAATAAAAGAAATCTGGTGATCCTAATGGCGATAAAATCAGTCGAAAAAGAAGAAGTAAAATTTGTTGAAAACTCAAAAAAATGGCTACTAGATAAGCTCGGGGGAGAACGTGCATTAGAAGTATTTTCAAGTTTACTTGTAAAGCGAAATCAAGGGAAATTTGAAGACGCAGATATAACAAGCGAAAACGTTGCAGAAGTTATGGGAAAAAAACCAAAGGATATTTCTGAGAGACAATGGAACACTATAAAGATTCTTCTAACGGGTCATGAAGTAAATGGCGAATATGAACACTACGTTGGAAAAAATTCCAAAGGACAATATTATATCACAAAGCAGGATATTGCGCTTTATTGGCCAATAAGAAAAGAACAGCAACAACATACTGAATTTACTGCAAGAACTAGCGAATGGCTACAAAATGAACTTGGAGAAGATGCTGTAAATGCAATAAGAAAACTCTTAGAAACACCAGAAGAAGAAGATGTTGATTTATCTGATTTAGATGAAGATCTAGCCGAAAAAGCAGATTTTTTAGCTGAAACTATGAAACAAGCAAAAGATGGAAGTTTCTTTGTTGATAAATCGATAATTATGGCTTACAGAGATGAGTTTGGATATAGTGCAAATAAAAAAGAAAAAACTGAGGAAAAAGCCGCTGATGCAAAAGCTTCTAATAACGATTGGGATGTTCCTGAATTTAAGGGAGTTACTGCAAAAAAAACACAAGATTCACAATGGCAGGAAATAAAAGATGAAGAATTTGCTTCTGCAAAACCAGATTGGACTGAACCTGATTGGAAATCTGGTAAGCGGGCAGATAAAAAAGAGGAAGATGAATTTGCAGTTCGTTCAATAGCGAAAGAAAAAGTAGTTGTAAAAGAAGTTAAAGAAGAAAAACCTAAACCTGTAGAAGAAGTTTCATCAGGTAGCGCGCCTGATTTTAAAAGAAGCGAAAGAGAAATTGCTGCACCAAAGCCAAAAGAATTAGCAGAAGAGAAGCCAAAAGAAACAGAACTATATTCTCCATCACCAGATATCAAAGCAAGGAATCAACAAGTTGCAAAATTAGTTCTTAGCGCAGGTGCTGGTAATTTAGCTGTTGTAAAAGAAGTTCTTGAAGTAGATTCAACTCTTGTGGATCAAGTTCATAATGGAGTTCATAATGGCTTAAAAGGACCATCTACTGCTTTAATCGAAGCAGTAAAAAACAGAAAGTATGATATTGTTGAATACTTAGTTTCAAAAGGCGCTAAACCAGAAAATCCTGTTGTTACTCCTTCTGGTCGAGTTAGTGCAGAAGAGCTGGCAAAAGAAAATGAACGAATGAAAGAAATCCTTAAAGGTAAAAAATCTGGAGAACCATCTATGTAGGTGATGTTCATGGCAGTAAAACAAGCAATAGAAAAAGAAGAAGTTTTATTTACTTCAAAAAGTAAAGAATGGCTAACTAAAACTTTGGGAGAAGATGGATTTAATTATCTAGAACGTTCTCTTGCGAAGATGGGTAAAGATATATTTAGTCAGGTAGGAACAGAACAAGAAGCAAAAAAAGCACTTGGAAAAAAACCCTCCGATATAAGTGAAAAAACTTATAATCAGGTAATTGCGTTATTAACTGGGCAATCTGAAAAAATGATTTCTGCACTTGAACTTAATGATCGAGGGCAATACTTCGTTCCAAAAGGCGAAGGAGTAAAGGCATTTAAAATATCCCGCGTTGAACAAACAAAAGTTGCAGCTGAATTTAGTCCTGCATCTGAACAATGGATTACTAAAAACCTTGGCGAAGCTGGTCTAGAGCAAGTAAGGTTATTCATGGAAACTAAATCAGGAGAAGATGTTACTCAACTCAAAGGTGTAAATGATAAAACTTATGAACAAGCAGAACAAATTGCCAATCTTCTAAAGAAAAATAAACAAGGCGAACTATTCCTTAATTCAGATGCTATTGCTGCATATCGTTCTGTAATCGGTTCAGAAACTATTGCTGTAGCAAAAGCTGATAAAACAATTCCTGAATCTAATCCGGTTATTCCCGAATTTAAGGGAGTTACTGCAAAAAAAGTAGAAGAACCAAAACCTACTGTCGTATCAAAACCCGTTAAAAGTGCAGCTGCATTTGATGAAGGCACTCAAAGATTATTAATTAAAGAAGTAGGTCTGGCTGGACAATATCTGATTGCTTCTTCAATTGCAAATAATGAATTGGAGGAAAAACCTTCAAATATGCAAGATGCTATCTATGATCGTGCAGTTCAATTGTATTCTATGCTTCTTAAAGATAAAAACGGAGAATATGTTTTTAATCCTAAAAAATTAACTGCGTATTTACAAGCACAAAAGCCCAAGGCTGTCCCTGAAAAACAAGAAAAAGAAAGCCAATTGGTAATTGCTTATGTAACGGATGCTGCACAAGGGCAAGAAGTAAGTAAATGGTTTGATGGTATGGGGGCAAAGTACAAAATTGCAATTCTGAGTTCAGAAAATGCGGATGAAATTGAAAACAACTTTATTGACTTACCTGGTTTTAAAGTTGGAGTTAAATATGTTTCTGATCGACAAACTCTCGAAACATTGCTAAAGCCAGCTACCAAAACTGCAAAAAAAGAAGATAGTCGCCCAACTATATAATTTGAAAAATGCCATTTAGTGAACTGTATCGTTCACTAGCTTTTAATGGATGTCGAAGGGAAATGTCTTTCTTGAGCATGATCGTGATGTAGTGAACAGCAGCAGCGTTCACGAGCATGTTAGAGAAGATGCTTCTTCTCTACAAGACACTTCTTTACGACCAGATGTTTCTTCGTGGCCTTGCGGTTCATAAAACCTGCGAATTACTTTCGATCTTAATCCTTCTTTCTATTTTATTCTAATGCAAGTTCAACTTCCTAAAAATAGTTCTTACATGCTTAACTGCTAATGTAGTTCCCCGTACATAAAACGGAGCTTTTTTTGTTACAAACTTTAAGTTCTTACTTCTTAATGCCTTAAGTAACTCTTTTGGGTTATCATAATAATCAGAAAATTCCCCATCAATTTCTATATAATTGTGTCCAAACTCAAATAAGAAATGCGAGTCGCTTCCAATTGATTTTAGTTTTCCTAATTCGTTTGCTAATTCATCTGCCTTTTGGTTGTAAATTTGAAATGGGCATCTTGCATTAAATATTTCTATTGCATCAACTTTACTAGCTAGTTCTTTTTCCTGTACTGCGTGTCTTGAGTAATCGAAAGGGTGGGGTAAATATGCAATCGCTCCTTGTTCGCGTATTTGATCGATCGCTTCTAAAAAAGGTGTTTTCTTTGGTATTGCTTCGTTTAAATAAAGCCCGATTAAGTCTCCTTCAACCGTTCTTATCTCTTCACCAGGGATAAATTCTAAACCTAATTCTTTAAGTTCGGCATGTGCACTCATAACATTATGGTCGGTACTACATGGAACAATTCCAAGTTTTTTGGCTTTAGTTGATAGCTCCCGCGGCTTAATAATAGAGTCCATTGATTTATTTGTGTGTACGTGAAAATCGATCTTCATAACATCTACCTTTGTCCAAATATTTTCAAAAATTCGGTTGGTGAAATAATTTTAATTCCTTCAAATTCTTTTAGTTTCAGAAGATGCCTTTGATCTTGTGTTATTATGTAATCTGCTTGTGCCTCTATTGCACATTCTATTATTTTATTATCGTCGGGGTCATCTTTTACGAAATCAATTTTTCTTTTCGGATCAATAATTATGAAAAACTCCATTGCTTTTAATGCTGTGGACTTTATGTCTAAATTCTTTTCATTAATCTTATCAACAATCTCTTGGCTGTGGACTACTTTATGGTACTCGGATAGAATCGCTTCGGATATAAAGCATTTCAAGCTTCCTTTTTCAATTAATTGCAAGACTCTAAAAGAATCACCCGTCCAAAATGTTCCGGATAGTAGAACATTTGTGTCCAAAACGACTTTCATTTTTTTCGTAACCTGTGTACAAGTTCGTCTACATCATTTTCATTTATTTTCTTTTTAGCTAATCGTAAGGGACGGGTAACATCTTCCCAAGTTTGCGTGTTTACTTTTTTTATAAGTAAGGTATCATCTTCCAAAAAGAAAATAACTTTTGAGCCTTCTTCAAGGTGCATTTGATTGCGTATATCTGCAGGGATGGCTATTTGTCCTCTTGAACTTATTTTTCCCATTTCTAATATCTCTGTCATTAGTTTTCACCTAATCTTATTAGTAAGATATATCTTATAAATCTTATGTTTTTTATTTATACCATTTTCCCAAGTTTCTCCGCAATCTTTTGCGTTTCTTCTTTAGTCGCTTCCTTTACCATCGCTCTTCCGCTAGCGTAAATGCTTACTGGTGCTTGGTTAATTTTAACTAGTAAGACTACTTTTGTTAACGAAAATACTTCGTTTTCTTTAAATTTTCCTGCAAGTTTTTCCAAATCCAGCGTTTTGCCAAACTTTATTTCAAAAGCTTTTGCAGTTGCGCATGGTTCGATTATGTAATGCATATAAGTACCTTTCATAGTTATTTGCGTAAATAAACTTAAAAAAGAATTTGGGAGGCAGTGTATCCTAAATTGATGTGCTATAATCGCATAAGTTCCTAAAGAGATCCGTGCTTTTATTTACCAACATTTAAAAGAACTAAAAGACAATTAATCTATAAGATGATAAATTTTATATTACACTCGCATGGAAATTGGCGTTATTGTGAGGCGAATTAATGGACAAAAAGGAATTTAACTTTTTACTTTCTCAAGGAGAAGGCCTAAAATTAGAATTTAAAGAAAATTTTGATTCAAAAAACTTGTCTAAAGAACTAGTTGCATTTGCCAATGCCGAAGGCGGCTTGATATTTATTGGAGTTAATGATAACTGGCAAGTTGTAGGCGTTCAAATCACAAATAAACTAAAATCAGAAATTCAGGACATTGCAAGGAATTCTGATCCACCTATAACTATTGAAATAGAAACCTTGGAAAATGTTTTGATTGTTAGGGTTAATTCGGGATTAAATAAACCTTATCGCTGCTCAAGTGGTTTCTTTATCCGACAAGGAAGCAATTCTCAAAAATTAACAACAGATGAGATTCGTAATTTTTTTAATAAAGAAGGACAAATATTATTTGATGAAACCATAAATTCTGGTTTTGATTTTAAAAATGGTTTTAGTTCAGATAAATTCGACTCATTCTTACAAAAAGCAAAAATAAGCCGAGTTATTTCAGATAAGGATATTTTAAAGAATCTTGGGGTTTTATCAGAATCTGGAAAATTTAGAAATGCGGGTGTTCTATTTTTTTGTGATAACATTGAGAATTTTTTTAGACATGCAATTATTACCTGTGTTTTGTACAAAGGAACAGATAAATTCAAGATTATAGATAGAAAAGATTTTACGCAAGACGCTCTTTCCAATTATAATAACTCATTAACTTTCCTAATTAGAAACTTAAGATTAGAATATAAAATAGAAACTGCCGGGCCAAGAATGGAAATTTTAGAGATTCCAGAAGAAGCATTGCGGGAAGCAGTTGTAAATGCGATAGTTCATCGAGATTATAATGAAAAAGGAGCAAACATTCAAATTGACATTTACGATGATCGCGTTGAAATCGTTAATCCAGGCGGATTAGTTTTGGCTATTAAAAAAGAGGAATTTGGTACTAAAAGTATTTCTAGAAATCCACTTTTGTTTAGCTTATTTAAAACCGCTAATCTGGTTGAAAAAGTAGGATCCGGAATAGTAAGGATGAAAAAGAGCATGAAAAATGCAGGATTGCCGGAGCCTAAATTTGACTTTAATAATTTCTTTACTGTAGTTTTCAAAAGGCCTTCTACCCCCCTAGTTACCCCCCTAGTTACCCCCCTAGTTACCCTTCCAGAGCTTGAAGGAAAGATGATTTCTCTAATAAAATCAAATCCAAAGATATCAAGAAACCAAATTGCCCAAAAACTAGATATAAGTCTAGATACGGTCAAGGAATACATAGAGAAACTCAAAAGTAAGGGGTTATTAAGAAGGGTAGGGAAAACAACTGCCGGACATTGGGAAGTTGAAGGGAGGGGTTAGAATATGGATTCTGAAAAAATTCCAAGTGAAAATACTATCCAGACTTTTTTATCTAATTATCCTAATCTAGCATCAGTTAATTTAAATCCTAAAGATATTTTAAATTGCAAAACTTCCAATCAAGGAGAATTTGACCTTAAACATATTATTACCGCATATGAACAAGATTCATATTGGAAAAACTTTTTGAATGAATTCGAGGGAATTTTGGGGGTTGTAATTTCCAGGTAAAATAATAAGAAAAAATTAAGAGACAAGATAATTTCAACTCCGATCTCAACAAAATGGGAGTTAGAAATTGCTTTGTTCTTGATTAAAAATGGAATTGGTTTTGAAGTAGAACCTAAAACATCAGGTAACTCTAATGCCGATTTTATGCTTATTTTGAACGATAAGAAAATTATTTTAGAGGCGTGGGTAAGGAGATTGAAAAACAAAGAATCAAATTATATAGGTAGTGCAGAGATCACACAAAATCTAAGGGGGGATATCGCAGAAAAATTAAGTAAAAATGGAATTTCTGAAGGATTCAAATTACCCGTTATTTTGGCTATAGATTGTGATTATGCAGGAATAGACGAAGTAAGCGTAAGATATGCATTATCAGGAGACGAATTAAAATGTTCTCCCGGACCAATCAAAATACCATGGGTATCAGGAATTTTGCTTAAAAAATCAGTCAAATTTTTTGTTACATATAACCTTTTTTATTATCCAAATCCCCATGCAAATTATTCACTTTCTGAAGAACAGGTTTCAATTTTGACAAAGAAATCCGATTGAAAAATCTTCTTCATTCTGTACGTTTTTATTCCAGCCTTTTCACATAAAACATTTCCTTGTTTCTAAACAAGTCAAAAAATAAAACATCGGGTGCTTTGACAAATTGTTTTCCTATTACTTTGTTAACTGCTTGCATTGCTGCAAGGTTTCCTGAGATATTTGCAACAGGAGCCAAGATACTTCTACAAGTCAAATAAGCTCTCATGTTTTTCTTGTTTATCTGGAAAACTGTCTCAAATTTTGTTTTGTCGCTAAATATGCTAACTAAACCGATTGAATTATTTGCGGAACAACACACAAAAGGAATTTTTAATTTTTTACTCGCATTATCGATTTCTATATGCGTTGTTACGCTATCGCTACAGTCAATAATTATATCGCAGTTTTTTATTTTTTTAATGTCCTTTGACTCGAATTTTTCAAAATAAGTTTTGACTTTAGCATTCGAATTAATCAAATGGATTCGTTCTTTTGCAACATCAGTTTTCTTCCTGTCAATCGTATTATCTGTTGTAAATATTTGTCTGTTAAAATTACTTAGTTCGACCCTGTCATAATCAAAGATCGTAAAGTTTTGCGCCCCCATCCGTGCAAGCATTTCTATAGCCGCACATCCAGTACCGCCAACACCAATTATGCAAAAATTTGTTTTAGCAATTTTTTCATGTTCTTTTTTACTTAGTGCATCTAAGCCGAGGTTTCGAAAAAATTTCTCTTGATAAATTATGTCCATCTGAATATTTACCTCTTATTCTTAACTGTTTTTTCTTTTTCTTGTTTTAAATTAATTATCTTTTCTTCTTCTCCACTCATAATATTTCTAAGTACCTTTAGTCTTTGCAATAAATTTTTGTCAACTACTTTTTCCCGATATGCAGCTATACTATAAAGTAAGAAAAATCCTGTAGATATACCTATCCATGCGATTGCAATTGTAAATAGTTTTCCTAAAGTCGTTTTAGGAAGAACTTCGCCATAACCTATCGTAGTGAACGTTGCAGTTAAAAAAAGTGCAGAATCTAAGATAGTCCAGCCTTCTAAATTCGTATATACAATTATACCTATCGCGTAAAGTATTGTTATTAAAAATATTGCTAAAAGTAAGTTTTTCTTAATTGGCCAAAGCGGGTCGTTCTCATCAAGTATGAAATAATCCATATTAATCAATAAGTAAAGCATTCGAAAACTATTTAATTGTAGAAGTATGCTAATACTATGTATGCAAGATATTTCATTACATTGTTTGGGCGCAAGCCAGGAAGTAGGCAGAAGTGCGTTTGTCCTAAGAACAGATAAAACTATGCTTTTAGATTATGGTATTAAGATTTTTGGTAAGGATGATAAACCCGAGTACCCATTGCCAGTTAAAGAATCTCTGGATATAGCGTTAATAAGTCACGCACATATGGATCATGCGGGATTTGTTCCACATCTTTATACCTTCTGTGACGTCAAATGGGTTTCAACCCCCCCTACGAAGGATTTGTGCGAATTACTCTGGCGAGATTCGATGAAAATCATGGGGGATGATTTGCCTTATCGTGAACATCACTTTAAAAAAGCATTAACCCAGTTCCAGCCAATTCACTATAATAAAGAAATTTCATTTGGGGAAACAAAAGTAAAATATCTTGATGCTGGACATATATCGGGGTCCTCAATGATTGATGTTAATTTTAATAATAAGCGGATATTTTATACTGGAGACCTCAAAGTCCAGGAAACAAGAATGCATAAAGGCGCAAGATACGTTGAAGATGCAGGAGTCGTAATTATTGATTCAACTTATGCCCAAAAAGAACATCCCGACCGCTTAAAAAGCGAAAAGAAAATTATGGATCAGGTAAACGAAACGATAAAAAAAGGAGGGTGCGTTTTATTTCCTTCATTTGCCTTGGGCAGAAGCCAGGAATTAGTAAGTATAATCAGGGAACATAACAAAAAAGTTCCGATATTTCTTGACGGCATGGGCAGGGCAATGAGTTCTATTTATCAAAAACACAGGGGATATATACAAAATCCCGATGATTTTTCAAGAAAAATAAAAACTATTAACATGATTGGCGGAGAGCGCGATAGAAAATTTGCGACAGAGCATCCTAGCGTGATAATTTCAAGTGCAGGTATGATGGAAGGTGGTCCTGTGCTAGGTTATCTTACAAGGCTTCCACCTGAATCAATGATCATTTTTACAGGGTATTCTGTTGAAGGAACAAATGGGTGGAAACTGCGTCATGATGGTTATGTTACGATTGATGAACATGATCTTGAAGTTGGGCTTCCAGTTGACTACGTAGATCTAAGCGCACACGCTGGTCGAAGCGACATTCTAAATTTCATAAAACATGCCAATGCAGAGAAAGTAATTATCGTGCATAGTGACTGTGCTAAAGCTTTTGAAACAGAACTTAAGGAAGACTTTGGTTATGATGCGATTGCGCCAGAAATCGGGCAGACGATAAAGTTGTAGTTAGCATTGAGCCTTGTGCAATGGGCTTTGAGCTATTAACTACACCATCTGCTATTCGCTCGCTACGAATTAGCTCGGCGCTACAAGGGTAAAAAAAATAATTATCTGCTCTTTTTCAGGCGCACGCACAAGAGGTATTTTGTTTGACCGTGTAAGTTTTATTTGTGCTTATTTGATGCGTTTAATTAGTGGAAGGTATATTTAACTAAACGTTGCTCAACTGCTCAAGGCTCAGATGGCGCACGGCTCATATTTATATTCCTTGCCTAAGATTTTCATCTAATCTTATAGTGTGATTAAATGAGCGAAGCTTTAATTTTTGACCCAAACGTACAGCACATTGCAGTTCTATTAGTTGTCATTTCGATTATCATTTCTGGTATCGCAATCGGTTTAGGACGTGCATTTGGTTACAAACGCATAGAAAATTTTGGTGTCGAAGAACTTTTACAAGCAATAGTTAATGCTGCATTAGTTGGGGGTTTTGTAACAATTAACGAAACATTATCTATAATTAGCCACGAAGCAGTAAAAGGACAGTCTTGTGGTGACATATCAAATCCAAACGGAGTTTCTATTCTATACTGTATATTTGATAAACTAAGTACTAATTTTTTTACTCTCTTTAGTGAACTAGCAAAGGCCTCAAACATTTTAGGGTATTACCAATCGCTTGTGTTAAATTTCGGGGCGTTTTCGATTACTCCATTAGCTAATTTACAAGGTATAAGTAACGTGATTTTTTCTCAACTTACTACCTCGCAGTTTCTCCTTGTAATGTTAATGTTACAATTACAAATATTATTATTCATTTCTCAAAATGCAGTACAAGTCTTGTTTCCCTTAGGGTTATTGTTCAGGTCATTTTTTGCAACACGTAAACTAGGTGGATTCTTAGTTGCCCTTTCACTTTCATTATTCCTGCTCTATCCAGTATTTATATTAATGTTCAGTTCTCCAGAAATAGAAATCTCCGCTGCAGTTGAGAAAATATCTGTTATAACTAAAAGCCCTGAATACGCGCCTTCGCCAATAATCGATCTTAACAATAACAATGCGGTTGCGGAAAAATTAGATTTTTTGGCAGGACGGGAAAGTCTGTTCCAAAATAATTCTACAAATAATAATTCCTCAAATATTACTATTGTTCCTAAAGTTACTACTGATTTAACTAATGACCTGACCGTAATGATACAAAGTACGAATGCTGCAATTTCAAAAGTGCTGCTTTATTCAGTTCTTGCACCTATATTTTCTTTAGTAGTTAGTATCATATTTATAAAAGAGTTCGGGAATATTCTTAGTGGTGAAATGATAAGTATTTCAATAACGAAAAATATATAATTGGCTATTGTGCCTTGAGCCTTGTGCCGTGAGCAACGTTTAGTTAGTAGCTCACTGCCCAATGCGCACTGCTCATTGCTAGAGTTGATACCTATGTTTTACAATCGTATAATCACAATTGCATGTTTGATTGGGGGATTAATTACCCTGCTCTTATCTATGAGTTTTGGAAGTGTAATTTTTAGCGCATTCGCAAGTATCTGTTTTTTACTTGCATTAATGTTTTGGAAATATGGCTATGTTATCTTTCCAATGCTTAGCAAGGCAACAAATATTGTAGAAATACGGGGTAGTTACGAAGTTCCTTCTTCACGAGACTATATAATTAAAAAAAATGAAAATGGTTACTATGCCAGCAAGTTCTTAGAAATTAAATTCTATGAAAGTGCGATTGAAAAAGGGGAAAGTCAGAAAACATCTATGCTAGAAGCTTTCGAGCGTGCAATAAGTTCCTTAAAATATGTAGTTAAAATTTCTCTTTTAATTTCTGCAATTGATTTGTCAAAGCATATAGAAGAAATAAAAACTAAAAGAAGCTCTGCTGAATCTAAAAAGTCAAAATACACTAAAGATAGCTCTTCAGAATCTATTATGCTTGATCGTGAAATTGCAATGTATAATCGGCTTCTTGACAAAATAACTCATGGTGAACGTCCAGTTGAATTAATCGCATTTGCGTCAACTACCTCATTTGGTTTAACTCGGGAAGAAGCTATTGCAAAAGTTAATCGGCAGGCTAAGGAGCTTAAAACAATTCTTTCTAGTTCACTTGGATCAGACATTCATGATTTAGTTGATCGTGATATGCTTAGATGCTTTGAATGGGATGTATTTCTTCCAGCTAGTACTGACGAAATGCATGATGAAGTCTTCTGACTTGGAATATCTGTTTCTTTGGCAAGTCAACGCCACTATTCTTATGTCATTCTGGTAGATGTGGCTTAGGAAGCAGATTGTCTTTGCATGTTCTAGTTTCAATCTGCTTCAGTCGGTGTTGGTCATTCTTAAAGTTCTTTGAGTTAGTATATCATTATCCAATCTTGTCAAATCAATTGAACGAAATCGGTATGGTTTTGGTAAATCAAGTGGACGAAATCGGACTTTAAATTAATCCTCAATATAAAAACCCAGCAAACGTAAGCGGACGCCTGATGTCATCAATTGGCGTAGCAGGGTAAGTTAAAATCCACTTTGTTTTATTTTCAAAACCTTTAAATTGTGACCTTCCTTTTGAAGTTCCCCCAATCTCGATTACATCTGATCCAACTAAATAATCGGGAGTTTTTGTTCCTTCTGTAGATTTTAGATAATAAAATTCATGATTAGAAAATCTTAAAATTCCTGTAAAGAAATCTTCTTTCAATGCCCCTAAGCAAGAATCAAAATTATTGTATAACAATCGATATGGCAACATCATCGTTACTTTTGGCTCCTTTAAAACATTCGTTCCCTTAGGGAAAACAAGGTTAATAATAAAACTTTTTTCAAGTGCTCTTAAGTATTTTTCAGCAAGGTATTTTGTTACCTGAAGATTCTTTGCAACAGAAGAAAAACTTATGCTTTCAGCTGGAGAAGCTCCAATAAATTCCAGAACCTTTTGCACAGTTATCGTTTCATTCGCAGTTATCACTTGTGCTTTTACTAAATCATGATTTATTATTTTGTCAATTATGTTACGATAAAGCGGTAATGGTTCAACTACATCAAGGCTAAATATAAGGTTTCTGCCTTTAAGGTATTCTTCAAATAGTGAATTATACGGCCTAATCAAAGCTTCAAATTCTTCGCATGTTCTTATATTTTTTAAGTCCTCCAAAATGAATTCCCTAAACACTGCCTTTTGGGAGAAGAAAAGATACTCTCTATAAGAAAGAGGAGGAATTTCCTGTAAGCGTACTCTTCTTGATAAATCTGCACCAAGTTTGTATAATTCTAGTGCAATTGAACTTGTAAAAATGATTTTTATTTTGGTCGATTCATAAATAGTTTTCAATGCTAAGTCAAAATGAGGATAAAACTGCACTTCGTCTAAAAGAAGGATTTTGTATTCTTTGCTTTCAAGTTCCTTAACTAAGTCAAAAAGTGAAGTTATTGGATTTTCTTCAAGTGAAATATAGAATGCAGTTGTTTGTGATTCACTTAGCAATTGCTTTAAGAGGATTGTTTTTCCTGCTCCTCTAGGCCCAACAAGTCCAAGATAAATTTTCTCGCCAAGGTAAGTTTTCATCTTATCATAAAGAAATCTTTTTCTAACGTATCGTTTACCTTCTTCAATAGCACGTAAGTTTGCAGCAATAAGTCGATCATCCATAACAAGATATGCTCAAAGGAATTTATAAATCTACCTATTTTAGTAAATTGATTGAACGAAATCGGTATGGTTTTGGTAAATGGAGTGGACAAGATGCCATCATAATCTTAATTATATAATCATTTTAGTTACTTTTTATGTAAAAGAAAGGTATATAAAGTTTAATTGCTCAATCATTAATTATGCGTACATCCTTAGTTGCTGGTAAACGGTTTGAGATCGTTCCTCCATGTACATGGCTTGAACTAATTCATAGATCTAATATGAAGCATGCTACTATTATGTCATCTTTTGCTTTTCAGGAAGCTATGTTCCGGCAGAATGAAAAAGGAAAGGGTATGTTTCCAGAAGTTTGCAAGATGATACATGAATCCGCTCTTGGGAAATACCTGTGGTATAGCGGTACTTTTGGCATGTCTACTAGCAAAGATGGCATTTTTAGAGAAACAGTATCCATAACATGTAACTTTGAAGGCAGGACAAAAAAGGTTCGTGCACTTGTTCCTCCAGTTTACCGCGGGATGAGTCATACTTTATTAAATTGTGACCATGGTTTTGCAGCTGATAATGCGCCTTTTTTATTACTACGGGATATGCGAACCCTAAGGCCTATAGTTAATGATCAAGAAATGCATGAAGCCGATGAAATTTTAATTGAGTTAAAAGGTAAAATTCGCTCCCTTAATTATAATGATTTTGGATATGATAATAAACATGAATTTGGTTATCAAATAGCGTATGCAGATTATATGCCAACAGGTGGTGTGGGTAGCCCTTACGATTTAATTCTTCTAGTTTCAGATTCTCCAAAAATTGGACTTATGATACGCGGCATGAATCGGAAGCAACAAGGACTTGGTTCTACCGTATGTTTTAATCAAAATCCAGACACAGCTCTTGGTAGCTTAATAGAATTAAGTTCTCCGGCGTTTGTCCAACGTCTTGCTCTTGTACATCCAACGGCTCAAGGAATCATTAATTTAGGGGGCGATTCAGAAGAGTTGACCTTTCGTGGTTCAAAAGAACAATTAGAAGCTCTTGCCAGATTTTCAGAAACATTAAAAAGAAAATAATCCTTGTACGATCGTTTCAAGTTCCTTCATTTTTTCAATCACAAAATCAGGCATTTGTTTTTTCTTTAGCTTTTTAAGTTCGTTCTTTTTTGTTACTCCGCTTAAAACAAGAACGCTTCGTATTCCTTCTTTTTTAGCCATTAAAATATCTGTTTCGTAATTATCACCAATTAAGATTACTTCGCTCTTTTTCAGGTGATTATCCGCAAGTATCGCGTCAAGCAAATATTTTTCTGGTTTTCCCAGGTTTATTGCCTTCCTTCTTGTCGCATACTCTAGTGCTGCAATTATAGTCCCCCCTCCTGGTACTAATCCCTCTTCTAAAGTATAAACATGATCCTTATTTGTTGCAAAGAACTTTGCATTATTATAATAAATTGCACGAAAGGCGATTTTTAGTTTGTCATAAGTAAAATTAGTATCAAGCCCTGCAAGAACGATGTTGGTGTCTTCCTTTTCGGTTGTCTTAACTCCAGCTTCTCTAAGTTCTTGTTGCAGTCCACCTAAACTAATGCAATAAACATTTGCATCTGGAAAATTTTTAGCAATGTAGCGAGCGGATACGTAAGCAGAATTATAAATTTCTTTTTCATCGCAGAAAATTTTCATGTCGTTTAATCTAGTTGCAACTTCTTTTCTTGTTCGCATACTCGCATTAGAAATAAAGAAAATCTGGAGTCCAGAGTTCCTAAGTTTTGTTATTGTTTCCTTTGCTCCTTTTATTGGATTTTTACCCGCGTAAATTGTGCCATCTAAATCGAATAAGATTGCTTTTAACATACAGATACTTAAATGTCAAATAATATAAATTCTAATATTGGTTTTGCTTATGCGTGTAGCGTGTTTATATTCGGGTGGAAAAGATAGTAATTTCGCAGTATTCTGGGCGCTTACGCAAGGATTTGAACCTATTTTAATTACCGTTAAAGGAGAAAAACACTCAATGATGTTCCATCATCCTAATATTGATAAAACTAAATTGCAGGCGAAAGCCTTAGGTCTAAAGCAGTACTTTCTAGAGACTGATGATGCTCACTGGTTCGAAAATTTAAAGAAATTACTAAAGAAATTAAAAGTTGAAGGAATCGCTGCGGGTGCTCTAGCTAGTGAATATCAAAGAAGACGAATCGATAAATTAGGAGAAGAATTAGGAATTCCGACCTACGCCCCGCTTTGGCATAAGAAAGAAGAGATGCTAAGTGAACTTTTAGAATATTTCGAAATCTACGTTACTGCTGTTGCGGCAGATGGTTTAGAAAAAGATTTGCTTGGTAAACCATACAAGAAACTTGTCGAACAAGTAAAAGCTAAAGGAAAAGAAAAAGAAATTAACATTTATTTGGAAGGCGGAGAAGGCGAAACTTTCGTATCAAATGCTCCTTTTTTCAAACATGCAATAAAAATAAAGAAGTGGAAAAAGACTTGGGAGAAGACGAGCGGAGAAGCGCAGATTAAAGAAACCTGCTAATTATTCACCTTCTTAGTCATCGTAATTACGCTTCCAAACGTCTTTTGTGTAAATCCATTTTTCTGGTATAAATTTATTGCTGCAATGTTCGTTGATTTAACCTTTAATAAAATTTCCTGATTTTGTAAACCTTTATTTTGCAAGGCTTTTTTTACGAGCATGTTTCCTATGCCTCTATTCCTATGGCTTTCGCTCACGCCTATTCCTTGCAATACTTGTCTCTTCTTCAACTCTCGAAAGTGAACAAAACCAACTAGTTTTTCGTTATCTTTTGCAATAAAAACGATGTCTTGTTCACTTATTTTAATTCTTGATTTTGGAAAAATCGTTTTGATGAATTCTATTAATTCTGGTGATTCTGTTCCCTTCGCTTCGGTTATTGTAATTTCATTCATATTCTTATAAATTCAGCGTTTATTCTTTTATTTGTTATGGTTAGTATTACAGCTCCGCCTAATTTAGCAGCTAGTACTTTGACTATTGTAGTTTCACCCAATTTTTTAGTTCCAAACCATTCGTGAGCATGACCGCAGAACATTAAAAAAGGTTTTTTCTCTTCTATTATCTTTCTTATTGCTACGCTTCCAATGTGCTTTTCCCTGCTACTTCCCGCACCCTGGTCGAAAATCCCATAAGGCGGGCAATGACAAAGTAAAAGCGTGTTTTGGTCAATATCTAACCTACTCATTCGCTCATAAATTTCTTCTTCGCTTAATTCTCCGGGCGTTCCATAAGGAGTAATATTTGAAAATCCAAAACCAACGATGTTTAAACTGTCTGCGAGTTCTATTCTTTTTTCATGAATGTATTCTTTTCTACTTTCAAGAAATTTTAGCACATTTTCTGGTTCATTATTTCCGGGTACAATAAAAGTTGGCGCAAAAGTTTTGAACATATCTAATGTATCTTCAACAAACGAAACCGAGCAGTTCGTTGTGTCTCCTGCAATAAAGATATAATCTGGTTTTTCTTTTTCACAAATCGTTTTTGCCTTTTCAAGTACTATCTCTTCATCGTGAATGTCGCTTAAAATTAGAAGTTTAATGTTGTTCTTATTGCTGTAAACAATTTTATCTACTTCAACACTACCTTTTTCGCTTCCAGGACCAAAATCAATTGGTTTCAAATCTGACAGTTTCATTTTTGACACGGGTAAATTATCATTTGAATGTTTTTTAGTTTTTATGCACTCCATCTAACTTTGAGGTAATTTATATTTAAATTTTGTTTATTAATTGGTGTGTTTTCCAAATCTTTACTACTCTTTGTTCATCAAAATGAGGGTCATCACTCCAGATATCTGCTTTAATTGCCAATGCTGCTGCTATAAATGGTGTGTCATCCGGATCAATTTCGTCCATAATTTTCTTGGCTTTTTGCCAATATCCTGCGAGTGAGCCGTCCTCAATAAATATGCATTTTCTAGTTATCTGTTCTAAAATCAATTCGAATCCGACTCTACCTATTTTTGACTTCTTAATAAGTTCTTCTTTATGTTCCTCTAATTCCTCATAATTCATTGGAATTATAAAAAATTCTTCTGTAGAATCAGAAATAATTTTTCGTGTTACTGAATCACGAATCGCTGCTGCAAAAAGTATGTTACTGTCCAAGACTAGCTTCATCTAATTTCGCCTCTATTCTTTTTCTTATCCCAGCTTTTATTTTGTGTCCGATTTCGTTTACATCCTTTTCTGTCAATTCACTTTTTTCAACTAATTTATCCATCCAGTGTAATTCCCTTATTTTCATTTCAAAAGCTTTTCTAGCTACTTCACTCCATTTTAATTCAGAATGGATTTGCATTTCTTTGTATAATTCTTCTGGAATAGATAATGTCATGTTTACCATATTAACACCTATTTGTAATATGTGCATACAAATATTTATAAAATTAAGCGAATTTCACTAAATGTTGTTAAAAAAGATAAAAAACGAAAGATATAAATACTCTCTCTGTGCACTTATTATTGGTGATATACTTATGTCAAGACCAATATCTAAAAAACCTCAAGCTCCAAAATGCGAATCCCCTAATTCAAGATATTATTTTCAATTATTTAAGACCCCTGTTCCTCTAAAAACACATCCGACTCTAGGTTCGTCATCAGAAATTATTATTACTGGGAAGTACCCTCCGGTGGTTTTACCTGCTAAAGAAGTTAAAGAAACAAAAGAAATTAGACGCAGTTATGTAACTTATCATTTTCAAGTAAGAACCGAGACAGGAATAGAATTATTTAATCCATCTGTTGCACAGAGAATACTTTGGACGCTTGCTACTCCTTTTATTACAGCCTATTATCGTCTTTTTAAGGGATCCAGTTTTAATATAAAATTTATCGATAAATCGGACATTACTGAATCAGAGATGCAAGAAAAAGTCGCAACACAACTAGAAAAAGAAACAGGTAGAAAAGTAGTTTTTGAGAAGGAACCAAAATAGTAGATAAGTTTGTTGACTTTTATACTTAGCTTAATCTGTTTCAATTTGTTCCTCGTAAACTTCAGCTACAATTCTGTATTTTCCAGCACGAGCAAGATCTGATATTTGTGCCATTCTGGTACCGTTAGCACCTGTTGTTTCTATAAGTAAGCCTGCATTAATCAATTCTTCTAAAGCTGCAAATTGATAATGGTCTGTACTACCTTTTGGATAATTACCAAATCTATCCATATTTCCGCTATAAGCGTAAGTTTCTATACCTACAATTAATTCTATTTGTATATCTGTTAAACTTGTCCTCTCACCAGTATAATCGCTTTCAAAGCTTAGGTGGATGTCTTCACGCGTCACTTTTTTTGGTTCTGCATAAATTATAGATCTTTCGTCATCATCAAAAAATAGAGCCATTTTTTTAGGATGCGTCGCGCTTCTGGCTTTACTTAGTTCTTTTTTTATTTCTGCAGGGCTGCGGGAGGTTAAATCACTACGAAAAAGAAGTTTTTTCATATAAATTGTTATGCTCCAAAATATTTATAAAGACACGTATTTACATTTATAATTACCTAATAAAATCAAGTTTAACGTCTTCCTCCTTTTCTATCATTTCTTCTAAAGCCGCCTCTATTTCCTCCGCGATTTCCACCGCCACGACCGCCTTCTTGTTTATTTCCTTCTGCTTCATCTTCGGTTATATACTTGATTGCCCCTTCTTTTACTTTCTTCTCGCCCTTACTTTCCTCCATTATTTGTTTCATTCGGACTTCAAAGTCCTTTTTGATTTGTTCGGCAATAAAATTCTTTGTAAATGCATCTGCTTTAGCTGCTAATGAAATCTTATTAGCTAATGCTCTTGCGATCTTTCCTCGAACTCTTTTAGGAGCGCTTCCTAATTGCGGGAACTGGAAAATTAAACCGTGCTTTGGTGGTGCAATTCTTCTATTTTTTAAGTGCTTAAATAATGCCTTTTCAGCACCAAGAACCTGTATTGTACTAGCTGGAAGAATCGCAAATCTTTTAATTGAACCTATGTGGGTAATTAATTTTGCAGCAAGCATATATCCTGTAATATATGCAATGTTTGGGCAAATGTCTTCTGTTAATTCCTGTTGGTATTTTTGATATTTTTCCCTTAAAGAATACATGTCCGTTACTTGTTGTGCCAGCATCCTACAAGCACCTAAGTCTGTTGCACTTATTTTTGCACCTAAGCTTCTCTGGCTTCGGTTAACTAAATCGTGAGCTCTATTATCGCCAACAATTCCTTTAAGGAATTCTAAGTCTGGGGTTTCTTTGTCAAAACCTAATACGACTTGAGCATATTTTTGTGGCTCTTCAACTTTAAGCTCAGGAAAATAAACTCCATACCAGTCCTGTAAACGCTCATTTAGCAAGTTTATCGTTTTATCTAAATCATCAAGTGTACGTGTAACTCCGACTAAAAGCATATCTCTGCTTTTTAGTGCCTCTGTAACTGCGAGCCTGGACTTTTTTACAAATAAATCTCTCTTGTTCGAACTAGTAATAGTAGAATTTTCCATGAATTTAATTTGCCAGTTTGTATTTAAATAATAATATGTTAAATGCTAATTGTAGTGATCCTTAACATCTTTTGTAATCCGAGAGCCTCGGGCAGTAATCTCCAAAGTAAATTCGAGTATGAGAGAAGCATGCATCTGCTGGTATCGGCAAGTGCGCACACTTGACGATTTAGAGAACGAAGTTCTCTGGATCGCTATTAGCATATTTTAGTGCGATGCCCTACAAGTATGTAATATAGACTGACCTCTTTCTGCCCAAGTGGGAGCGTATGTCTTGGTTTACTGTCGGGCGCTAATATGGTACTTTTTGTATATCTTTCTAAGTAAAATCGAACGATTTTTATAAAAATAGTTTATTTTTTATTATAAAATTCGAAATCGCGTCTTGCAAACCAATCAGTTTTTATTTACTTTGAGGTCTACTGTAATTATGGTTGACGCTGATAAAATAACTAATGATGCAATAAGCAAGGGAGGTACGCTCTGCCTATTATATTTTGACTTACACTCTTCTGATAAAGACAATTTAACTAGTCTTTCAACAGGATTTATTGATTCAATAATTAAAACCCAGGGTGTAATATACGCGCTAGGCGAAATTAACGAACCCGTAGAAACAGATAAAGTTTTTTCCACATCTATCGAGGTAAAAGTTCTTGTAAAAGATTTACTTACTTTGATAAACTTATGTTCTCTTTTTAATCCGCTAAATGTTGAAATCCTTAGGCCTAATCATTTTGAACTTAGCGTTCAGACGATACAAGATATACTAATGTCTGTTTCTGCGAATTGGTTTGGTATTAAAAAGACTATTGCAGAAAAAACCTCATCTACGGAAGATTTAGAAAGATATAAGGTGTACTTAGAAAATAGAATAAAAGTTGGTCGGGCAATTTTGGATAAAAAAGATGATAAGTGATTTTTTCCATGGAGCGGACATTCATAAAAAGCGGTGTTGAAGATTTCGATGAAATTTTAGGTGGAGGATTGCTTAAGGGCAGTGTAATTACTTTAAGCGGTTCAACTGGATCTGGTAAAAGTACCTTCGGCATGCAGTTTTTAGTTGAAGGAGCTAAAAATAAGGAGTCTGGATTATACATTTCAATTGAAGAGGGCAGACAGGCTGTTTTTGATCATCTTAGAAGTTACTCTTGGGATATTGCTAAATTTGAAAAAAATAAACAAATTGTTTTCCTTGATTATCCATTTCACGAGGTTGACCAGCTTCTTAATAATAGCGGTGCAATTCAGGAATTAATAAATAGTTTTGGAATTAAGCGAGTAGTTATCGATTCCATACTCCCCCTTGCTCTGCATTTTCAAACTGATGATGAACGGAAAAAGAACTTTATAAAATTTATCGATGGTTTACGTAAATGGGGCGTAACCGTACTACTAATTTCAGAAGACGTTCCGGCTACAACTCTTGATGTTTTACCTGATACAAAATACGGTGTAGAAACATTTTCAGATGGTTGGATACATATTTATTATTTATATTCTCCAAAAGAAAAGCAAAGAACAAGAGCAATCGAAGTTTTAAAAATGAAAGGAGTTGCGCATTCAACTAAGATTTATCCCTGTGAGATATCTGATAATGGGTTTGTGCTGGTTTAAGGTTTTCAAATGTCTTCTCTACATACTGTCAAATGCGTTCCAATGCGCGGTGAACGAGATTTAATTACGGTTATATGCAAATCTCGTCTGACCATGTTGGATTCAGTTGATGCGTTCCAAGAAAAAGCAAAATCGACACTTCGTATGAAACATTTTACTAATCTTCTTTTAACTGATGTTCTTTCTCAAGAAGTCAAAGAACCATCTGCCTGTTTTGACTTATCAAAGTCTTATCGTGTTGAAGGAAGAGTGGGGTCTATTTATACAAGAGGCATTGAAACTATTGATGTCGGACTTGAGACTGATTTTAACCAAGCGTTATTAGTTGCAGTAAGTAAAACTGGTCAATTATCTAAAAAAATATCTGGAAATGTAAACGGTCCTATCGAGATTTTCCAGAATCCAGCTGGAGAAGAATCGTTTGGAAACGATGAATCCTCTATTGAACAACTTACTATAAAAGAAACCGCGGAGGGCGGCATAGTTGATCGTAGTCTTACTCTTTCATGCGATGATTATACACATAAGGTAGATATTACTCTTAGTAGTCCAGATATAATTGGTTTTATTTTATATTCTCTAGAATCCAAAGAGCCAGGTACTTACAATAGTCCGTATATTTGCGATAGTTTTGCAGTTACCTGGCCGTTAAATTCTGATCATCTTGCTGCAACTCAGAAAATTGAGGATGTTATAAAAGGAATTGAAAATTACGCACGTATAGTTCAAAACCAATGGTCTAGGATTACAGATCGCTTTTAAAATTTTATTCAATAACAGCAAAAACTAGTTTCTTCATTTCTTTAGTGAAATCTTTATTGTAAACAATTACTCTTTTTCCAAGTTTGCTGAATTTTTCCACTGCTTTCATAGTTGCGTTTTCAATTACAACATCAAACACATTGCTTATGTCCCCATCGTAGTTTGCCGTAACTTTTCCAACTAATAATCTTTTCCTTTCACCTAATTTTTCAAGGTCAATTTTTGGAGGAAGAACTAAAACTATTCTTGTATTCATTCGAAGGAGTTTCGCAATTAAAGCTTCGTTATAATCTATTTCAACCTGTACGTTTATGTTGTAGGTTAATTTATCATAAACATCCATATTTGTGTTTACGCCTTTTTGTGCATCGACATCTATAATATGCAATAATTCATAGCCCTCTTTTTTCAAATCCCGAGCGCAGTCAAATGGTTTTCCAAAGAATTTTAGGACTCCTTTTTCATCTATGAAAAATTGTTTATCTTTTAAATAAAGTAGTTTTGCTTTTAACATAAAAATCAAATTGATCTTTTAGGTATTGCTGCTAGTTTTTCTTCTGTTGATTTTTTGTCCTTAAAATAATCATAAGAGATTATTGCAAAGGCGTTGAAATGATTAGGTAGAACGATCTTAAAATAGGGGGTTATTGGTTCACTTACTATTAAACCATTTCCAATATGTGCCTGGTTTATCATATGTTCTCCCTTTTCGTTTTTACCTGCATAAATTGCAGCATGACCTACAATGTAAGGAACATTACCTTTCCATACCACGCTTTGTGCACCGTTTATTTTTGTATACTCCGTTGCTTTAGCTTCGGCAAATTTTTCCCAACCTTTACCCTGTGTCATCATTTGCTCGCGGCTAATTAACGAGGTAAAACAAAGTATTATATCTCCTTTATGTGCTGCTTTTAATGTCTCCTCAATTGTAGTTCCATCTATTTTTCCCCTTTTTGTTACCTCTTCGCTCGTTACAAAAACAGATTCGCCCTTATTAGACCGATTAAAGTCTATTGCGGGTGATGGCTTAACTTTATTTGCTCCCGATTTTTCTAGTACCTTATTAACAAAACCAATGCAACTATATGGGGCAGCTATGTATATATTTTTTATCGGTCTTCCTAGTTCTATGCTGTCTTTTGCTAGTATCCTAAGTTCCTTCTTACTAGTATTTCTATTATTAGCAGGAGTAAATGCCAGATACTCGTATTTTTTCCCGCTAGTCCTTTCTAAAACAATATACCTTTTGTCAGATGTCGTTCCATTTGCAGCTACTGCATCTTTTTGTATTATTTCTACCCTTACATTTACATTTATTTTTCCCCCTTCAAAAATTCTCTTAACAAACCCTTCAGTGTCAAGTTTATTTTTATCTGCTATAAAAAAGTTTCTTGGCAATGTGTATGTCTGTCCCTGCTTTTGGGAAATTAAATAAAGAAGATACTGCTGGATGCTCCAATCTAGCTTTAAATTTGTCTTTGTTCCAGAGTTTGCTGTAAATGTAATTTTATCTGTTGTTTCATTGTCCATTCGAAGAAGGCTGGTAAAATTATTAAGTTTTACTTTAGCTATTTGATCTGCTAGTTTTAGTTTACTTAAATCAAATTCCGCATTTACATAAATGACCTTTGCTGATTTTTCCTTTTTACTGCTTTCGATTAGTTTTGTAGCTTGTTCTAATGCTTGGTCTCTGCCTTGCGTGTCTGTATCGAACCTTATTTTGACTAATGGTTTTTTACTTTCTTGTGATAAGGTTTGCTCACTCAAGTTTATCACTTCACATTGTTTTTTGTGATTTTTTTGGTACTGTTGCTAGAAGTTGGCTTGTTACTCCAAGTGCGCTTAATGGCAGAATTGCGATTGCGTTAAAAGGTTTTTTATTTTCTTGATTATACGGTCGAACATTGTTTGCAATATATTTGACTGCATCATCAGACTTAATTGTCCCTCTGTTTATATGTGCCTGTAAAAGAAGATGGCCACTACTACCTCCTTTTGTGTACATAGAAACGTGGGATACAGCATATGTAAGTCCGTCTGTTGGATTTTTAAAAACCCGGTCACCCACCTTTTTTCTCCATTCTATTTCCTTGGCATCAATTGCTTTTAGAAAAAAGACGATGTCCCCATCTTTTGGTTTAGCATCTTCAAAAACTTTTTTAGGACTAGCAACCAGTTTTTCCGCTGTAACTAAAGTCGATCCTTTTTTATCTATGGCTTGAAACAGTGTATTTCCTGCATTATTATTTACTCTTCTTAATCCTGCGCTTGCCAAAGCTCGGTTTATTAGTGTGATACAATCATACGGTTTTGATATAAAAATTCCAGATGGAAAGCCTTTGTTTAAATTAGCTAGTATCTGCTCTTTTATCTGAGCGTCAACTACTTTAGTCTGATCATTTTCTATCTCTCCTTTCCAGGGCTTATCCGAAGGCTTTTTATTTACTCTGGCAGGCTCGCCTGTGTTCTCGTAAAGAGCTAACACCTGTCCTAAATATTCTCTTTTAAAACCAAATATAATAAACGGTTGCTCGCTTTCATATGCTTTTCTTGATTCTTCTGATAAATTTCTATTTTCAGCAGCTAAAGTTGGTACTACCCCTAAATTAACTTTTATTTCAATTGAAATTATGGATTTTTTCCTTATCTGATCATAAGTCAGGTTTAACTTTTTCAGAGTGTCTGGTTTTATCTTTGCTTCAATTCCATCTGTTTTCTTTCCATTCATCTTTAAATAAAGCCAATTAACTGTGGTCTTATCTAATGCTACTCTGATGTCCTGATTTTCAACTTTGGCATTTATCGCTGCTAAATCTGGAAAATCTTTTTCCATTTCTATTCCAACTAATTTCTTAAATACATCACTAAATTCGGCTTTTTTATACTTAGATTTTAAATTAATATCTAGTTTATATATTTTTTCTCCTAAAACTGGTTGGTTCTGTGCGATTCTTTCTCTTATATACTCAAGCATTTTCTTTCTTTTTGAATCTAGGGGCGCATTTGTAATTTCTCTTGGTTTTCCTATTTCCATTGCTTCTGCCATAATTTTCAACTAGTTCTATTTAACTTTCCTAAGTGCTGCAAAGTTTGGTTTTACAGCAATAACTCCACTGTAACCTAAATTCGAAACGAATGCTGTTAAATCTTCCGATTGGACGTGTCCGTGCATTACATTCCCTTCAGGTACATAAGAAGCATGAACCATTTCCCCTAGCGAATCCGAGCTTATACCTGTGTGCCAAATCCAATATCTATTAAGTTTTCCTGTTTGTGTATTAATTATTGCAACAGGATTTTCTTTTAATTGGCCGTTTTCATTTTTATTTGGCCTAGGATTTACCAAAAATAATACATATCCTGGTGGCAGATTTTTCTCAAGACTTTTCTTGGTGACATTTTCAATAAATGTTTCCTTTACCTTGCCATCCTCTTGTTCGAGCACAAGTAAAAATAATTTGTCATTTGTCATATCTGCTTTGAATTGGTATGTTGCAATCCCATGCAAGCCTAAAAGTTGTGGAATCATTTGCGTTCCGTTTCGGCTTAATTTTTGTGAGTTTACTCCTATTTTTTCTAATGCAGCATATACTAATCCTAAACAGTTTAAACAATGTTTATTTTTTGGGTTTGTACCTCCAATGCCACAATATTCTTTGCTTATTTGGTCAATTGCCCCATCTACAATTTTTCGCCTTAAATCATCATCTGCTTTGTTTGCTACAGTAGTAACTGCTGGTCTATTTTTTGTAGCAGGTTCATCTGCATTTAGTAATCTTGATGAAAAAGATGCTACTGCACCTAAAAGAAGTGCTGAAAAACGGCTAGGTCTTGAACTCCTACCCCGTCTCATGTATTCAATCATTTTTCCAGACATATACATAAATTTACACAGAAGCTTTTAAAAGGCTAACTGTTGCCCCTAAGTCTAGGAATTTTTCATCCCCTAAATTCATATTCCTTAGCGTTACCTTGTTTTCTTTAATTTCCTTTTCCCCGACAATTATTACATAACTTATCCCTAAAGAATTTGCATAATCAAATTGTTTTCTTAAGTTTCGTTCGTTTAAATCTGTCTCTACATTTATTCCATTTTCTCGTAGTTTTCCCGCTATTTGTGCTGCATAAGAATAGAACTCTGGTTTTACATTTGCAACTAGTACGCTACTATAAGTTCGCTTTAGTTGAATTTGTTTTTCTTTTAAAAGTGTAATTATTCGCTCAATTCCTAAACTAATTCCAACTGCAGCGTCTTCCTTTCCATAAACCGCTAGAAGATTATCATACCTTCCGCCACCTGCTATTGAACCTATATTCTCGCTACCTTTTATTTCAAATATTGGTCCAGTATAGTATCCTAAACCACGAACAAGTAGCAAATCTATTTCGATTTCAAAGTTAGTTAGTGCTAAAATGTCCTCCAGTTCTTTTGCGCCGTCTTCGCTTATTGATTTAATTATTTCAAGTTTCTTTTTGTTATCGCCCGAAACAGTTAGAATTGAGAGTAGTTCCTTAGTTTTTTCGCTTCCAATTACTTCATTTAATTCTTCTTCAACTTTTTCTTTTCCAACTTTGTCTATCTTATCTAGTAATCTGAATACTGATTCTTTTTTGTCTTCTATTTCTAGTTTCTTAGCTAATGCATCAAGTATTTTTCGGTTATTTAGTAAAATTCTTAGTTCCTTAAATCCAAGTGCAACTAGTGCGTTTCTAGCTGCTGTCAATAATTCAGCTTCAGCCCGCATACCTTTAGTTCCAATAATATCAATATCTGCCTGCCAAAATTCCCGAAACCTTCCTTTTTGAGGTTCTTCATATCTCCAGACTGGTGCAAATGCGTATCGTTTGAATGGCTTAGTAAATACATTTGTAGCTGCTACTCGAGCAAGAGGGACGGTTAAATCAAAGCGTAATCCAACTTCTTCATCTTTGAAAATAAATATTTGTTTGTTAATTTCTTCTCCGCCTTTTGCTTTAAGTGTTGATAAATATTCAATTGCAGGAGTTTCAATTGGAACATAACCGTAACTTCGATAAACTTTTTCAACCAGTTCTAGCACTTGCCTTCGCAGCATTGCGTCTTCAGGGAGTATATCCCGCATTCCTTTTGGTGTTCCTTTCATTTATTTGACCTCGAACTTTTTAACCTATAATCAATTAACTGGTAATATTTTTTAACTGCGGCTTTTGCGAGAATTTCTACAGTGTCTAATATTGCGATATCAAAATCTTTTTTGTCAACTATTAATGGTAAATCTGTACACGCTAATATTACTGCACCTGCACCTTTGCGTTTCAGATTATTTATTATGTTGTATAATTTTTCTTTGGTTTCTTCTTTCTTACCCTCAAGGATTTTCCTAATTACCTCTGTTACTTCTTTTTGGTTTTCTGGCAGAATCATTTCGATTCCTTGTTTTTCCAAAGCCTGTTGATAAATTCTTTTAGAAAGCGTTGTTTGCGTAGCTAGGAGTCCGACTTTCTTTATTCCTAATTTCGTTAGTTCTTCGATAGTTTCTTCGACTATTGAAATTATCGGAAGTTTTTTGCTAAGTACAGGTAAAAAACTCTGTACTGAATTGCAAGGAATTATTGCAAATTTACAACCTGCGTTCTTTAGCAAATCTATTCCACTTTCTAAGTTTTCCAGTAGCTCGACTTCTTTATTATTTATGTTTACTACGTCCGGAATAGGGCAACTATAAATGACAATTGGGGGGAAATCAGCATCTTGTTTTGCCCCATACTCTTTCTGACAATATTCAATCATTTTCATGTATGTATGGGCCGTACTTTCTGGTCCCATCCCCCCTAAAATCCCAATTTTTTTCATAGTAGATCATCCCTCCTCATGTGCGCTATTTCTTTACGAAAATATTCTTCACCAAAGTCATTATAACTGCGCGAAATTTCGAAGTATTTTTTTATAAGGGGTTGTTGAACTGGCCTTAGGATGTAATTCCAAATCGCTTCTCCCACAACGCCAGCCATTTTAGGTAAATCTCGGGAACCTGATTTATCTAAGAACTCTAGAGCTTCTTCTGAAGAATAGATGCTTCTATTGCCCAACCTTAAGGGTAAACAATCAACTATTCTTGCTGATTCAAGTGCAAAAATAGTTAATCTTGCAAATGGATTTATAGTTAGTGTTTCCTCTGCAGAATAACCATTTATCTTCCAAAAAACCGGAGTTCTATCAGTTCTTTGGGATGCTTTGTAAACTTTTGTCAATAAATCCTCTTTTGAGTCAGTTAAGTAAACTCTTTCTCCGCCCCATTTGCCAGTCATATACGGAATTGCTCTGCTTGTTTTTTCTAATGTTGAATCCAAGTATATTGGTTGGTATAACTGGATTGTTGGCATAAATTCCCGAATGAACCTATCATAAGGTTCTTCGCTTTCCGGACCTATTTTAGAATCATATTTCGATATTTCTCTAAAATATTTTGCTTCTGCTACTTCAAACAAAGTATAAAATGAAGATGGCTCAAAATCAGCTAATCTATCAAATACTTTTTCTGATAATTGTCTTGCAGATCCTTTAATATCAGTTTGTAATGCTGTTTTTATTCTTTGAAATCTTTCATTATTCTGTTTAGCTTTGTAAGGCATTTCTTTATTATCTATTAAATCCAGAACACATTGCCAGTAAGGTGAACCGCTCCATAATTGACGGGTTACGAGAGTTTGTCCATTTACTTTAAAAATTTCAAATAATTTTCTAAAAAGATTTTCCTTTATCATCTCTTTTCTAGCTAATTCAGATCCGTTTTTGTCGTTTAATACTCCATATTGCCCTGCTATAAAAACAGTTATTGGAATCCCTAATCGCTTTACAAAGAAAAGAAAATCTAGTTGATCTATTGGTTCTTCACCTTGGGATACATTTATTCCATAATATGGTTTGCGTATTGTTTCAATTTCGCAAGTACTTCTCGAAACAAATACTTTCTTAGTATCTGTGCCGTAAATCCCTTTTTACCTCTTTTCCTTTTTCACCTTGTTTCATTCTATTCATTTACTCCACCTCTTGTTTTGTTTTTGTACCTGCATATATCGCAGTCATTGCCTTTCCTATTATTTTTGATGTATACGCAACATACTCTCTTTCGCCATACATGTAGTGCCACCATTCACCTGGAAAGTTAGCAAAACCTGCATTGAGCATCGTATTTAATAGTATCAATCGATTTTTGGCTTGAGAACTAGTCAAGTTCGGGTAATTTGTGTGCATGCTCTCTCCAAATTCACAATATCTAGAACCCATATCCAATTCCTTTTCACTTTGATCTAAAATCGTTAGATCAATCGCACCACCTGTACTGTGCGGAGGGGGTTTCTGTAAATCATAGCTAGGAGGGTAAACTGAAACAAAAACAATCTTTCTGATTTCGCTCTCATCTAAACCAGGATTTGCTTTTTTAGTTCTTTGATATTCCTCTTCAAATAACATTCGTTGGAATTCTAATGGTCTGTATGCATCAAAAAATTTTAGTTTAAAACCTAAAGGCAAAGTATCCGCAGCTTGATACAGCATTTTTGCAACGGTTTGGCGAGCATAAAGAATACCCTCTCCATCAAATTTCTGTCTTTTTACGGATTTTTCTATTATAATCTTTGGGTCTTCAATACGAACTAATTTTTCCCCGCATTCCTGAATCTCGATTTTATCAATTTCTTCTTCAGAGATTATGTCTTGCTTGTATAACGAACGAAAAACTCTCCGAGTTCTTTCCTTCAGTTGTCTATCTTTTTTGATGAAGTAAATCCCTTTTTACCTCTTTTCCTTTTTCACCTTTTTTTGTTTTGTTCATTTAATCCACCTCATTCTGTTTGTCTTTAGTTTCTGTATTTCTCCGATTCACATATTTTCCATTCCTGGAGTATGAGATTGAATCCGTTTCATCGCTTATGCTAGGCTTAGAAATTTCTATAGTGATTTTGTCTTCCTTAGCATCGCTAACGCTAATTAGAATTTTCTCGTTCTTTTTTACATTAAGGGTGTCACGAATTTCTAATGGTAAAACTAGGCGTGCCTTTGAATCGAGCACAATGAAGAAAATCCCTCGTGAAGAACATCCCTTTTAACCATTTTACAAACCTCTATTACATCTTTTCTTAATTATAAATAATGTTTAATTTCTTTTAACATATTGACTAACTCTTTCCCACTATATAAATCTATTGGTTTGTAACTGCTCTGATGTTGTCCCACTATAAAAAGGTTTGCAATCTGTTCCATAAAAAACAAAAATAAATATTTTTGTAACAAACATAACGCAGGATTTAAATTGGAATAAAATACAAATTCGAACTAACAAATAATTTCGAGGTGCGTTTATGTCTATCGTTTCTGTGAACCAAGCTCAACAACCAAAATATCGAACTTGTATGGATAATCCAAAAAGTATTTTTGCAGGTGCAAAATTAAGTTCTCCACCTTGGGCATCCGGAAAACCAATTGCACATGATGCTTTTGCTAATAAAGGTTTGACGGATTCACTATCTGCATCAAAACCAAAAAGAGGATAAAAATTATTCAATAAAAATTACCATTTCCTTTCCTTTAAAATGAGGGTCTCCTGTAAGAACTTGTCCGTTTTCCTTTAGTGCGGTAGCATAAACAAATGCATCTATTACTGAAAGTTTTTCTTTTAAATGCAAATTTGCTGCAAGAAATGTTAGCTCCTCATCCACTTCGACAATTCTGGCTCTTTGTTTTATCGATTCTATGAATTTTCTTGCCTTTTCTTCTCCATACGCTTGCGTAACCCTATAGTATACTTCGTATATATTGAGCATTGTTGTTAAAATTTCATTTTTCTTGTTGCTTATTAGTTCTATTGATTCATCTGCGTGTCTTCCCTCTTCACCAGTTGCTAGCCAAGCCCAACTATCTACGATGAGTATCATTCTGGTCTTCCTCGTGTTCTTTCATATAATTTTTTAGTATTCCTTTAAATTTTCCTTTCCATTCGGATATATTCTTTACTGGGATGATATGTGCATCTTTATTTTTTTCATCATAAATCAAAACAACTTGCTTAGTTTCGAATTTGTCTCTTATTGATTTTGGTACAACTAACCTTCCGTATTGATCAATTAATGTAATACTCTCGTTTGCCATATCTATCTTATAAATGGCAAAATATTTAAATATTGGCAATTAGTTATTTCTTCGCCATCTTCTCTAGCGCTTCACAAACTAATCTAACACCAATCCCACTCGCTCCTTTATCTAAATAAGCATGTCGTTCCGCAATGTTATCAACTCCTGCAATATCTAAGTGAGCCCATTTAGTTTCCCCGATAAATTCCTTTAGAAAACAAGCTGCAGTAATCGAACCCGCTTCTCCGCCTTCGCTTCCGATATTTTTAATATCCGCAAAATCAGCTTTAATCATCTCACTGTACTCTTTATCCATTGGCATTCTCCAAACTCGTTCAAAAGTTTTTTCTCCAGCGCCGTATAATGCATTTGAAACGGTATCATCGTTACTAAATAATCCGATTCTATATTTTCCAAGCGCTACTATCATTGCACCAGTTAAAGTTGCAAGGTCGATCATAACTTCTGGTTTTTTCTCTTTAGCAATGTACGAGAGTGTATCTGATAAAATTAATCTCCCCTCTGCATCTGTATTTAGTACTTCAATAGTTTTTCCATTATATGCTGTTACGATGTCGCCTGGTTTTTGCGCACTGCCTGATGGCATATTCTCAGTAGCAGTAAATACTGCAACTAATCGAATCGGTAATTTAAGCTCGCTTACTGCCTTTGCAATTCCTAATGTTGTGACTGCACCAGTTTTATCATACTTCATTTCCTGCATTCCTTTAGCTGGCTTAATCGAAATACCGCCACTATCAAATGTAATTCCTTTCCCGATTACTGCATAAAGTGGCAAGTTCATTTTACCTTTATTATACTCTAAAATTGCCATAACAGGAGGTAATGGACTTCCCTGATTTACTCCGAGTATTGCATTCATCTTAAGTTTTTCCATATCTTTTTTCTCTAGAATTGTAATGTCAAGCTTATTTTGTTTGGCTAAATTCTTTGCATGTTCAGCTAGTTTTTGCGGTGTTGCAATATTCGCTGGATTTTCGTTAATTTCCCGAACATAATTTTGAGAATTAGCTAGTATCGATGCGCGATTTACATATTCAGCAATGTTCTCTTTAGAAATCACATCAAATTCTTTTAATTCGAAGTAATCATCTTGCTTACTCTTAAACTGGATTGGTTTGTAATTTGCTAAAATCGCTCCCTCGCATATCGCTTGTACTGCATCGCTTGAATTAACCTCCACAATATTCGCACTAATTGACAAGCTCGTTGTTTTAATTCCCGCAGCATATCTAAGCGCAGTTCCTCCAAATCTTCTTAATAAATCCAGGTTAAATTCTTTACTTTCTCCTAGTCCATAAAGTAGTACTTTTCTAAAATTAGTTTTTCCCTGGCTGTCTATTATAGATACTTGTCCAGATTTTCCAGTAAATTCTTCTTTTCTTATTCCTTTAGTAATTTCTGCAAATGGTAAACTTTCGTCCTGATACAATGCAATCGCAAGTATTTCGCTTTTAACATCTGCTGGTTCTATTTTTTTTATGTTAATTTGCATAATATCTCCTCTTTATTTTCATTTATACGTACACTCTATCTCGTGCTTTTTACCATTTTCTTCTTCTACAAAAATTCGGGTAATTTTTTCTCCTTTTGGGTAGGTAAATTCAACATCTTCTCCCGATTCGATATTTTTTCTGACAAATTCTATTGGTTGTCCTTCGTAAACATCCTTAATTGTAAGCTTCTTTAAATCTTTATTTGCGTGTATCTTCAAGTTAGTTTTGCCATTTTCTATTGCTTTTTCGTAGTTGATTATTTTTTGATTGTGGTTCCATAGAAAGTATAGTACTATGCATCCAACAGTTACTCCTATTATTATTTCAACAATCATTAGGTATCACTAGACAAATCCAATCTTAGCTTTTGATTTTAAAGTTATAAGTTTAACTCTGATCCGGTTCATCCTTTTCTTTAATGCTATGTCGTTCGTACAGACTACTACCCTGTTCTCTTTAGCGTAAGCAACAATAAAATCATCTGCATTTAGGGTTGTTGGTATTACTTCTATTTCAGGATGGCTTTCTAGTAATTTTCTTGCAAATTTTGCTGCCCTGCCGGCTTTGCTCATCTTTTTAGATATATTCTCTAGCTCCCTCACTGTTGCCGAAGATACAACCATTTTATATTCTTCTAGAAGATAATTTAACTCACTAAATATATCTATTTTAAATTGCTGGGGGATAAGAAGGAAGTTTGTGTCTAAAACTGCTGTTTTCATATCTTCTATATTATTGTTCATCTATTAAAAGTATTGCGTATTACTCACAATCATCTAGTCAACTCCTATAAAATCGCTAATTAGGTTTGTACCTAACTATAGACTACTTATTTATAAATGGAAACCCACATTATATTATCATTAAGTTAAATAATCGGCGACAAGATGTGCTACTTAAGCACTATCTGTTTCTAAAAGTGTGAAACGGAGGTTAAAAGATATGTTTAAAAATGTTTTGGTGCATAAACATATTTAACTAGTAAAATAAACAATTAATGATTAAGGTGGTTATGAATGGTAAGTGAATTGAAAATGAACAAAGTAGGTCCTCAGGCAGTTAAGTCTGAATCAATGGTATTATCTGCAGCAAAGAGATTTGCAAAAGTAGCAGTTTTGGTTGGTAAATTAGGTTGCGGAGATTCAGCAACAGGCGGCCCAACACCAGTATTAGACGGTGGAAGAGCAGTCGATGTAGGCGCAATGAACGATGCAACAACTGATTCAAAAATTGATTCAGTAGCAACACCTGATGCACAATCTGGCGGAAGAACTGTTTCATGCTTTGGTAAAACTGCATCAGTATTAGAATTGGGATATGATCCAGTAACTGGAATGGTACAAACTCAAGCAGTAACTTTTTCAGCTCAATTCAGCTTGTCTGATAATAGTTCAAGAGGTTCAGATATAGTTGCAGCAGCAGTTTTGTCAGCACCAGATGCAGGCGCAACAGTTGTCTCAACATTATGGATGTCAAGCATACTTGCTTCAAACGGTACATATACTGTTAGTGGTTTAAACGGAACTGAAGGATGTGTTGCTAGCGATGAAAAAGTATACACAAGCTACGATATGGGTTTAACTTACGCATTAAATAGTATAGGTTCATTCCAATACGGAACTAGCTTAAACTCTTCAGGTTCATCTGCACTTACAACCAAAATTGTTATCTTTAACACAACTGAAGGTAGAGGTAAGGAAGTGGCTTTAGATACCGCAAATTTAACTTCCGATGGTACTAACTTAACCGTAACCTTATCTGGTTTAACGAGTTTAGTTAATTATGAACCATCTGTATCAAACGGTACAGCAGACGCAGGTTCAAGGTAAATTTTAATTTTTTATTTCTTTTTTATTATTTTTTATCTATCAATTTCTTAGTCTAGTTTTCCAATAAATTCAGTTTCTTTATCCTTAGCGTTTGTCCTAATGTTTTATTATGTATTTAAAAACGTTTTGGCTTATTTATTATCATACTAAAACAATAATATAAACTATAATTTAAGACTAATCGGGGTGCGTATTATATGAATGCAAATTTATCGAGAAGTAATCTTTATCAGACTGCTAAATCTGTTCTAAGAACTGCAGCAGTAGCTTTTGCATTACACTCTGCTGGATGTGGAGGTCAAGAAGAAACAGTACAAAAATTCAGAGCAGGAGTTTCTGGTACTTGCACTTATGACTCAAGTACAGTCAAATTAGTGAGTACTACGCAAACCGCGTATACATTGAAAACAAGCGGTGATGAAACTCAGTTTATTGTTTTTAACATGCCTGATTTATTGCCTAGTTTAAATGCGTCTGTTTATATAAGCGGCGCAGATGTAGATCTTTCAAAAAATACTGCAACCGCTTACGCAGTTATTGCAAATAATTCCTGTAAAAGCTATGAAAAATCTAGCTCATGGGATCTTTATTTAAATAAAGTTGCACAGACAAGTGGGGACATTAATGTAAGTGACGGTTC
This sequence comes from Microcaldota archaeon, assembly GCA_038046765.1. Classification (GTDB taxonomy): domain Archaea; phylum Micrarchaeota; class Micrarchaeia; order Anstonellales; family Bilamarchaeaceae; genus JBBSVN01. The sequence continues at coordinate 78,411 of JBBSVN010000004.1, read as the reverse complement.
TGTTGCAGTACTCTGTCATAATAAATTCAAGGCATGCATGGAGGCTGCTTTTAGTGGCCTGAAGTTTAATCTATCATCTAATGGTTCTTGGAATATGTCTAGTGATGTTTCACTAAGAGAAGTTCCAAGCCAATAATTTTTCTTTTTATTTTCTTTATTTTATTTCTTCGATTCTTTCATTATTCCAACAATCTTCAAAACTTCTTCTTTTGTTAGCGTTCTAACCTTTACCTTTGAGTAATCATTTAGTTTTTCCAGCTGTTCTTTACTAAACTGCTTCGAGTGTCCTAATGATTTTTTTACACTTTGGTTTTTATGCTGGAATAAGTAGCGAACAATGTCCTGATCAAATGAATCTAATTTTGAGTTTGTCCTTTTAAGTTCAATCATTGCAGAGTCAACCCTAGGAACTGGTGAAAAAACCCTTCTTGAAATAGTCTGGATGTATTTGACTTCAAAAAATAGCTGGCTTGTTACGCTTAACCTTCCATAATTGCTATCATTTGGGTTAGCAATCATTTTCATCGCAAACTCTTTTTGCACTATGAATACTGCTCGTTCAAACTTCATGTCCTTTACTTTAAAAATTATTGGACTGGTTATATAATAAGGGATGTTGCCAATAATTACATCAAAATCATCTGTAAATTCGTGTTTAAGAAAGTCATCTTTGACTATTGAAATTGTTGTTTTAAATTTATCCTTAAGTAAATATGCAAATCTCTCGTCCTTTTCTATAACTGTTAATCTAGAGGGATTAGCTTCAAGTATCATCTGTGTTAAGCCGCCATCTCCCGGACCTATCTCTAAAACTTTTTTACCAGTAACATTAGCAACGCTTACTTCTTTTCTAAGTATGTTCTGGTCTTTTAGAAAGTTTTGGCCTAATGATTTTTTAAGATGAAATTCCATTATTTTTTACCCTCTGTAATTAACAATCCTTCAATTATCCCATAAGCGTAATTAGCTGCACCAAAAGCAGTAAAATATTTTTTTTCCTTGTAAAAATGTTCTGAATCAAAAAGATAATTCTCTGCCCATTTTAGCGCAGCAGGGTATTTTTGATCGAGTTTAAGCTTTCTAAATTCCGCTATTATACCAACTAGTTTATCAATATCTTTTTTAGTTCGTTCCTTCATTTTTTCTAAATCGTATTCGTGCTCATTGCCCATCGCTACCTGCACCCTGTCTAATTATTTTCATGTGTACAATTCTTTTATTTACAAGTTCTTTAGTACCTATATCTTTCCTATGCCAAACCTTACCTTTTACTGCATTGCAGGCAATCTGGGCTTTCTGTTCTGCTTCTTCAAGCGTATTTGCGATTCCGAGCGTTGCAATGGCTCTAGATGAGCTAGTGTATATTACGCTGTCTTTTTCATAAACGCTTGCATAATATAATTTTGCATTCGATGCTAAAACTTTTTGTTCATCGATTAGTAGCGGACTATCTGCGATTGGTTTTGTTGGATAACCCTCTGGAACTAAATATTTTACTACGGTAGACTGGTCAGAAAATTCCGGTCTCTCTAAATTTCCATCTGCAATAGAAAGAAACATATCTGTTAATGAATTCTTAAGTAACGCTAGCACGTTTATTGCCTCTGGGTCCCCAAATCTCGCATTTATTTCTATTACCTTTACCCCCCCCTTACATGCCATAAACTGGCCATACATTACGCCTTTAAAAGAGTTTTTTTCTTTTCGCATTGCGTGAACTATCTCCTGTAAAATTTTACGACCCTGTTCAATATCATTTTGTTCTATAAATGGAAGTAATTTTCCAGTAGAATATGAACCCATTCCGCCTGTGTTATCTCCCAAATCATTTTCAAAAGCTCGTTTATGGTCTTGGACTGGCGGCATATCATAAATGTGGGTTCCATCACTAAAAACCTGCAAACTAAATTCTTCGCCTTCTATTTTTTCTTCTATTAAAAGTTTCTTGTCCTTTAACAGTACTTCGTTTGCGTAACTAAGCGCTCCTTGGATATTTGTAAAATGATCTCCGCTTACTTTTACTCCCTTGCCCCCTGTGAGTCCAATCGGTTTTAGCGCTACATTCCCTAGCCTAGTCATTACTTCTTTCGCGTCTTTCAAATTGTGTACTATTTCGTGTTCAACCCTTCCGCTAAGTTTATTGTCTTTCATAAGTGAACGCATATACTCTTTGTCCCATTCGATTCTGGCCGCGCTTTTAGTTGGGGAAGATGTACTTATTCCGATTTTATCTAATGCGTCAGTTATTCCGTTAGCAAGCGTAGAATCAGGAGAAGCAAAAGCAACATCAATATCAAGGTCTTTTGCGCAAGCGCTAACTTCAAGCGGGTTGTTTATATCGCATATAAAATGCTTTTTAGAAAGTTTTGCAATAGCTGGGTTTTTCTTAGCCATTATTGTAATAAGTTCTGCATCAGCAGATATTTTTTCTGCGATGGCATGCTCTCTAGCTCCGTTACCTATTAATAAAACGCGCATATTAATCACATGTTTTAGCCTTGCATAGTGGGCCTTGTCCAGTAAAGAGCACAAGCCTTTACTAGCTCGTCAAGTGCAAGCACTTGCCGATGCAATGAACAGAACTAAAATTTGCTCCGTGCTCAAAGCTCACGGCACATTGCTCAATGCTACCTCTTAAATATATTTAACATATCTAAAAAACTGTTTTTAAGGGTTTTTAGAATGATAAATTTCCTTTCCTTAGAGTAATTCTTTAGTAATGCAAAATCATAATACTTATTTTCTTCTTCTCCCATAAAAATCTACTCGCTTCTTTTTCTGATATATCCTTCTTTTACAAGAAGTATAACTCCCTCTTCAGCCCGTGCCGTTGCTATACTATAGCTTTTACAAAATTGCATCATATCTATGCTCCCGCCATGCAATTTTATCCAGTTATATAATTCTTCTTTTAATGTCTGGTCGCTTATTTTTTCAAGTTGACTGGTTCTTTTTTGCAATTCATCTCTTTTACTTTCACATTCAATTAGTATTCTCGCATTTTCTTCGCTAGACCTAAGCAGATCCGAATACTTTCTTTGTAATTCAAAATGCTTTGTTTTTGTATCATTTAGTTCGCTTGAAATTTCAATTATATCTTTGTCCATGGTCTTTCCAAGTTCTGCCCATATTTTTTGAATATAATTTATTATATCTTTAGAATCAAGTTCGTAAAAATCAGTTGCAATCGTAAGTGTATTTAGAAACAGTGGCAGAAATTCAAATTCTACAATCTTGCTCTTTTTGTTTTCAGGTATTGTATAAATAAATGTTATTGCGTCAGATCCAAAAATCATACGGTAATCCGTCTGTTGATCTTTATGTTTTTCCACTACTATCTTATCCTTTGAAAAATTCATCTTAGTAAATCCAAGATCCCCCAGTGTCTTAGCTAGTTCATTTAGTTTCTTCTTCTTTTTTGCACTAATTTTTATTTCCCCTTCCATGTGCTTAACCCTTGTCCAAAACTATGTTTGCTACTCCTTTTCTTGCCTTTCTCATCTTTACTAATGAAAATACCTTTATTAAGTTTTTCTCATCAATGCCAAGTTGCCTTAAGAGGGACATTATTATTGATTTAGCATATCCAAACTTCTCAAGCATTGAAACAATCTTTTCAGCATCCATAATTCCATCGTTTCTTTCAAATTCTGCCTTTACTAGTTCTATCTGACTCTCATTTAGCTGTAATTCATAAAGCATTTTTATTAGTTGTTCTCTTTCAATTTCGATCTCCATATCCCCACCTCGTATTTTAAATAAAAATAATGGTTCTTCACCATCTATCTTATTTAAAAGAAATGTCTGGGCCCTAGCCTGCCTTTGGGCAAATATCATATTTATTGCAGCATCACCTACACCAAATTTGGATATCTGATCATCGATAAAATCTCCGTAGCCAATAGACTCTTTTACATAATCCCTAAACTCCTTTAAAACTAGCCTTAAAATTATCATCGAGCCAGTATTGCTAAATATCGTTTTATGCATGTCGTTTGGATTTTGGCTTGCAACAATTAGTGCGAAATTGTATTTTCTCCCTTCTCTTACGATTGTTATGACATCGCTTTTTTCATCCTGCGCAATCTTCCAAGCTTCATCTAAAACGACAAAAAGTTTAATTCCCTTCTCGTCTGTTGCGCCTTCGCTTCGCATTATTTCTTTTATATACTGTAAAACGGTTAAACCGGCTAATGAACGAATTTCTTCAGTAGGCAAGTTATGTAAATCTAGGCAAACTAACCCGGAAGTTGTGAGTTTTTTTATGTCAAATGTACTATCTCCAGCAAAAAAATCACTCCCTTCAACTGTGAATCTTTTTATTAATCTGGAAGCGCGTAAATTTTTTCTTTTTTCAAGAAGCGTTACTAAATCCTTTAATTTAGGTTTTGTTTGTTTTTCATATATCTCTTCAAGTCCAGCTTCAATTTCATCCCGTTCATTTGGGTAAGTTTTAAGCTCTAAAAGTATATCTAAAGCCGACATTATCTGTTTTATCCTGTCACTTTTTTTAAGCCCAACTAAATCAAGTAAGTTAAGTTTTTCTTTTCCTAAATCGATAACTAACCCTCCTGCTTGTTTTACCCATTTATTATATTCTCCAACCCAGTCAATAATAATCGCATTACTTCTCCAAACTAATGCTGCACGAGTAAGAAAACTTTTTATAAAATAACTTTTTCCAGATCCGCTTATACCAACTATCCCTATATGTGGGTTGATTAGTTTTTTAAAATCCCAAAAAACAGGCGTTCCAAGAAATCGGGTTTTTCCAAGGTAAATTCCTTCATCAACATTTGAAATAAGCATTTCCTTTTTTGGTTCTGGGGGATGCACTAAAAGCATTCTTTTTGCAAGATCTCTAGATAAAAGATAAGAAATTTTCATAGAGGTTATTCTCCCTCTATTAAGTCTTTTATACTCTGCGTTGGAAACTCCGGGTCAAAAAGAGTTTCATCAAGGTTTTGCATTTGGTTTGCTGAACCAGTTTCATTAGTGCTTTTTGTAGTTGTTGGTGTGTTTGTTGTTGCAGGCTCAATTAAATTATAATTGATCTGAAGCGAGTTGCCACATCGAGGGCATTTACCGTGTATTAAAAGTTCAGAAACATTCATTTCTGTGCTTATGTATATACTTGACTCACTGTTGCAACTTGAACATTTTAAGCTTCTTTTGATTTCTGTCATGGCGATATTTATGTTCTCACGCTTTTAAATGTTTGTGATTGTTAATTCGCTATTGATTTTTCCAAAGTATCTTTTCAATTTAGTTAACTTTAATGTAAAAGAATGGTTTATAAATACTTCGGTGCACAATATATTTACTAAGAATATCAACTTTAGAGGTGTTAAATTTATGAGTGCAACAGTTCAAGTTCAAAAAAGACAAGTAATTGTTCCAACTGGTCAAGATTTAAGTTGGCTTGAAGCCAGAAAAGCAGTCAAAGAAAAAGGTGGATTGCCATCACACGTTCTTCATGATGATTATTTAGTTGGTTCAGAAAAATGGAAAGAATTGCCAAGTGGGTATTATGCTGCTTGGGCAAGAGAAGTTTTAGTATACCCAGAACAAAGCGGTCAATTTAGAAAAGGAATTGATGTAGTTGACGTAAATAAAGATAATGCAGGAAGAGAGTGGATATTGCCTGCTTCATCTATTCCAGAGCAGGCAATAGGAAGAGCAAAAGTAGGTCTATTTATCGATCCAGAGCAGGTTGAAGTAAATGATAAAAGAGTAGTTATTCTGCCAAAATCAGTTGTAGTTCTTGAAGGGTTTATTCAAGAATCAGGTACTGCTGGAAAAGTAGATGAAAAAACTAGAGTTCCATTAGAAATCTCAAAAGAACTTTTTGATAATCTTTCTGATTCAGAAAAACGATGGTTATTCAGAATCTCTGGTGTAGGAGTGCGCCCTTTGATCCGTGGCTTCGACAGGTACGGCATCTACGGGCAGGGTGTCAGTGCCGACAGGGGGCACGACAACGGTTACGGGGTGGCGTATGTTGGCCTCGAAGAGGCAGCGCCGAAAATTGAGGTTGCTCGGGCGCCTGAAAATCAGGGCATTTTAGTAAAAGGAGTAACTCTTGAAGCCTTTAGAGCCATAGTTGAAGATGCTAATGCAAGCTTAAGTGATATTGCTCAAACCGTAAGGCCAGAAAAACTTGAAGCATTGAGCAGACTAATCAAAGCGTTAGAAATAAAAGAGTAACCTTCTTTATCTTTTTCCCTAGGTTGTAAGCTTAGGGCCACACACTCATCCACAGTGCTAGCTACCTTTTGGTAGTTAGACATGAATGAAAATCTTTAGAAATTTTCACTATTTTGAAATCTAAATATTTCTCAATGAAATTCAACAGTGACACCAAGTAGTCTAGCTTGATGAAAACGTGAAACTGTGGTGTTGGTGCTAGGCACCGTTGCAATCTGCAATCTAATTGCAGCTTGCTAGAGTGGATGGGTTACCTCTGCGCCCTTTGATCCGTAACTTCAACAGGAACGACATCAACAGGCAGAATGTCAATGCCAACAGAAGGCACGACAACGGTTACGAAATGACTCTGGCTTACAGCCCATGGGACTTGACATCTATGAAAGTTTACAAGAATTTGTATTCTCAAATATGTTCCATTGAAAACCTCCAACTTGCCTTCAAAAAGGCAAGGGAAAGGAAAACCCTGAAGGATTACGTAATAGAATTTGAATCTGATTTAAAGCAGAATTTAATCAAGCTCAGTAACGAATTAGAAAAGTTTACCTATTCGCCCTCCCCACTAAGTACCTTTATTGTAAGAGATCCAAAGACAAGAAAGATAAGTGCTTCTTACTTTAGGGATAGGGTTGTTCACCATGCAATATGTAATATACTTTCCCCTATTTTTGAAAAAGATTTTATTTTTGATTCATTTGCAAACAGAAAAGGAAAAGGAACTCACAACGCCATTAATCGGTTTGAACAATTCTTGAGAAAGACCACACTTAACCACCAAAAATTTGAAGAGAGAGAGAGAGCTCTGAAAATGCAGTAATTGGTTATGTCCTTAAAGCTGATATTCGGCATTATTTTGACACTGTAGATCATGAAGTTTTACTGGGCATAATTGAACGAAAGATAAAAGATCGGGCTGTATTTTTGCTAATAAGAAAAATATTGGAAAATTACAAGAATCCAGTTCAAGGAAAAGGTATGTCTATTGGAAATTTAACCTCTCAATTCTTTGCAAATGTTTATCTCAACGAACTTGATCAGTTTGTAAAACATAAATTGAAAGCAAGATGCTACATTCGCTATGTTGATGATTTTGTAATTCTACACAGAGATAAAAATATTCTGCAAAAATGGAAGAATGAACTCAATATTTTTTTGAAGGAAAAATTGATGCTCGAGTTGCATCCTGAAAAATCCCGATTAATATCGATAAAAAGAGGAGTAACTTTCTTAGGTTTTAGGATATTTCCAAAATATCGTTTGTTAAAGAAAAGTAATTCAGGAAGAATATGGAAACGATTAGAAAAATTTAAGCAGAAATATGAAAAAGGAGAAATTAATCGATCAGAAGTTTTGCAAAGTTTGGAAGGTTGGCTAGCTTATGCCAAATTTGCCGACACTTATAAATTTCGCAAAAGAGTTATTGCAAAATTTAATGGTTTGTTTCCGATATAATAATTCGACTGACGCGACCATAAGATTTGTTTTTGTGTCGCGTCTTGGGCGGTATATAATAAGAAAATACATTAGAGAAACGCAAAAATGTAGTAAATAATGAGATGTAACAAATGCAAAGGTTTAAAATTAAAATCAGTGTCGTACTGTTTATGAAAAATTTATTATTCGCTATTGTTTTTACGATCGTTCTGTTATCTGGATGCATTTCACAAACATATCTGCAAAATTTTAGTGCTGATGGTACTTCAAAACTTTCACAAATTACAAAAACAAATTCTGTGGAAGGCTATGAGAATTTTACTTCAATAGTGCAAAGTGAATGTCAAAAAACCAGTAATTGTTCTTTTACAAATAATACTTTAACGCTTCAAACTTCGCTTATTCCAGATAATACTTATTATACTTTTTCAAGTGCTTTCGAATTTCCTTTTAATGTTTATCGAGCAAAAATTACCAGGCTTCCAACAGATAAATTTTCTTCATTTTATACTTCGATTGTCAATCAATTGCCTACGGGTATTGGCGTATCAAATAATCCTGAAGCACTAGATCTAACAAAAAAACAAATCAATTCTGAGCTTGCAAAATCTTTGCTGCAAAGCAAAATGATTTTTTTATATACAGTAAAAATGCCCGGTCAGATTAGTCTTGCTATTTCCGGTAATTACAGTGCAAAAATCCAAGGTAATACTGGTGTTTTTGATATGGCAGAGGTACTGCAAAATTCAGAGCCGTTTATACTCGAATCAAAAGAACTTAATGTGGCAGCTATTCTTTTGATAGTTGTTATATTTGTTTTGGCTTACGTTTCCTTTAAATTCTTTAAAAAAGAAAAAATAATATCTGTAAAAGTTAAGTCCTATCAAAAATCATTTAATAAGAAAAAATAAAATAAAATTTAAAAAAATTAAACAGGTTGATTATTTTGGAATTTCGACATTTTATACCAATATTTTTAGTAATTGCTCTATCTGCAGGAATTTTACTTGTAGCATTTGGGTATTCTATTGGTTACAATTATGCTGGCTTTGCTTGGTCCAGCGATAATCAAGGGACATCTATTAGACCATTGACATTAAAACAAAACGTTACTTGCCCCCAAGGTTTACTTACGATCTATGCAACATCTGTGGGGGATGAAATTGCAAATGCAAATATTAGCGTAGTTCTTGTAAGTCCTTTTGTTGGAGAAGTTTCAGGTCAGCTTTCCAATTATACTGGTGGTGTACAAGTTAACCTCACACGCTCTGGAAATTACGAAGTCGACGGTTCACTAGCTGGTTATCAGAGGCCAGAAACATTAAAATTTTATTTTGATTATGCTGCATGTAAGCAAGTTGCAGATTCTAACCTATTGTCTTTATCTTCTAATAATGCATCAACATCCAATAATTCCACTAATCTAAATACTTCCAACATAATGGTTGCTAATCAAACTAATGTATCTGTTAATAAATCAATAAATAATACTGCGGATAATTCATCTGTAATTTCTCCTGTTGTTTCTGACACCTATGTTCCGGCAGTTATTTTATCTGATGCAAAATTAGCTGCAACAGCACAGGATTTAATTAATAATGCCCAGAAAGAAATTGAGATTGCAAAAAAGAATGGGTCAGATGTATCTGATGCCAATGTGAAACTTTCTCTTTCAAAGATTGCTTTAGTATCCCAATACTACGAAAAATCTATTTCTTTAGCTAACGAAGCGATTGCTTTGGCTAAAAGTGCAAAAATCACTCCTGGGGTTAAAGTTGATGGGGGATCGCAAGTGCCAACCCAGGTTACACAAACTGACTTTACTGGCGCAATTGCCCTATCTGCTGTATTAGTCTTTATTGCAATCGCCTTTGTTTCTTATTATATACTTATAAAAAATAAGCCTAAGGTCAAATCCGATTCTGTTGCTTCTGAAGAATTGGTTGCATCAAAAGAAACTTCTAAGAAAATTGATCTGAATAAGGGAAATTCTCAAAAGAACCCTGTTTCCGTTATCGCGCAGGTAAAAAAGATTAAAACGAAGAAAGCTCGAAGAAGCAAGAGTAAACGTGCTTCGGTTGAAGTTGTAAATCCCGAGTTGGCCTAAACTTCAGAAAATGATGTATTTTTCCAGTATATTTTTCTAGCTTTTTGAGCATAATCAAAAAAGCCTAGTTTTTTATTTACTTTTGTTTCCATTTAATTTATTATTTACGTGGGGGAGTGGGCTAACCTGGTAGACTGTCGGCTTTGGGAGCCGGTGATCTGTGTTCAAATGTTTTCGTTTCCAAAACATAAACTGGAGACTCAAGACTGACTATCACGGCTCCCCCAATTTCTTTTCCTTTGTTTTCTGATTATTAGTTTAGTGCTTATGTGATTTTTACTTAAAATCTTATGCAAATATTTAAATACTTATAACGAATATTTGTAGAGTATGGCGACTAGAAAGAAAAATTTAAAAATAAAAGGGAATAGTGAAACGAACTCTAAATCCTCCAAACAAAAGAGTTCTAATGGCATGTCCAAGGTAATGGGAAATCATCTGGAACATAATCCTATGTTTTTAGCGTTATCCTTGTTTGTAATTGCACTGTCTTTTGCGTATGTTCTAAATACGTCTTTTGGTATTGATTTTGATAATCCTCCATTTTTAAAAGCAATAACTGATTCGACACAGCAGCAAAATTATAATGCTACTTGTACGGCTACAAGTGCTGCAATTCTTAAGGCACAAACTGATACAAAATGTTGTTTAGTTGATAATACAACAACTTGTGATGCAGGAAATAAAACCACTGGTTTATACCTAAGATGTACGATAAATGGTGCACCTGCAATAAAGTCTGGAACACAGGGTCTCTGTTCTTAGTAATATTTTTTTATTTTTTATAATTTTTTATTTTACTTTTTTATCTCTTTTCATTCCCTTGCAAATATAGTTAATAATTAAAACACCCTCTTCTAATTATCTTCATGCTTTTTACTGATGTTGCAAATGCCTTTTCCAAAATCGAATCAAAAAGTGGCAGGTTGGAGATGACGGATATTCTTGCAGAACTTTTTAAAAATGCAAAAAAAGATGAAATACGTAAATTAGTTTATATTGTTCAGGGAATTCTTGCCCCTCCTTATTTGGGAATTGAACTTGGTCTTGGCGAAAAATTTGCTATTGCTGCGATTGCTTCAGCTAGCGGTTACACAAAGACCGAAGTAGAAAAAAACTACAAGAAATCTGGTGATTTGGGTCTTACTTCAGCCTCACTTTTAAAAGAAAAAAAACAACTTTCACTTAGTGCTAAAGATCTTGATATTTTGTACGTTTATGATTCCTTTTATAAAATTGCCGGGACTGCTGGCCTTGGGAGTCAGGAACTTAAAATCAAACACCTTGTGGAACTACTGAATAATTGCAATCCAGCTGATTCAATATATATTATTCGTTTTGTTCTAGGTAGGCTTAGGCTCGGGGTTGGTGATCCAACTATTTTAGATGCGCTTTCGGTTTGTTCGGTGGGGGATAAATCTCTTCGCGAACCATTAGAACGTGCGTTTAATGTTTGTGCTGACCTAGGTTATGTTGCAGAAGTTTTCTTTTCTTATCCGGAAAAAATCGATAAATTCAAAGTAACGCCATTCAAGCCTCTGATGCCCGCCCTAGCTGAGCGCTTATCTAATCCCGAGGAAATTATCGAAAAAATTGGGGAGTGTGCTGTAGAGTTTAAGCTTGACGGCTTTCGGATGCAATGCCACAAAAAAGACAACGAAGTTCGAATTTATTCAAGAAGCCTGAAAGATATAACAAATATGCTTCCAGAGGTAGTAGCATCTATAAAAGACCTTAACATTAACGAGATAATTTTTGAAGGTGAGGCACTAGCTTATAATGAATCAGAAAAACGGTTCCATTCTTTTCAGGAAACTATGCACCGAAGAAGAAAATATGGGATTGATAAGGCACAAAAGGAATTGCCACTATACGTTTTTTGTTTTGACATAGTTTATCTGGATGGGCAAGACCTTACTTTTGAAAGCTACAAAAAACGACGACGAATTCTTGAAGAAACATTTCCATCTGGTGTTCTTAAACTATCTGAAATGCGTATGATTAATGATTCTTCAAACCTAGAAAAAATGTTTAAAGAGTCAATCGACAAGGGTCTGGAAGGGATTATGGCAAAAGACCTCAATTCTCCTTATACTGCAGGAAAAAGGAAATTTGCCTGGATAAAACTGAAAAAATCTTATGGAAAAGCGGTTGATACAGTTGACGCGGTTATTGTCGGATATTTCCTAGGAAAAGGAAGTCGGGCAGAGTTTGAGTTTGGCGGGCTTCTTGTTGCGGTTTATAATGAGGACACAAATCGTCTTGAGACTGTTGCGAAGATTGGTTCCGGTTATAGTGAACAAGAGATGAAAGAGTTTAGAAAAACTCTGGACAAGATAAAAACAAAGACACCGCCAGCTAATCTGGACTTTGCAGATGCACTAGTTCCCGATTATTGGGTTGAACCAAAGTATATTGTTGAAGTTGCTTTTGATGAAATAACTGTTTCATCAAATCATACATGTGGAATGGATAGTAAAGAAAGTAAAGGGACAAAAGGATATGCATTAAGGTTTCCCAGGATGCAAAGATTAAGGGATGATAAGTCTGTTGCAGATATAACGACGACTAGGGAAGTCATATCAATGTTTGAAAGACAAAGGAGATAACGTTATAGTAGAAAGATATTTAAATATGTATTGTATATTTAAATATGTTTGGTGATTTTATGGGTAATGTTTATATCACTCTAGATGAGGAACATGAAATATTTCTTCGTCAACAGGTTCAGGAAAAATATGGATCTAAAAAAGGCTCAATAAGTACAGTTATACAACAAGCTTTGGACGAACTAAGGGAAAAAGAAAAAAAAGAACAGATTCGAAAACAATTTTTTCAAACTATTGATAAGGGCATAAATTTAGGTTTTAAGGGCAAAGCTTATACATCACGAGATGAAATTTATGACTAAAAAACTGATTGATACGAACATTCTTATCTATGCCTATGATAATAGTGACCCTATCAAGCACGAAATTGCAAAAAAGGTTCTAAAAGAACTAGACGAAAATGGTGAAGGACTAATAAGTGCTCAAAATCTTGCAGAATTTTCCAGAGTTCTTTGCGAAAAGGCAAGACCTTCGATATCCTATAATCAGGTACGAATATATGTTTTACAGCTTAAAAGCCTTTATCAGATAATAGCTTATAATGAACAGGAGGTAGTAGAAGCATTGCATCTTGCCTCTAACTATGGTTTACACTTTTTTGACTCCTTATTAGCTGCGACTATGGAAAGTAATTTTGTCAATGAAATTGTCACTGAAAATGAACGAGATTTTTCTAAGTTGCATGGGTTGAAAGTTACAAATCCGTTCAAATAACTATTTTTTCATTTTATACAACATTTAAAAATCCTAGCAGATAAAATAAAATAATGCAAAGTCTCATTTTTTATAGAAAAGATCGGATTTCAACAAGAACGAATACTCCTAGCCTCAACCTTGCAAATATTTTACCTTACCATTCATTTCAAAGATCTAAGGATAAATTCGCAGTACAAAACCCATCCCCATCTCCAGAAAACTCTGCAAAAAATCTTCCTTGCGTTTCAGAAGCTTTAGTTTTACAAGAAATGAGAAAAGAACTGGCACCTTTTTCAAGCGACGCTTTATTGAAAGAGTATATTGATCGATTAACAAGACAAGTTTCTGATATTGCCATACTTTTACGTGATACTAGAAATCAAAAGGAACAATTAGACGCTCTTCGTGCGAAACGCCAAGAAATACAGTTACAACTTGCCTTAGTAATTAGCGCTGAAAGAAATCTCGAAGCATCTGTCTTTAAGACAACGGAGGTTAAAGATTTAGAAAAAAAACTACAAACCTTAGTTCGTCAATCAACTACTGCAGCAGTTACGGCACTTGCAGTTGTGTTTGTTAACGCTGCACTAAATCTTCTAATATTTGGTAAAAATGTACCATACCTAGTTAGTTTAATGATGTGGGTATTTGTTTCTCCTTTTTTATATAAAATTTCTAAAGCCACAAAACAAAAGCGAGCTTTAGAAAAACAGTTAGAGGAAGCTCGCGAACCAGCTAAGGTTATTCTTGCTCTAGAAGGCGAAAAAGCTACAACAGCTGATAAAAAAATCAGAATGGAAGAAGTTTTAGAATAATGTTTAATGATTCGTTTTCAAGGTGAACTTATGAAACTTTTAGATTATTTTGCACGAAAAAGAGATGTAAATTCAATCGATTCTACTAGGGATAAATCTATAATCGCCAAGAACCGAATCGGAAATGCGTTTCTTGCAGCTTCTTTATCACTAGCCGGCTGTAGTGAAAAAGGGTACCGACCAATTGATGCCTCAACAAAATTAGATGCAATTACATCAGTTGATTCTAATTCAGAAAATATTGGTGATACAAAATTATCAGATGATGCAATCAGTGATTCTAATAGTGTTGATGCTAGTTCAACATGCGCTTGGACAAGTGCAAATTTGACTCCTTTAACTTGTTGGAGTTCGAGTGTTCAATCGATATACTCAAATACTCGAACGCTATTCGCATTAGATAATACTGCACTGGTTGGATTTTCTGCTTCCAATGTGGATTTTATTCAAAATACTGCATTAATTGAAATCGGTATATGGAATCAGGATTTTATGCGTTGCAGTATTCTTAGATCAACCTTATTGCAAGTAGGTGCACCACCTGCCCAGGAAGTAATTGGCCCATATAATCTAGAATATGGTTTATCTGGTTTAATTCAGGAAGGAGCTAACGAACGTGTGTTACTTTCACTTAAAAAAACATGCGGGTCACCCTTACCTGATTCAGGTGTAATTGATGCGAGTGCCGATGCAAACCCGGACGCAAACATTGTAAGTATGGATGCGCAAATTCAAGATTCAACTCTACGCGATTCAAGCCAATTAGCTGATGCAATGTGTACTACATTTGCTCGAACTGGTTCAATACTATCTTGCGGATCGAGCCTAAATAGGGCAACTCTAACTCAAAACCAAATCTACACTGTTGATTTTAGTTCAAGAAACGTATTTGGAATATTACTTGAAAATGTTAATCCGATAACAAGAATCGCTAGAATATCTTTTTTGCGAACTTCTAGTTGTTATATTTTTGAATCAACAGATTTGCTTGAAAACGGTCAGGTAACGATTACACCTCCGAATCTAGGATCTTCGTATACATTTACGTTAAGCTCAAATAGATACTGGCAACCCGCAGGAACGTGGTATGCATCAGTAAATATAAATAGAACCTGCGGACAAGATGCAGGAGTTTTACCTGATGCGAATATACCGGATGCAGCTGTTCAAAGAGACGCTCCTGTTATAGTGGATGCAAGAATTTTGGACGCGCGAATTCCGGATGCAGCGATAGCTGATGCAGTAACGTCAGTAGATTCTAGAGTAGCAGTTGATGTTAATTCTGATGCTTTTGTTTGTCAACCGTTTAATCCATATTTAGCTATATGCTCATCCCAGAATACTCAGTTATCTGTCGGACAAGAATTCCCGATAAGATTTCAGGCAGGAGATTTGCGATTTACTTTAGATTACCTTATTCCTCCATCTCAATTTAATCCCGCAATAGCTGCATTTTCTCGTAAAAATTCACTTTGTGGCATTTTAGAAAGGAGATTAATCGAAAATGGTGGGTCAACATACTACTCCATGAATTATTCTTCTCTGTTTCTTATAGTGCAAAATATATCCTTTGGGCCAAATAACTCTAATGGTGTAGCAAATATCTCATTTTCTGAAGCTTGCCCCTTAGATGCAAGCGTCCGTGATTAAAAACTTAATCCAACGCTAGTTATCGGAACTAGACCAGTATCTAGTCCAACTCTATCAAAACCAATTCCTAGTTTTTCTACTGCACTACCCTGATTTACTGCGATATCCAGACAACCCGTAGAAGAGAGTAAAATGCCCAATTCTCCAATTGGTAGTTCAGAGAATGCAAGAACTAAGCGAACCCGAGTTTCATAAAACACATTTTGACTAACACTATCGGAAAACTTAAGTTGGACAGGTCTTTCTAATTGTTCATGTGCTAAATGATTTGGCATATTCGTTCTTAGTGTTCCAAAATCATCAATATCAACCAGGCATCCGCTTCTTTTATTATCTGCGAATTCGCAACTTAGTTTTATTTTTGTTAATTCATCTTCTTTTAGTTCTGGTCCAAAATCTTGTATTCGAATTCCGTTTGCCAAAAAACCAGCTACAGGAGCGAACACATCTCTACCAGCAAATGTTTTTGATGCCGCCTGACGAACAAAAGTAAATTCATTATTTCTTATTTCAATTGCTCTTTCTACACCTTCTTCTAAAAACGCAAGAGAGAGTAAGCCATTATCTGGTCCAACTAAAAGTTTGCCTGTTTTTGTCTCTACGATTATATTCTTTCTTCTTCCACCCACTCCCGGGTCAACTACTGCAACATAGATTGAACCTTGCTCTTGCGTATGATCGCTAACCACTCTTCTAAGTCTCCAGGCTCCACAAAGAATATTGAACTTAGGTATTGCGTGTGTAATATCTTCAATTAATGCATCTCTATTAGTTCTTCTTATAGCTGACCTTAACAAATACGGTGCTTCATCTTTTCCAAAATCGGTAAGTACTCCAATCCTTCTAGTTTGTGCTGCCATAGCAATACTTAAAAATATTCTTATTTAAATATATTATTGAAATAAATATTCTTTTAAGAATATTTCAGCCATGAGTTTTGGGCCTTGGGCAAGGAGCTACGAATTCGTACGTTTGGGCTCACTGCATCGGCAAGTGCTTGCACTTGACGACCGATAAAACGTCGCAACGTTTTATGGTTCATTGAACTGTTGGCGTTTAATCGGAGCTAGTAAAGGCGTTTACTCTTTACTGGGCAATGCTCATAGCTCACTGCTCAATGCTAAAACAGGTGATCACCATTCAAGACATTGAAAAAATTCAAGAAATAAGAAAAAAACTTAACCTTACGCAAACAGAATTATCAAAGCTAGCGGGGGTAAGTCAATCTCTAATCGCAAAACTAGAATCAGGTCATATCGACCCCGCATATTCTAAAGTAAAGGCAATTTTTGAGGCTTTGGATAATCAGATCAACAAAGACCAAAAAAGAAAATTAGCAAAAGACATCGCAACTAAAAATGTAATATTTGTGACTTCCTCTGATCTAGTTGAAAAAGTAATTAAAATCATGCGAACCAAGGCAATATCTCAAGTACCTGTAAAATATGGACAAAATATCATTGGAAGTCTAAGCGAGGATTTGTTTGTAGATTTTGCGGAAAGAAAGGATAATGTCGCAATAAAAAAAGTTGCAGAAGTAATGAAAGAAAGTTTTCCAATTGTACCCGAAACTAGCGAGGTTGAAGTTGTTGCAAATTTGCTTCACCACTATGGTGCGGTACTTATAAAAAAAGATGGCAATATAAGTGGAATAATTACTAAAAGTGATTTAATAAAAATGATACGAAATTAAGTGTATTTTTTGAAAGTGGTTCCTATGAAAAAATTTTACATTACAACAGCAATTCCATACGTTAATGCTGCGCCTCATTTAGGTCATGCATTAGAATTTATACAAACAGATGCGATTGCGCGTTATCAGAAACTAATTGGAAATGATGTTTTTCTAGTAACTGGTGCAGATGAGAACAGCTTAAAAAATGTCCAAGCTGCAGAAGCTAAGGGTATTACAACAGCGCAGCTTTGTTTGGAGAATGCAGAACTTTTTAGAAAAATGGCAGAAAAAACTAAATTATCATTCAATTCCTTTCTTAGAACTTCGATAAAAGAGCCTCATTTTACTGGGGTTCAAAAACTCTGGAAACTATGTGATAAAAACGGCGATATCTACAAAAAAACATACTCTGGTTTATACTGCGTGGGCTGTGAAGCCTTCTATGAATTAGATGATTTGCCTGAAGGAGTTTGCCCCGAACATCGAACAAAACTCGAAACAATCGAAGAAGAAAATTACTTTTTTAAGCTTTCAAAATACCAGGAAAAACTTGAAAAACTTGTTGAATCGGACGAACTTAAAATCTTACCCGAAACGCGAAAGAATGAAGTTTTATCATTTATTCGTGGAGGGCTTAAAGACTTTAGTATCTCTCGTTCTGTTAAACGAGCTAAGGGTTGGGGGGTAGAAGTTCCTGGCGATAGTAATCAGATTATGTATGTGTGGTTCGATGCCCTTGGCACATATATTACAGGAATTGGATACAGTAAAGACGAAGAAAAATTCAATAAATACTGGCCAGCAGATGTTCATGTAATTGGTAAAGGTATCATTCGTTTTCATGCGGTTTATTGGCCAGCGATTTTACTTTCAGCAGGTTTAGAAATACCAAAAACACTTTTTGTCCATGGTTATATAACTGTTGAAGGGCAGAAAATGAGTAAAAGCCTAGGAAATATTGTCGATCCATTTAAGTTGATTGAGAAATATAGTCTTGATACGATTCGTTACACATTACTTAGCGAAGTTTCAACTTTTGAAGACGGGGATTTTTCAGAAAAAGTACTAATTGAAAAGAACAATAGTGAACTACTCGCTAACTTGGGTAATCTTGTAAATCGTACTTTGGTCTTCCTTAAAAATAATTTTAATGGAATTGTTCCTCAAGGCGAAATTAGCGAAGCTGATAAAAAATTCTTAGAAGAACAACAGGGCTTTTACGAAAAGTTCACTAGTTCGATGGATCAGTTTAAACTTAAAGATGGCGTATCTGTTGCAATGTCCGCTTCTAAAAACGCAAATAAATATTTCCAGGACAATAAACCTTGGGAGTTAGTTAAAACTAATAAAGCAAGGGCAGATACTGTACTTCACGTTCTAGTTAATCAAGTTAAAGATATGGCTATTTTATTTTCGTCATTTGTTCCTGATTCTTCTAAAGAAATATTCGTACAACTTAGTTTGCCAGAGCAGGGAATAAAGAGTCTAGGTAAATTATCTGTTGAAAAAGGTCATAAGATTGGCGAACCGAAAGTTATTTTTAAGAAATTGGAGTTGGTTGCTAAAGCGGATCTAAACAAAACAGTTGCGCCTATCATATCTATCCATTTCTCAGATCTTGACATAGAAGTAGGTCAAATACTAAGCGTTGAAAAACATCCTAACGCAGATAAACTCTATGTGGAAAAAGTACAACTTGGCGCAGATAAAATTGTTCAGATTGTTTCAGGGATTGCTAAGTATTATACTCCGGAGCAACTGCTTAACAAGAAAGTTTTGATACTTCGAAATATTCCAAGTGCGCTTTTAAGGGGCGTTGAAAGTCAAGGAATGGTGTTAGCTGCAGAGGATAAATCATCTGTCGAAGTAGTTTTTACAGAAGCAGAAGTTGGGACTAAAGTTACTTTGGAAGGAACAAAACAAACGCCAAAACCTTCGATTACAATTGACGATTTTTTCAAAGTATCTATTACGGTAAAAGATAATTTTGTTTTTGCGCAAGGTAAGAAACTCGTGGCTGGAAACCAAGAAATTAGAACAGAAAAAGTGAAGGAAGGAGAAGTTGGTTAATTTGATATTGTGGTAAAAAGGATATATTTATATACACTTCTACCTATAATAAATACTATGAAAAATGCTACGAAAACTGCTTATGATTATCGACGGGACAAAGGTCTTCAAAAAATACAAGAAGCCAAGGCTTTTTATGCACTACCATTAGCTCAAAGAATATCTGCTTTTAGAAAAATTGCAATTAATGAATCTTCTAGAAGAACGCGTGTTCTTAAACCCTTTGCCGATGCAGAAAAATCTGCCGAATTCAGAGGGGAAGCACCTCAAGCACTTGCTAAAGAATTTAAAGAATTATTCTCTTATGAATATCGAATAAATTCAATCACAAGGCGGATTTCTCCGTTTTTAGCTTTACACTATCGAATTGAATCAGATGATTTCCACTTTTTATTTTCCGACCATAAAGGTATGAAAATCATTGGTGATAATGATTTATGTTTAACTTATTCTAATCGTGCACTAGCTGGTTTAATCATTGTTGAACAAGCAGATGTTCTTGATGGTTTGCCTCATTTACGCTTTCTTATAGGTTATCAAAGTAGCGTGTACCATTATCCTAATAGAAATTTAATTAATGGCAGCATGGATGTGCTTTCTGATCAATTAGCATGGAAACGACCTGTTAGTCTGTCTCATCCTGATCCAGAATTTTTATTAAATCTTAGTGGCGCAATATTGCTTGAAGATGTTGCATCTTCATTTCACAGTGGAAGTTTTATTGAATTAGGTTCTTATCAACCTAACTTTATGGTTAGTTTACATATGCAAGGTATTTTGTTACCTGATATCCTTGGATTATCTATAGTTCATAATCTAGAAAATTTACTTAAGTTGGATGTTGATAAACTAAAAGAAATTCTTACAGCGCGATGGAACGGTTCTCAAACAATAAATAAAGAAATACTTGTTCGCCACCACATTGAAACCATAGTTAGTAATGCTTTACAGGTATTATCTTTGCAGGAAGTTTTGGAAGGTAAATTGATAAGTGTTTGCCTTGATTTTCTTTCGCATGAATTCAGAGGATGCTATAAATTAGACTAAATTTTTAGTTTGCGTTTTTATCTGATCTTCAATGACTCCATAAAACTTAATTCCTTCAGTTTTTTTACTACTTTTGCATTAAGTTTTCCATTAATTATGATTGTCAAAACAGGATCAGGAAATAATTCTGGATCATCAGTTATAATTTGACGAATAACAATTCCGCAATCAGCTAAAATCTTAGTAACTTCTGCTACAATTCCTTTTGCTTTTGGATTAGCTCTAAGTTCAACCACATCAAAACCAAATTCTTTTGCTGCATTCGCAATAAATGACCTTGATTCAAGTTTGTAAAATATTTGTAGTAGTTTCTCATCATTCGCTATTTCTTTTGCTGTTTCTATTACTACTCTCCGGTCAACTCCAAGTGCTCTACCAATCTTAGTGGGAGCTATTTCTATTTCACCAACATATATCTTACCTGTTCCATCTACCTTTAATCCTAAACGTAAAAATTCAATAGCAACAAGTTTCCTTCCTCGTGCATTTTCAAAGAATTTTTCAAGAATATCGAGCATATGTATATTTTTGTACACAAATGTTTAAATATATGCTAGACAGCAATTCGATTATTAATCAAAATAATTTTATTGAGGTGCTAGATTTGCAGAATACAGGAAAAAGGGATTTACTTTGGCTTGCATAAAGTAGATCTAGATTTGCACGTTAGTCCAACTGATTTATACTCAATACTAAATGAACATTTTTGTGCATCTTTCTTACTTGAAAGTAGCGAAGGAGACCAAAAAAGGGCAAGATTCTCATTCTTAGGATTTTCTCCAACAAAAACAGTAAAGTTAAATCGTGGAGTAATCACGGTCGATGGGCAAGAACTAGATACAATTAGTCCGATAAAAGACCTAAAATCATGCATTCCAAGAACATCTCTAGAAGAAAAGGGATTTTTTGGAGGAGCAGTAGGTTATTTCTCTTTTGAATATGTAAATTATATAGAAAAGTTTACTGCACAAACTCAAAATGATCTGAGGTTTCCTGATTTTGAATTCGGAATATATGAAGATGTAATTATCTACGATCATCTAAATAATACTCTAAGATATGTCTATCAAAAAGAAAACCGAGTAAATGAAATTCTAAATTCTGTTAAAGATTCTTCTTTTTCCACATCTCCTTTAGAAATGTATAATAAAAAATGTAATTTGACTAAAGAACAATTTTGTGAAAATGTAGAAATTGCACAAGATCACATAAGAAACGGAGACATTTTCCAATCTGTACTCTCAAAGCGATATGAAGTAAAATACTCTGGGAACTTAATTTCTTTTTATAAAAAATTAAGGGCAATAAATCCCTCACCCTACATGTTTTATCTGAAATTTGATGAGAGGCAAATTATTGGCTCTAGTCCTGAAAACCTAGTTCGATTAGAAGGGCAAGAAATTACGAGCTATGCTACTTTAGCTGGAACAAGAAAACGGGGGGAAACTGTTGAAGAAGATAAACGACTTGAAACAGAACTTCTTAATGATCCAAAAGAAAGAGCAGAACATCTTATGCTTGTTGATTTAACAAGAAATGACATTGGCAAAGTCGCAGCAATCGGTTCGGTATCGGTTCCAGAATTTATGAAAGTTAGTAAGTATTCGCATGTCCAGCACATCTCTTCAATTGTAAAAGGCAAACTAAAAGAAGGAAAAAATTCTGGAGATGTTTTTGAAGCGATATTTCCTGCTGGAACTGTTTCCGGTGCTCCAAAAATACGTGCAATTGAAATTATAAAAGAATTAGAAAAAACTAATCGCGGCCCATACTCCGGGGCAGTTGGGTACTTCTCTTCAAATGACAATGCGGATTTTGCAATAGGAATTCGTACTTTATTTTCAAACAAAAATAAAGCATATATACAATCGGGAGCGGGAATAGTTTATGATAGCGTTCCTCAAAAAGAGTATGAAGAAACCGAGCAAAAAGCAAAACCATTACTCTTAGCCATAGGTGAAGAAAAATATGAACGTTCTGTTAATTGATAATTTTGATTCATTCGTATATAACCTATATCAATACCTAGGAGAATTAGGTTGCAAGGTAGATATAATCAGAAATAATCAAATTAATTTGGAAGAAATCAAGAAAAAGAATTATTCTAAAATTGTCATTTCACCAGGGCCAGGCAATCCTGAAAATGAACGTGATTTTGGTAAATGCAAGGAAGTTATTCTAGAACTTGGAAAGTCTATTCCCGTTTTAGGTATTTGTTTAGGGCATCAGGGCATAGCTAACGCATTTGGTGGCAGGGTAATAAAAGCACAAAAACCAATGCACGGAAAGACTAGTCAGATAAACCACAATGGAAATGGGCTTTTCAAGAATATAAAAAATCCTCTAAGTATTATGCGCTATCACTCATTAATTGCTGATGAATTTTCATTACCTAGTTGTTTAGAAATTATTGCAAGAAGTACAGATGACAATGTAATAATGGCACTAAGACATAAACAATTTCCAATATTTGGAATTCAATTTCATCCAGAATCTATAATGAGCGAAGAAGGAAAACAAATACTTAAGAACTTTTTAGATGGTGCTAAAGATGGTTGACAAGTTGCAATTACAAGAAGAAATAAGAATCTTCAGAGAAATTCTTGAAAATCGATATAATCCTTCTCAGATTGCAACCTTTCTTACAGAATTAAAAATCGAAAATGTTACTTGCGAAGAAATTGCTGCATTTGCAAATTTAATGAAAGAAAAAATGGTTAAGATTTCTTCAAAAGTTAAAAATTTAGTTGATACTGCTGGAACTGGAGGCGATGGCAATCATACATTCAACATTTCAACAGCTAGTGCAATTGTTGCAGCAGGAGCAGGGGTAAACATTGCAAAACATGGTAATAGATCCGCTTCTAGTAAATGCGGAAGTTCTGATGTCTTAGAAGCTCTTGGAGTAAAGATTGATTTGGAACCTAAAGCTGTAGAAAAACAAATCGAAGAGATCGGAATCGGGTTCCTTTTTGCACGCATTTATCATCCTGCAATGAAAAACGTTGCAGAAGCTAGACGCGAGCTTGGTTTTAAGACTATTTTCAATGTCCTTGGCCCATTAACTAACCCAGCAAATGCTAAAAGACAGGTCATTGGAGTTTACGATGCTTCGCTTCTGGAGAAATTATCAAAATCCGTTCGTGAAATTGGTACAGAAAAAACCTTGATTGTTTCTAGTGATACTGACGAAATCAGTATAAGTGCGGATACGAACATAAGCGAAATCTCTAATTATAAAATTAATTTATATTCCATTTCGCCAGAAGATTTTGGGTTTAAGCGTTCAAGTTTAGATAAAATATGTGCAAATGATCGAAAAGAAAGTGCAAACATAATTCTAGAAGTGTTAAATTGCAAAGAAGGACCAGCTCGTGAAATCGTTCTTCTTAATGCAGGTGCTGCAATTTACGTTAGTGGAATCGCAGGTAGTATAAGATATGGGGTAACTCTTGCAGAAAAATCAATTGATTCAGGCAAATCACTTGAAAAATTAGAAATGTTGAGGCGATACTAATGGATATACTAGATAAATTTATCGAATGCGCAAAAGAAAGTGTACGGACGGGTTATTACGATATAAACGATGCAAAAATTACTAAAAATAGTTTTGAACATGTTAGCTTACTAAAGAAAATACGTGATTGTGGTTTCATATTAATTTCTGAAATAAAACATGCTTCACCGGCTGGGGAATACTCCTTTGAAAATATCGATGTGGAAAAAACAGCAAAGCGGTTTAAGGAATGTGGATCAGATGCGATTTCAGTTGTGGTTGAACCAAAAATATTCAAGGGAAATTTGAACAATTTAGCTATTGCTAAAGAAACGGGACTCCCGGTTTTATTTAAGGATTTTGTAATTGACCCAGTCCAGATTAAAGCTGCAAAACATTATGGGGCAGATTGTATTCTTTTAATAATGAAAGTTATGGACAGATTAAATCTGGATGTTAACAGTTTTATAGATTTAGCTCATGAGAACGGTCTTGATGTTTTGCTCGAGTGTTATAATGCAAATGAAATGAAAAGAGCAGCTAAAACAAAGGCAGATGTTCTAGGGATAAATAATCGAGATTTACAAACATTAAAAGTTGACCTGAATCGAACTAAAGATATACTTGCTGCTAGTGGAACGATAAATAAACCTGTTATAAGCGAAAGCGGAATCAAATCTTATGCGGATGCAAAGTTTGTCAAGGTTGCAGGAGCAAATGGGATACTTGTTGGATCTGCGCTTTGGAAAGCTGATAATCAAGAAGCAAAGATACGCGAATTAAAAGGTGTTCTGTAAAATGCAAAAAAACTTCGGAGAATTTGGCGGACAATACGTTTCAGAATTACTAGTTCCGGTACTACAAGAGCTTGAAGAAAGTTTTGCAAGAGCAATTGCAGATAAAGAATTTAATAAAAAACTTGAGGACTACTTAAAAGATTATGCGGGGCGGCCTACTCCGCTTTATTTTGCAGAAAACCTAAGTAAAAGATTTGGTCTTAGAATTTACCTTAAACGAGAAGACCTTCTACATACTGGTGCTCATAAAATAAATAATACAATTGGTCAAGCACTTTTAGCAAAATACATGAATAAAAAAAGAATCATCGCAGAAACTGGAGCTGGTCAACATGGTGTAGCTAGCGCAACTGCAGCAGCGTTATTTGGTTTAGAATGCGTTGTTTACATGGGCAAAGTAGATGCCGAGCGTCAAGCGCTTAATGTTTATAGGATGAAATTGCTTGGATCAGAGGTTAAGATTGTCGAATCTGGCTCACAAACATTAAAAGATGCCGTAAATGAAGCGCTTCGGGATTATGCGACAAATTTCAAAGATACGCATTACATTTTAGGTTCGGCGCTTGGTCCATACCCGTATCCTAGTATAGTAAAACATTTCCAATCAGTTATTGGAGTTGAGGCAGAAAAACAAATTCTTGAAAAAGAAGGGAAGCTACCCGATTATCTACTTGCTTGCGTTGGTGGGGGAAGCAATGCAATAGGATTATTTTCCGCTTTTTTAAAACATAAAAATGTTAAAATGATCGGAGTTGAAGCTGGAGGGTTAGGTCTTAGTACTAAAAAACATGCAGCAAGAATAAGCGGTGATGGTAAGAAAGGAGTACTGCATGGGACGCTTACTTATTTACTACAAGATAATTTTGGGCAAGTAAGAGAAACACATTCTATATCGGCTGGTTTAGATTATCCTGCTATTGGGCCAGAACATGCAAATTTGCACGATAGTAAACGTGCTAAGTATGTTTCGATAGATGATAACGAAGCACTTGCCGCATTCTATTCTCTATCTAAAGATGAGGGAATTATTCCTGCTCTTGAAAGTGCTCATGCAATTGCATACTTACCAAAACTTGCAAAGATTGCACAGAAGGATTCTGTAGTTATTGTCAACCTTTCCGGAAGAGGAGACAAGGATGTTGATCGAATTTCAAAGTTAGAGCAAAACGAGGCTGAAAATCTATGAAATTTATTCCTTATGTTTGTTGTGGCGATCCGAATTTGGATTTTACTTACAAGTTAGTTAAAACTCTCGCGCCTTATTCTTATTTAATAGAATTAGGGATTCCTTTTTCAGATCCGATTGCAGATGGAAAAACGATTCAAGGAGCAAGCGAACGTGCTCTTAAAAGCGGAGCAAACACAGATAAAATCTTTTCGATGGTAGAAACTCTAAGGAAAGAACACATCAAAACTCCATTTGTTTTCATGACTTATTATAACATTGTTTATGCGTATGGAAGGGAAAATTTCTTGCAGAGGATGGCCAAAGTAGGAGTTCAAGGAATTATTATTCCAGATCTGCCGTTTGAAGAAGATAAAACATTTGAAAATCTGACGGAAAAATACAATATTTCGATAGTTAATTTGATTTCTTCTAACACCCAAATAGATCGCTCTAGAAAAATTCTTCAAAAAGAAAAGCTGTTTACATACTTGGTTTCAGTTGCCGGAACTACAGGAGCAAGAACTAGTACGAGTATTGAAAGTTTAAAATTTGTCAAATCAGTAAAAGAATTTGCACAAAATTTGGCCAAAATAAATAACAGAAAAAATAATCTTTTTGTTGGTTTTGGTATTTCAAATAAAGAGCAATCACTGGAATTTATTCGAGCCGGTGCAGATGGCGTAATTGTTGGAAGTAAAATAATTAATATTTACACAAAATACATTGATAAAAACGGAAAATTAAATGAAGAAGAAAAAGCATTAAGTGATGTCAAAGGGTTTGTGAAAAATATAATTTAAGCATCGGTTAATAATTTTGATGTTCGATTAAATTATATGAAAAATTACAATAAATTTGCAGAATTTTACGATTCCGTTTATGTTGGTACACAGGGAGACTTAGAGTTCTATCTTAAACAAGCAAAGAAAACTAAAGGCAAGGTATTAGAGATTGCT
This sequence comes from Microcaldota archaeon, assembly GCA_038046765.1. Taxonomy (GTDB): domain Archaea; phylum Micrarchaeota; class Micrarchaeia; order Anstonellales; family Bilamarchaeaceae; genus JBBSVN01. The sequence continues at coordinate 51,684 of JBBSVN010000004.1, read as the reverse complement.
TGTGGAACTGGAAGGGTTCTTCTCTGTTTGCTTAAAAATGGTGTAGACATTGAAGGAATAGACATTTCTCCAAAGATGCTTGATGTTCTTAATCGAAAAGCACAAGTCATGGGTCTTGCACCTACGGTGTGGAAAGCAGATATGCAAAATTTCAATGCACATAAGAAATACAATCTAATTATTGTCCCTTATCGTGCATTTAATCATGTTGAATCTAGCGAAGATCAGATTAAAACTCTCAAGAACTTTAAGGAGCATCTCAAGAAAGGTGGAAAACTAATAATTAACTTCTTTTATCCAAATTTTACTGTAATGGCAAAAAGAAACTTAGGAATAAAAACAAAAAAACAGGTCGTATGGATAAAGGGAATAAAGTATCTAAACCAAGAACAAACGCATTATGAACCTATCAATCAGTTAATCCATGCGACTTCTTTTTTAACTGATACTAAAGGCCAAGTTTACAAAAAACTTCAGATACAGCTTTGTTACATTTATAAAAAAGAGTTCGAATTACTTCTTAAAATGGCGGGTTTCAAGATTTGGACTGTTTACGGTGGATTTAAGGGAGAAAAATTAAAGGATGAAAAACAAGAAATGATTTGGATAATAAAGAAATGAATTCAAATCATTTGAGTTAATGCCATCATCGTCTTCCAGTTTCTAGTTGTTGCATTAACCACAAGCTTTTTTTCAAAGAAATTGTTTGATATTTTTGTTCTTCCATAACCATCTGGCAAATACAGATAAATGACATCTTTAGTAATTAGAAATTCTTCAGAGCTAGATTTAACTTTTTCGATTTCTTCTTTCGGTATTTTTGCTGGTAATTTAGACAAAAAAGTAATATGCAACTTTGTCAAATCGATATTTGGCTTACCTAAAAATGGATTATTTTTTGCAATTTCTAAAAAGCCATCTTTACTTTTAACTAATGCGTTAACAGAAAAACCAAATCTTTGTTCTATTATGCTAGCTATCTTTTTCTCAAGTTCTTTGCAATCGCTGGGTTCGCTTTCAAAAATTATATTGCCACTTTGAATATACGTTTTTACATTCCTAAGTTCCAGCGTTTCTAGTAGTTTAGTTAATTCTTTCATGTTTACTAATTTCTGACCGCTGACGTTTATTCCTCGAATTAGGCAAATAAATTTATTCATAATTACTAACCTGTATTTTTATTTATCCTTTTGAGCGCTGGCCTAGTCGCTGATGCATCATAAATAATTGTAAGTTCCTTGATAAGTCCACTATCAGAAAATTTGAATACATCAACACATTCAAAAGAAATATCTTTTCCATTGGCAAGTTTCCAATCATACATAAAATGGCATGCGCCTGTAAAGTTGTCTTTGCCTTCAAAAATATTTAATAATATAATTTTTGATTCAGACGTATCAGAAAATAATTTCTTATAAAATTCGTTTGCTTTTACATTACCATATACTGGAGAATGAACTACTGCATCTGGTGTGAATAATTTTATCATCTGTTCATAATTTCCCGTTTCGAGTGCTTTGAAATATTTTTCAATTATAATTTTGGACTTCATAAAAATATTTTACCTCTTTAATGTTTTAAAATATAGCTTTACCCGAAGCGAAGCTAGAATTAGTTTCTAAATCAGGAACATTTAAAAATACTTTTATGGATAATATTGTATAAATAGTGTAAAAATGTGTTAATATCTCGAGATCAGGAAATATGCCGATCTCGATCTGTCCTCAATCCAAAAGGATAGTTCTAAGGTATTAGATTGGAGAAACTTAGTTGGTTGAGTACAATGATAAACGCTGAAGACAAAATGTCATTAAATAAAATTGCAAGAAATGCAAACTGGTTCTATAGCTTCAGCTTTAATTTTAGATTTAGTTTTAACTATTGAGTGCAACTAACAATTTTTAATAAAAATTTTAAAAAATAATTTTTGTGTTGGTTGCGTTTTTAAAAAAATCCTTAGTGTTAACTTTATTTTTTTAGCTTTTTGATATTTTATATTTGAAGAGAAAACAAAAATTGGAATGAAAAACTAAAATTTATTCAAGGTGTAAAAAATGGTTGATATTAAAAAAATAAAACTTGCCGGTTTAAACGGAAGCGGCAGAACAATCGTAAAAGTTGGCAATGTAAAAATAGGTGAAGGGTTAACGATAATCGCTGGCCCATGCGCTGTTGAAAGTGAAGAACAAACTGTAGAAACTGCAATCGCGGTAAAAGCAGCAGGAGCGGATATGCTTCGCGGAGGCGCGTTTAAACCAAGAACTTCGCCATACGCTTTCCAGGGTTTAGGATTAAAGGGCTTAAAAATCTTAGAAAAAGCAAGGGATGTAACTGGTTTACCAATCGTAACTGAAGTAGTAGATACCAGAGATGTAAATTGGGTATGTGAATACGCAGATGTACTTCAGATTGGAACAAGAAACATGCAGAATTTCTCATTACTTAGGGAAGTAGGTAAAGCAAACAAACCAGTATTACTTAAACGAGGAATGTATTCAACAATCGAAGAATGGTTATACTGCGCAGAGTACATTTTAAACGAAGGAAACCCAAATGTAATTCTATGTGAAAGAGGAATACGGTCTCATGAAACTTACACTAGAAATACCCTTGATCTAAGTGCAGTACCTGCAGTTAAAGAATTAACTCATCTTCCAATCATTGTTGACCCGAGCCATGCTACTGGAAAAATAACTTTAATCGAGCCGATGAGTTTAGCGGCAGTAGCATGCGGGACAGATGGATTAATTGTAGATGTTCATAGAAATCCCCCAGAAGCACTTTGCGATAAAGATCAGGCACTCACGCCAGCGTATTTTACAAAAATGACTAAAAAGATTCGGGCGCTTGATAATTTTATGAGGAGTTCTTTATGAAAAAAATACAATTAACTACAAATACGGGTAGTACGCAAATCGCGATTGGCGAAGACGTATCTAACCTTAAAGACTACCTAGATGCAAGTGCACAAGTAGTAATTATTAGTGATAAAAATGTGTTAAATTACCATCGCGTCAAGCTCGAAGAATTCGGATTTCAAATAATTGAAATCGAAACTGGTGAAAATGTAAAAACCCTTAGGACAGTTGAGAATATTTACGAGCAGTTTCTAGAATTAGGTGTTGAGCGTTCAACTTTTATAGTTGGAGTTGGAGGGGGCGTAGTTTGCGATATAACTGGGTTTGTTGCTAGTACCTATTTACGTGGTTTAAAATTTGGTTTTGTTCCAACAACACTTCTAGCTCAAGTAGATGCAAGTATAGGGGGTAAAAATGGGGTAAACTTAAATGGATACAAAAACTTAATTGGTACTATTAGACAACCAAATTTCGTTTTATGCGATTTAGAACTTCTAAAAACGCTTCCAAAAGAAGACCTAAAATGCGGATTTGCGGAAATTGTAAAACACGCAGTAATTGCTGATGCTAATTTATTTTCATACTTAGAGTCGAACTTGGAGGATATTATTTGCATGAAACGTATTGCACTTGAAAAAGTAATTGGCGATGCAATTTCGGTTAAAGTAAACATTGTTCAAAAAGATGAATTAGAACAAAATGAACGGGTTAAATTAAATTTTGGGCACACGATCGCTCATGCACTAGAAAAAGTACATAAATTACCTCATGGAGAAGCGGTTGCGATAGGGTCAGTTTATGATGCAAAGCTTTGCGTTAAAAAAGGCACATTAAAAGAAGAGGATAAGGATAGAATCGAAAATCTTTTGAAAAAATTGGGACTTCCAACGCAGTTAGATTATATTAAAAAAGATGCAATAATTGGTGCAATAAGCAAAGACAAAAAGAAAAAAGGAACTGATGTTAAGATGGCGCTTTTAGAAGGGATTGGAAAATCAGTTGTGAAAGAAGTTCCGATTGAAGAAATTGGTGAAATTCTATGATCTGTGTTAGCATAGCTGAAGTTGGACTAGAAAAATGTAAATCAGCACTTTTAGGTTTAGATTTAGCAGAACTTAGGCTCGATCAGAATAAACTTTCGCTAACTGACTTATCTAATCTGCTTTCAAGTAAAGGAAAAACTAAGATGATCGCGACATGCCGGCCTAACAATCAGATGAATGAGCAACAAAGAAAAGAAATCCTACTTAAAGCAATAGAACAAGGAGCAGATTTTGTCGATGTTGAAATTGAATCTGAAGATAAAATAAAACAAGAAATTATTGCAGCTGCTAAAGCGAGGCGATGCAAAGTTATTCTTTCATACCATAACTATGAAAAAACGCCTTCAAGAGAAGAATTAAAGCAAACAATAAATTGGTGCTTTACAGACGGAGCAGATATTGCAAAAATAGCTTGTAAAGTCAATGACGAGAGGGATAATGCGAGGCTAATTGGGCTACTTGATCAAAGCGACTTGGATAGAAAATTAATTGTAATTGGTATGGGTGAAAAGGGAAAAATTACAAGAATAATTGCTCCTCTTTTAGGGAGTTTTTGTACTTACGTTTCGTTATCCTCGGGTAAAGAAACTGCCGATGGGCAAATCGACAAAAAAACACTTGAAGAAGCGATTAAAAACTTAAGAAAAAATTTAGGTAATTGACATGAAACAAGAAAGCATGAAACTTTACGCAGTTGTGGGTAATCCTATTTCACATAGCCTTAGCCCTAACATGCATAATGCTGGACTTGAAGAATTAGGTATAGATGCCAAATACGTACGAATTGCTGCAAATAATGCGGATGAAGCTATTGCGCTTGCAAAAGACTTAGGAATCTTAGGATTAAATATTACTGCGCCGTTCAAAGAAGAAATGGCACAAAAATGCGATACACTAAATCAAGAAGCTAAATTACTTGGTGCAGTAAACACAATAAAAATAGAAAATGGTAAACTCCATGGATTTAACACCGATGTCCTAGGAGTTACCAAAGCACTTGAAGCAAATGGGGTAAAAATTAACGGAAATAAATTCGTTGTAATTGGAGCTGGAGGCGCTGCAAAAGCTGCTGCGTTAGGTTTACTTTCAGAGGGGGCACAGGTTGTAATTGCGAATCGAACAATTGAAAAAGCTAAAGATATTGCGAATAGGCTAGGTTGCGATTATTGTTCTTTATCTAGTTCAGATTTAACGCAAGCTTTAGTAAATGCAGTTGCAATTGTTAGCACAGCAAATACGCTCGACCAGTTAATTCCAAAAGAACTCCTCTCAAAAGAATTAGTAGTTTTAGATGCAAATTATTCCAAAAAGACAGCACTCTTAACAGATTCTATCGAACTAGGTTGCAAAATTATCAACGGAAGCGAATGGTTGCTTTACCAAGGTGTAAAAGCATTTGAGATTTTTACTGGTAAGACTGCTCCTATAGAAATTATGCGAAAAGTATTAGCTAAGGCACATGCAAAACCGCAAAATATTGCTTTAGTTGGTCTAATGGGTTCTGGTAAATCTACAGTAGCAAAGCTAATTGCCAAAGAAACTAACCTAAAACTGATCGATGTTGACCAGAATATTGAAACTATAAATGGAACGAAAATAAAAGATATATTTGAAATTCATGGTGAAACAAAATTTAGGGAATTAGAAAAGGAAGAAATGAGTAAGATTGCTCACGCCCAGAATTCAGTTATTTCCTGCGGGGGCGGTGCAATTTTGGACATAGAAAATGTAGAAAAACTAAAAAAACATTGTTTGGTTTTTTGGCTTTATACAAAACCCGAAACAATCGTTAATAGGACCATCGGGGATCAAAGCAGACCCTTGGTAAATTTTCCCGATAAGTTAGGAATTTTAAGAAAAGTAATGAAAAATAGATTAGGATTATATGCAGAAGCTTGTGATGTAATAATTTCAACCCAAGACAAATTGCCTCAAGAGGTTACAACTCAAATAATTTGCGAAGCCATAAATTTAGGATTAATAAAAGGTGTAAAAAATGAGTGAACTGGAGATATTAGTACGAAACTCAAAACTTCAAAACAGTCCAATTGCTGCACCACCATCTAAAAGTTATACTCATCGTGCTCTTTTTGCAGCCGGCTTAACAAAGGGAAAAACCTTAATACAAAATCCACTGTTTTCCAGTGATATATCTGCCACAATTAGTGCACTAAGAGCTCTTGGGGCTAAAATTGATTATACTGAAAATAGCATTGAAGTTGACGGATCCAACAATATCATGTTCAAAAAAATCAATGATATTTTAACTATCGATTGCAATGAATCTGGTACAACTTTAAGATTTTTGATTCCAATTTGCGCACTTATCAATAATCAAATAAATTTAACTGGTAAAGCAGGACTACTAAAACGACCAATTAGTGACTTAACTAATTCAATAAAGAAAGTAGGTGCAAAAATAGATGATCGTTCTAATTTGTCCCCTGTAAAAATAGCGGGGGGATTAATCGGAGGAAAGATACAAATTCGTGGGGATGTGTCCTCTCAATTCATAAGCGGCCTTCTTTTAGCATTACCTTTAGCCAAAAAAGATAGCGAAATTGAAATTTTAGGAAATTTAGAGTCATTTTCTTATGTTAAAATGACGATTGTAACTCTAAATGATTTTGGAATAAATGTTAAAATGGACGACCCAACAAATCCTAGAAAATTCACGATCAAAGGCAATCAATTCTACAAATCACCTGGCATCTATATTGTTGAAGGCGATTGGTCCGGAGCTGCATTTTTAATTGCTGCAGGAGTTATTGTTGGTCCAGAAATTGAAATTAAAGGATTGAATGTGCAGTCTATTCAAGGCGATCGTGAAATTATTTCGATTCTTAAAAGAATGGGTGCTAAGATCGAAGAAAAACAAGATTCCTTAGTAGTCAAAAGGTCAGAATTAATTGCAACAGAAATCGATGCAAGTAATATTCCAGACTTAGTTCCGATATTAGCTACAATTGCTACGCAAGCAAAAGGAATAACAAAAATTAAAAATGCAGGAAGGCTTAGAATAAAAGAAAGCGATCGATTAAGTTCCATAGCCACCGAATTAACTAAAATGGGAGCTAAAATCACTGAAAAACCCGATTCTTTAGAAATAATTGGAGTTACTCGTCTGCATGGTGCGAAAATAGATCCACATAATGACCATAGGATCGCAATGTCGTGTGCAATTGCTGGCATGATTGCGGATGGACAAACAATTATAGAAAATCCCGAAGTTATTGCAAAATCTTACCCTGATTTCTTTTGTGATATGCGAAAATTGGGTGCGACAATGCTTAGCCAGACTGCACCAATTGGTCAAGAGTTCAAAGTGCGTCTTTACGGAGGTTCGCATGAAAAACTAATCGGAATAAAAATGACCGGAATTCCAATCGGAACAAAAGTTTCCATGGAAAAAATACGTGTCGATTTAGACAAAAGAAGACCATTTGGAAACCTTACGACTTCTAGGAGGGAGCGAGATGAATTTAGTTTGGTGCAAGGTATCGAAAACGGAGTCGTTACCAGCGAGCAGATTGTATTTGAAATAGAAAACAAGGACGTAAATTCAAAACCATACGAAATAACTAGATTTACTCCAAGGCCAAACCATGGAGATTACACTACTCTAATCAAATACAATGGCGTTTTTGATTTTCGTGGTGGTGGGTTCCTTTCTGCAAGAATTACTACACTTACAGTAATTGCAGGATCGATTGCAAAACAAATTCTTGAAGAAAAAGGAGTAAGATTTGCAGCATATGTCAAACAAATCGGAGAAATAAAAATGGAAAAAATGCCTAGCTTTGAACAAGCTTTAGTTAATACATATAAAAGCCCCGTTAGGTGTCCTAGTTTAGAATTAAGCGCAAAAATGCAACAAGAAATAGAGAAAATAAAATCAGAAGGCGACTCGCTTGGCGGTGTAATCGAACTGCAAGTTCATGGACTTTCTGTTGGAATTGGCGAGCCTATTTTTAACGCAGTAGACGCTGTTCTTTCAAAATACTTATTTAGCATTCCAGCGGTTAAGGGAGTTGAATTTGGTTCGGGTTTTGCCGGTGCAGCAACTAGGGGAAGTCAAAATAATGATGCATTTACGATCGAAGGTAGGTCGGTTATTACAACGACAAATAATTCTGGAGGCATACAAGGTGGTATTACAAATGGCATGCCATTAGTTTGCAGGGTTGCGATAAAGCCAACCTCATCAATCTCAAAAGAACAGGACACGATAGATGTGCGAACAAATAAAAATGCTAAATTAAGTGTACTTGGTCGTCATGACCCATGCGTTGCAATAAGAGCACCAATAATTGTTGAAAATACTGTTGCTATTGCAATACTAGATTTGTATTTGCGATCTATATGCTCAATAAAATAAATAATAAAATAAGAAAAAAATTACGTTTAGGTGATAAATATGGAATTAAACACACTAAGGAAAAAAATAGACAAAATTGATGGCGATATACTGGAATTACTAAGCGATAGGATGGAAATTGCTGTACGAACAAAAAAACTTAAAAATGAAGTTAGTGACGAACAAAGAGAAAAAGATGTGATGACCAAAATTTCATCAAAGTCAAAGGGGTTAATTTCAAATGCGTTTTCACAAAAGTTATTCCAAGAAATAATGTCTGAATCCAAAAGATTACAAAAAGAAAATCTAAAGTTAATCGGATTTCAAGGCGAACATGGAGCGTATAGTGAGATGGCAGTAAAAACCCATGACCCTAATTCCGTAGCAATTCCATGTAGTGATTTTACAGAAGTTTTTCAAAGCGTTAAAAATGGTCAGTTAGATCTAGGTATTGTACCTATAGAAAACTCTTTAGCTGGGCAGATAAATGATGTAAATGATTTACTAATACAATATGACTTGAAAATCGTTGGCGAAGTGCGGGTTCCAGTTCATCATTGTTTACTTGCACCTCCTGAAACAGATTATCGTGAAATAAAAATGGTGTATTCTCATCCCCAAGCATTAGCACAATGCCGCGGGTTTACAGAGCGAAATAAACTAGAAGCAAGGCCGTATTATGATACTGCTGGTGCTGCGATGATGGTTGCAAAGGATAAACCAAACGGGGCTGCTGCAATTGCAAGTAAATTATGCGCCGAATTATACGATCTAGAAGTTTTAAAGGAGAATGTCGAAGATCATACTTCAAACACTACTCGTTTTGTTGTATTATCCAAAGATTACAGTAAAGAAGTAGGTAATAAATGCTCGATAATATTTTCTACAGCGCATAAGCCAGGAGCACTTTTTGAAATAATTAAGCTGTTTTACGAAAGTAAGACAAACTTAACACGAATCGAATCAAGGCCAGTACCAAACGACCCGGGTAAGTTTGTGTTTTTAGTTGATTTCCAAGGAAGTGACAAGGATAAAAAAATTGCAGAATTATTAGAAAGAATCAAAAAAGAAAGTCCGACATTTAAGTTTTTAGGATGTTACAAAGAGGCGATATAATGATAACTAAAGTCGCAATAATCGGTTGCGGGAAGATGGGTTCTTTTCTTGCTAAAGAACTAGCTAAAGAAAATGGGACTAATATCGCTGTATATGATAATGACTCAAAAAGAGCGGAATTAGTTGCCAAAGAAACTAATACAAACGCTTTGCATACGATCGAAGAAATTTCATCATTTGCACCTGATTTACTAATAAATGCAGTAAGTTTGCAAAATACAATTAAGGCATTTGAAGAAGTAGTCAGATATTTACCAAAATCTTGTGTAATTGGCGATGTTGCTTCGGTTAAGCGCGGGTTGGAAGAATTCTATAATAAATCTGGTTTTAAGTTCTGTTCCGTCCATCCGATGTTCGGACCAACTTTTGCTACGATGGATTCATTAAAAGAGGAAAATGCTGTACTAATAAAAGAAAGCGATCCAGAAACTAAAGAATTTTTTAGAAATCTCTTTACTAGGTTGGGGGTAAAAATATTTGAGTATACATTTGCAGAGCATGATCAGATGATGGCTTATTCACTAACTACTCCGTTTGCTTCATCGTTAGTTTTTGCTTCATGCATGGATAAAACTGCAGTTCCTGGTACGACATTTAAAAGACATAAAACAATTGCAAAGGGGCTTTTATCAGAAGATGATCACTTACTAGCCGAAATCCTTTTTAATAGCTATTCGCTAGCTCAACTTGAAAAGATAACCAATCGGTTGGAGTTTTTAAAACACGTAATCAAAGCAAAAGATTATGAAGAAGCTAAAAGATTTTTTGATAAATTAAGGAAAAATATTGGGTAAATTCTATGGTAACTTTCTACGAATTAGCTGAAAAAGTTTTTGAGCTTGAGAGAATTGGCAGGAAGATAATAAAACTAAACATCGGAGACACTAATTTGCCGACACCAAAACCCGCAATTGATGCAGCAATTAAATCAATTAAAGAAACGAAATCCGGTTACGTTTCAGGAGCTGGAATAAATGAATTCCGACAAAAAATTGCCGAGCGGGAAAATTGCGATATTGATGAAGTTGTAGTCGGTCCTGGTTCAAAACATTTGATATTTGCATTATTAAATATTTTGGCAAAAAAAGACGAAAGCGTAACTACACCTGGCCCATACTGGCCTGCTTATCAGTTAGCTTGCGAACAGCTTGGTTTGAAATTCCATGGTATCGAAACTGGGCTTGAGGGTAATTGGCAGTTTGATTCGCACAAGATGCCTGATTCAAAAATAACCGTTATTTGCAATCCGCTTAATCCCACAAGTACAGTTTATACTGATCAATCAATAAAAAACGTTATTGAAAACGCAAATAAAAAAGGAAATCATGTAATACTTGATGAAGCATATAAGGAATTGTCTTTTACAAAAATTTCAAGATATGAGGGTGCGATAAGAGTTCGTTCATTTTCTAAAGAGTTTAATATGGAAGGTTGGAGGCTAGGTTATGCAATCGCGCCAAAAGATATTGTTAAGAAAATTGTGAAATTTAATCAGATCACGACAACCTGCGTTGCACCATTTGTCCAAATGGCTGGATTATCCTGTTTAGAAAACGAAGAAGAAATAATTAGACAAAATCGAAATCTATGGAAAGCAAGGCTCGAAGTTGCAGAAAAAGCTCTGACAAAAAATGGGTTTAAATTTGCAAAACCACAATCTGGAATATATGTATTCGCAACCAGAGCGGACATAACTGATTCCGGGGAGTTTGCGCTTTCCTGTTTAGAAAAAGGAGTTGCCGTATCGCCAGGGGGTGGGTTTGGGAATTATAAAAAATTCATAAGGATTTGTGTTAACCAAAACGAAGATTTACTTAACGAAGCGATAGAAAAAATGAAGATTTAAGGCACACATGCAAATCCATCTGAAGTTGTTTTACACGTACCAGAAACCATTCCGCGTGCTCCATTAAAGCTACACGAATTACCTTCTTTTTTGTAAACGCAAGCATCTATTGCTTCTTTAGGCGCAGAAGGTGCCTGTGGAGTTTGACCATTACTCGCAGAATTTGTTGACCCAGAAACAACTGTTTCTCCGCTAACTGTACTTTTTGTACCTCTAAAACAAGAAATCGTATATGGGAAATCTGGGCTACTGTGGTAGTGATACATTTCTTTAGTTTTACCATCCCATAAAATTATATGTGTGTGTCCATGACATTCATCAAGGTCTTTTGTAAATAAAAGTTTGCCATTTTCACCATACTTACCATACAAGCCAAACCCATCAATCGCATACGCAACTAAATCAGAATGAGTTTCGCCTTTTGAAGAATCTAGTATACAGCTACTTCCAGAGTGATAATGATATGTCCCACTTATATCTGGGTGGCCATCACAAACATCTTGAATTTCATTTGCTACTGCATCCCTTCCTCCAGCGTCAAAACCGTTAAATATCGGAACTCCTGTTGTAGAAATTGCGATTATTCCCAAACTGGTACAATAAGGTGCGTTAACTACTATTGGATCTTTAGGAACACTAAGCGTAAAACTTTGCTCTTTAATCGAGTTTGGATTTCGGTCATAATTATATGCGTCATCGTTAGTTGCAATTGGGTAGTTTCCGGTTTTGTGACTTGGTAAGCCGTTTGTTTTTATTGTTCTTGTGTCGCCGGATAGTTCGATACTAATGTAATTCTTTGGCCAGCTTACACTTCCATCAACAGTTACTTTTTTAGATGCATTCCAAAAGCTTCCATTAATCCATTCTCCTGCTTTAAACGCACCTCCTCCATTAAAATTAGCGTTACAGGTATAAACATACCCTGCTTTAAGAGATGTAGAATATTTACCATCACCTAGTGATAAAAGCGGAAGCGTTTGCGAATTAGAATTTGAAACCGTATTTTCATTTGTATTATTCGTTTGCACATTAACTGAGTTTTCTTTAGAATTTATAATCTGGGTCTGATCCGATTGATTTGTTTGATTTAATTCACTTTGGGTTGTTTTAGCAATTTCGTCTTTCACAACTTTATCTTGTAGTTGTGTATTTCCAGAACATCCAAATAAAAAAAACACTACAAACAAAACCAGGAATAAATTGCCAATTACTTTTTTCATAACTTTATAATGCAGAATAAGTTTAAATATATTAAATTCTTTTCAATTCCTTTTTCTTCATTTCAAAGACAACGGGGTAAAAAGCAAACATGCTGATGCTAACCATTATAAGGACAAAGTTTAAGTCATAAACAAATAACATTACATAAACAAAAATAGTTCCGCTTATTCTTCCGACATTTAGCATAAATTCGCGACCAAGCATTGACTGAACTAAATTTTTAGAATTGTCTACTGTTAAAGCAAGCGGGAGTGGGAAGAAAACTGTTTTGAAAATGCTAATTAGCGTAAAACCAATAAAAAATCCAGTTAAATCGCTGGTTAAACCGGTATAAATGCTCGAAATTCCAAGTGCAAATGCAGATGCAATAAGAAATTCTCTTCTTCTTTTTCTTAAATCTGAAACTTTTGCAATTAAAAAGCTCGCAATTATTGATACTGCCGTACCTATCGAAATAAATGTACCAACTTCCAATGGTTGATTAAGATATTTTAGAAGTAATGCCTCTAAAATAACTGACAATATTACTGCTGCTCCAAATCCTTCCAAAAAAAGCAGAGTTTTTAACCCTTTGATCGATTTTAGACTTGCTATTGCATCATACGTATAAATTTTGTTTTCTAAAAATAAAAATGCAAGGACAAATGTCAAAACCGCACAAAAGAGTGCAGATAGATAAAGTGATTGATATCCGAAATTTTGTGCCAGGTAGCCCCCAAGCCCTGGCAATAATAACATCAGTATCGATCCTGTGGAATAATACATCGCTCCTAAAGTCGCATTATTATTTTTTCTAAACTCATAAAAAATAATGTTAAATGGAACCCAGAAAAATACCTGAGTTAAACTTAAAAGAAAACGATAAACAAATGCAATCTCTTTATCCTTAACTAATATTAAGAGTGCTATTGCCACAATTGCAATAAAAATTCCAAACAGCATGAATTTTTTGGATTCAATTCTCTTTATTATTGGAATAAGTATCAAAGACGCACAAAACCAGAAAATGCTTGTTGAGATGATTTCATGGATACTCATTCCTAAGCTAAGAAAATAAACTTCAAAAAGTGAACCTGCTAAAATCCAAGCGAGCATCCAAAATACATAAATTATTATGAGTTTTGCAAAAGGATCTCTTAGTTTATTTGCCAGATTTTTAGTGTTTAAATTAAGCATATTTTCACTTTAAACTTATAATAAAGAATAATTCTCTTACTTAACCTTGATAAATTTAGAATATATGTAATTCCAAGTTTCTCTTTCTATGCTCTTAAATACTTTTTCTGTAAAACTTTTAGAAAATTTTTCCTGTTTTGCTTCTCTTATTAATTTTGCAATATCCTGCTGTAGATTTCTTATTACAAGTCCATACTCTGTTTCTAGTTCGTTAATTAGTGCGTCTCTAGTTAAAAATTTTACTTCAAGTGGATTCTCTTCTTCTGTAGAGTAACTGTCAAATATTTTTTCTGCAGTTATTTTTAGTTTTTCTATAACTGCTGCATATACTACAAGTTCTAATTGTTCCGCAGGGCACTCTTTTAGCTTATCTAGTAATTCATCGACTTCTTCCATTTATTTTTCGCCCTTTTATTAGCTGCCCTCTTCCCAGAGTTTCTTTATCAAGTCTCTTAGCTCCTCTCTTTTCTTCCTAAACTCATCTTCTTCGTCTTTTGTTAGTTTCACTTGTTTAGCTATCTCGGCTTCCTTTTCTTTAGTTACTGTTGCTTTTGTTGGGGCCGTGCCTGATGTCGTACTTATTCCTTCTGCACGCATATCTAAAAATTTAGATTCCTTACTAAGAAGATCCAGTTTCTTTCTTACGTCCTCAGCACTATCTGATAGTTCTATTATCATTTGGTTAATTTGATCTAAAGTCTGTTTTTTATCTTTTATTCCTTCAAGTGCGCTAACAGTTTCCTTAAGGTCCTTATCTTTAAGTTTCTTGGAATACGCATCGAGTGAACTATCAATAGTTTTACCGATTTCAGTTGCCTGCTTTTTTAGAACGATTAAATCATTCGTTAAGCTGCTAAATCTCGTACTATATGCCTGCAATGAAACTGCACTTTTTTCTCTTATTCTTTGGAATGTATTATACAGTACTCCCTGGTCGGATATGCTCTTTGCCAGCGTTTCTCCTTCAGTTTTTAACTTTTCAATTTCTGCGTCAATATCTTCTTTAAGCGAACCAAATTCGGCACTTAAATCTTTTGGCAAACTTAATGAAATCTTTTCAAATGCATCTAGTTTTTCTTCTGCCTTAGCTTCTTTTTCATTAATCTTCTCTATCTCGTTTTCTAGTTTTTCCTGTGTTGGGAATCTTGTGAATACTCCCTTTGCAATATCTAAACTGTCATTAAATCTTGAAACAATATCCTCATTCTTCTTTAACTTTTCAAATAATGCCTCACTTCTCTGGCTTACCTGTTCTGCTGCATCCATCAAATCCTTCAATTCCTTTCCCATTCCGGTGATCTCTTGCTCGTGGATTTTAATTTCCTTTCCCATCTCGCCTATTACATCTCCAGTCTCCTTTAGGCTAAGCATATCGTCCCGGACTAGTCCGCACGCTCTTTTAATCTCGCTAAATTCTTTCCTTAAGTTTTCAAGAGCTCTTTTCATATCTGCCGATTTTGGCATTTCCAATGGTACTGATTTTGAGGATTTTTCAACTTTTTTTTGCATCTGTTCTAGTTTCTCGTAAAATTCCTCTAGTTTTTTCTTTATCAGTTCTGAATCAGGTAACTCTGATTTTTTTTCACTAAAAATTTTGGACTTGAAAGCAGAAAATTCTTCTGTTGCCGTTTCTATTTCTTGTTCGGTTTCGGCTATTTTTTTCGTTATTTCTTCTAGTTGTTTGTTTAATTCATCTTGAGCTTCTTTGGGTGCTTTTACTGGTGTTGATTCAATGTCTTTTAATCTCGGAGAAATCTTTTGGTAAAATACTTCAAATGTCTTTTTAAAGTCTTCAAAATTTTCAAGTTCTGGTCGCATCCTGTTTCTAAGATTGGTTATGTCCTCACTTATGTCTTTTTTACTTTCGCTTATTTTTCCTTCTCTTTCCAATATCTCGTCTTCTTTGGGTACAACCCAGCTTAAGTAAATTTTTGTTAAACTATAATCTATGGATATTATCCCTTCTTCTTCAAGTATATGTGCCCAGTCCTCAATCGTACTTTGAGGTATACCTAATGTTTTTGCTGCAATTGCAAGTTCTATTTTTTCCTTTTCCTTAACTAGTCTTACTAGTGCATCTACTCCTGTTGTTATTAGAAGTTCATCAAACTCAGCCATATCCATCTAATAAACATGATATATTAAAAAATCTTGACACTAAAGAAATATATGAATTATTCAGCAAAGCTCTTGTTAAAATTACTCGGATTTTTTATTTTAGTTCAATTACTTGGGTTAGTTACAGGGGTAGTTATTGTAAATGACATTAATACTAATCCATATGTAAAAGAAGCCTTTTCTGTGAGTGTGTCTTCAGAAGATACTGCAAACGCGATTTTCTTTTTTATCTACATGCTGTTTGGTACTCTGGTGCTTCTTAGCTTTATAAAATTTGTTAAAAATCCGATTATTTTTAAGTTTCTAGAAGTTTTCCTTATCTCAACTTCTTCCTCGATTATTTTTTATGCAGTCTTTCGTTTACTTTTCTATTTTGGTTTTGACCAAAGCATGGGATTAGCGATAATTGCAGGGCTTGTACTAGGCGGTCTAAAATTCTTTTATGGTCAACTTAAAAATACTGCAACAATTCTTTCAACTGCGGGCGTTGGCGTAGTTTTTGGAGTTTCACTCGGTGTGCAGCCAGCCGTAATATTCCTCTTACTTCTCTCTGTATACGATTTTTTTGCTGTTTTTATTACGAAGCATATGGTTGAACTTGCTACATTTATGGTGAAACAAGATTTGGCGTTTACAGTTACTTCACGCGTAAATGTTCCAAGTAAAACTGAGTACGGTAAATCTGAAGAAAAAAGAGTTGACTTAGGTGGTGGGGATTTACTTGCGCCCGTTCTATTGGAAGTTAGTTTATTGTCATTTAGTCCAATCGCTAGCGCTATGGTTTTTATCGGAGCAATCATTTCTTTTAGCGCGTTTATTTTCATTTTATATAAAGAGAAAAATGTTTATCCTGCGCTTCCGCCTATCGTTCTTGGAATGTTCTTGTTTTTATCTTTGGGGTTCTTGCTTAGGTTGTACTAGCGAAGAGTTGCTTGTTTTTTTGTTATTTTTGTTTAAAACTACATCTGCAATTGCTGCTCCTGCAATTCCAACTAATACAAGGATCGCTGCGATTAGCTGTGTATTCGATTTTCTAATTCCAAGTGCCTTATCCAAATCCAGCTTTGGATTTTCCGCTCGTTCTGGCATTACTGCGATTATTGTTTTTACTGCTGGCGGTTTATTTGCGTCTGTTTTTGTTGTTGACGATCTGGTTCTTGATCGATTATCTTCTTCTTTTCTTTCTATTTTATTTGGGCTAGTATAATCTGGTTCCTCTTTTTCGAAACTTCCTACATAAGCGTCTATACCTAATCTGGGTGCGTGATCTACGGTTAGTACTAACTTTTCCCTGCGAGTAACCAGATCGAATTTTACTCGCTTGATATCCCCTACTTTACATGCCCGAATACCAACTAATCCTGTTGTTTCAAGTTCTCTTTCTCCAAGGATGTCTGCGAGGTTCGTTTTAATTCCTCTTAAATTTGCTCTATCTTGTGCGCTATGTGGTGCGTTATCTGCGGTTTCTTTTATTCTTCGGAATATTTCAAGGCCTTTAAAGTACCATCCGCTAGTTTGCTCGCTATAACAAGCCATTCCTCTGCTATGTAATGGAATTAGAAATGATTTTGCTGACGGGCTTAATTCTCTTCTTGTAAATGCACGCATGGTTATCACTAATTAATTTTTTATATATAAATAGTATTACATTGTCTATAACAATTTTTAAAGATTAGTGCTGATTATTTTTTGCTAATCTGAAACTCCACGCATGCCTGAAAAGTATCTTTGGCATAAGGCCTTGCTACGATTCGATTAATTATTTCTGCTTTGCAGTTGTTCTTCTTTGCAGATGATTCGATTTTCTTTTCTATTTGCGAGTAGTCCTCATCCTTTATGAAAGTATAGAAATGAACAACGCATTCGTTCTTTGCAGCAATAAAAGCGCTGTCTAAAAACTTTTCGCTAGCGCTTGGGTGTGGCATGATAATTCGATCAGCCCAGTTTGCATATTTTTTAGCTTGCCGTTTTACATCTCCTTTAATTGCAATAACATTTGTAAGCTTGTTTAGCCTAATGTTCTCTTCAAAATATTTTACACCAATGGGGTTTAGTTCAATTCCAACAACCTTTGCAGTTTTTTCTTTTTTGGCAATAACTAACGCGTAAGGACCAACTCCTGCAAAGTAAACTAGCACGTTTTCATTTGGTTTTACTAATTCTGCAAGGCTTTTTCGTTCATTTACAAAACGAGGCGAGAAGTAAACTTTTTCAACATCGACTTTCATAATGCAATTATTTTCTTTGTAAATCGTTTCCTTAGTCCTCTCCCCTAAAATAAAGCGTAGCTTGCGAGTTCGAAACTTTTCATTTACCGCACTTGCTTTTGCTAAAACTGTTGTTACTGTTTTATGCATTTGCATTATTGCACGAGCTATATCTTTCTGATATTTTTTAAGTTCTGGTTTTACATCTACAATCGCGATACTCCCAACAATATCAAAACTTCGCCCAACTAGTTCTAACTTGGATTTTGGAATTTTTTTAGAAAGAATTTGTTTGATGTTGGTGGAGGACATAAAATCAGTAATCTACAACTTCTACATATTTCTTAAACCTCGCATCAAAACTAGCAATATACCTTATCCCGAGCATTTTAGCGGTTACAATTATCGTACTATCCGTAAAACTAAGCGGTTTTTCTGGGTTACCTTGCTTATCTTGCTTGTAAAGTAACCATGATCTGTCGAAAATATCCTGATTTGAATGGATTAGTTCAGTAGTATTAATCATGGTTTCTCCGATATGTAAACTTTTTTCTGTAGAATATTTTACTAAAGAATAGTTTACTGCTTCAGCAATAATGTAATCGGTTGAAAAAATAGATCCATATTTACCCGAATTAATATCCTTCATTATATTTAATGCGGTTTGATAATACTGATCTCTCTGATTAGAATAACCTATCCATACTCCAGTATCAATCAAAATTGCCATCAGATTTCATCTCTACCATAAAGTACTTCGTCAATTTCTATGCTACTTTTTTCGCTTCCAGGGCCAAAATCCATTGGTTTGTAATCTAAAATACTTTTTTTCTTTTTCTGATGCTTATGGTTAGTTAGCCAAAACTCTACGGCTTGTTTAAGCGCTTCAACAATTGTAATCTCATCTAGTACTGCTTCTTTTTTTAATTCCTTATATAATCTATCATCAAAATTTCTTAGAGTAACATTTGCCATTTTATTCACCTAAAGTATTAAATGTATGCAAAGTATTAAAAGTATGCGCTTAAGGCACTTACAAAGATTATGTTGTAGAACATAATGCTTGCCCGCATAATCTTTTTTATTATAATTTTACGTCTGAATAAAATATTATGTTGAGCTGCATAATGTTTATATGTTCGCCTTTCTTGTATCATAAGTTATAAAATCTGTAAAAAATTGACATTTATAAATAGTTCTATTTAATATCTGATTGTGATTTTATGGTAACTACTACAAAAATTTTAAGAAGAAATGATTTAGGGTTGATAAGAGGAGAATCTCTTGCAAAATTCGAGCGAGCATGTGTAAGGGGCTTTGATAGACTTTCTTATACATATGTTAATCCTGTTTTAAAATCGGATGTTAATAAAGGTAGAGGAAGAAATTCAAGAGAAGATTTTGTAGTACTTAGTCACGCTCATGATGAATTAATTAAATCCAGCGTTCTAGTTTCAGAACTTCCTAAATTTGTAACACTGCCTAGAACGGCATTTCTAAGCTCTTTAGATCATGATTCTTATGTAAGGCTTGTAATAAGAACTGCGCTTCACCTAAGTGTAAAAATAATAAATGATTCCACATTCCCAACTTTACCTCCAGCTTATTATTATAATTTAAGAGAAACCCCTCCTGTAACTGGTGTTTCTGTAGAACTTAGAACTAGACTTAATCACGGTTTTGTTCGTCGTCTTGTAGATCGAGCCAATCAAACTAGTTCGCGCATTCATATGCCTGCTTCTCTACCTTCTGATGCTACGATTCTTCTAAATCTAGATTCCATCAAGGGTTTGAAGACCAGTTCTGGTGCAAATTATGAATGCTATTCATTATTCCAAGTTGAGGATGCTCAAATTTTGCTTGAAGAAATAAGGGAAAAGGCAAATTTGTTAGTTAGAAGCATTCACCAAATTGAGGAGTCCACACATCCGGAAAATATTAGACAAACAGAACAATATATTCAAGGTCTTAAAGAAATACAAGCTCAAAGAAAAGAAGGAGTCGCATCTAAAGAAGTCGAATCTGGTTTTGACGCATATGTTGGAACTTATGAAAAAATTCTGCAAAAAGCTTGGGCTCAGGCCTTAGAAGAATATGCAGACATTCCAAAGTTAGTTGCAACACATTCCTCAAATGGTTTGGATGTTATTGCTAAATGGTAATTTTTTCTTTCTTTATCCAATCTCCAAGCTTATCGCAGGCTTTCCAGGTAATGCAAGTTTTGCCCTATCGCTTTTTGATTCGCTATCTGTTGTTATGTGAACACTGCATCCGAACTCTTTTTCAAAGAAACCTTTAGCATCGTTTAATGCTTCGATTTCTTCTTTTTGGTTCAACGTTTCTGGAAGTGAATACGCATTCTTAACTAATTGTTTAACAACTCTTTGAACATCTGCCATAAGCGATTTAAGTTCACTGTCTTGGCTGCAAGCTTTCATAACTAGTTCAAACTTTTGTTCTTTCTTAACAATGTCGTAAAGTTTTTTCTTCCAGGGACTAGCTACTACGATTTCTATTTGTTTTACTTTTTGGGTAGTCGGGTCTTTTACAAGTAACGAACTTATTTTTTCTATATCTGTTCGTGTACTTTTAACAAATTCTTCTTCCATTTCGATTTTTTCATCAATCTTATCCTTAAACTTTGGATAATTCGATGTAGTAACAAGTTCCTTGCCGCCTAAAATTTCATTCAATTCTTCGGCAAAGTGAGGCATAAATGGAGAAATTAATACGCACCATTTAGCTAAAAATGATTTTAAGTTTGGTTTATCTGTTCGTTTAGTGTACCATTGCAGGTCGCTAACAACATCATAGAAAATTTCTAAGGAAAGTTCGCGTATTGCAAGTTCTTCGTAAAGTTTTTCTGCATTTTTTATCTTTTTATTAATTCTAGAAAGTATCCATTGGTCAATTTTATGTACTTTCTTACTTTCCTTAGATTCAATTGCAAGTTTGTAAATAAATTCTAGTCTTGAACGTACGCCATCAGCTACTGTTCTTGAAAAATCGCTATCTGTTGCTAAATCCGCTCCGCTTACAACTGCAAACCGAATTATATCTGCTGAATAATCTTTGATCGCTTTTCTTAATGGAGTAATGTTCCCCATGCTTTTACTCATCTTTTTGCCATCCATTAATACAAATCCGTTTGTAACTAATTGTTTTGGCCAAAGTTTCTTTTCAAAAATCGCAGTATGAATAAATAAATAAAGTGTTAAATGATTCCGAATTAAATCTCCTGCGCTATGCCTTGAATCAACTGGGTACCAGTACAAAAAGCTTTCACGAAGCTTTTTGAGTTTTGTGTTTTCTGTTTTGTGTTTTGCAGATTCTTTGCCTAAAAACACATAATCGAAAAACTCATCGTTCATTTCTTCTGCTCTAATCTCCTCAAGAAGATGGGCAATTGTATAATATGCCATGTAAATTGTGGAATCAGAAAGTGCTTCGATCATCTTTGTTTCATCAAATGGGAACTTAGTTCCTAAACCCGCAGCACGCGTACAAGGTCTTGTCTTTAACCAGTTTATCGTGTACTCATATTCGCTTCTTGTTTTTTGCGGAATCACGTTCGCATCATCAAGTGCTTCTTTAGCTAGTTTTTTCCATTCTGGTTTTCCGTAATCGATAAACCACTGGTCCTTGATTATATTTACTACTACATTTGCACCGCATCTGCAATGAACTGGTGGATTTAGTATTACATGGATCATTAGTGCGTGCTTCGAATCTAATAATTCTTTTGAAACTTTATCTTTAGCTAAACTTGCTTTTTCTCCAATATATTTTCCAACAATCATTACGCCTTCGTAAGCTTCCTTAGTGTAAATTTCTTTAGTTGCTTGTTCCGAAAAAGGGTCGAGCTGGTCTTTAACTTTTAACTTTTCAACAGCATCTTTAGCTGGTGCAGAACTGTAACCATTTACGGATACGACTTGGATTAAGTGATCTGCTTTACCTGCATCTCTAAGAGCTAAATAATCAAGCGGCGCGTGAGCGGGTACACTCATTACAATTCCTGTTCCTACATCTTCTTTTACAAAACTAGCTGCATAAACTGGAACGCTTCGATCATCAATCGGATTTTTAGCAGACATCTTCAGCAGTTCTTCTGCAGAAACGCTGGCGATTATTTCTAATTGTAGTTGTAAATTAAGCGCTTCTGCTGCTTTAGCTGACAATATCAATACTTCTTCTTTTTTGTTGTGGTTTGTTTTAATTCTCGCTTTTACGTACTCAAATTTAGGGTTAATCCATATATTTGTTACTCCATAAATCGTTTCTGGTCTATAAGTACTAACAATCAGATATGTATCTTTTGAAACTTCAAATTTTATTGCTGTAACTTCTTCTAACTCTGGATCAACATCTCCTTTAGTATCATGCGCACTTACTGCATTGTTATCCGATCTGCACCATGCAATCGGGTATTCTCCTTTAATCAAATATTCCTTTTCTTTTAATTTTCTAAACTGCCATTGTATAAATTTATTAAATTTTTCATCATAAGAATAAAATTTTCTTCTCCAGTCCATAGAGAAACCGATTTCATGCATTCCCTGTTCTATTTCTTTAGAAAAGTAAGCGACAAGGGTTTTTGGTTCATTAAGTTTTGCCGCTTCGCTTTCGTTTATTCCATAAATCTTGTCAAAAACTTCAAGAACATCCTTTTCTTTATTTGCAATCCGCTTTGCCATCGCTAAAATTGGTGTTCCTGTTACGTGAAATGCCATTGGATATAGGACGTTGTAGCCGCGAAGACGAAGATAACGCGCGTAAATATCTGCGGTCGTATAAGTTCTAGCATGTCCAATATGCTGTGGTGAATTTGGGTATGGGAAAGCCGCGGTAATATACTTTTTCTCTCGTTTTGGGTCTATGTTTGACTCAAATATTTTATCCTTTCTCCATTTATTCTGCCATTTTTGTTCTATTTTTGAAAAATCAAGGTCCATATTATCAACTATCGTGTAATTTCTTAATTAGTTTATACGGGAAAAACCATTTAAATAACCACTTTGCATATAGTTATATGCGATTTGGAGGTTCAATACGATTTGCGTTCTTCTTAGTCCTACTTTTATCACTTAATTTCGCACAAGTAACTGATTTCGCATCTTCGTTAAGTGATATTCGCGACCTTCTTAATTCCGTTGTCCCAATCGTTGCTACTTTACTTATCGTACTCTCTGCGGTAGCTTATGTAATTGGTCAATTATTTGGAGCTGAAACGCGTGCAAGGGCGAATGTCTGGGCAACCAGTTTATTTACGGGCGCCATTATCGGTCTGCTCTTTTATGTAATCATAAACGCAATAATTGCAATGCTCGATTCTTCAAATGGAATTCCATTATTCTTTTTTGCTCCTAGAGCTTCGCAGGTATTTATTCAATTTATTATGATGTCCCTAGTTCTTGGTGCACTAATTTCTGCAATGTATTTTTTTGCAAGCTATTTTTTCCAATCGCCTCAATTAAACGCAATGGCTAAAGATGAGGTTGCTGCTCTGATCCTATCTGTCCTGATAATTTTTCTCTGGGTATTCTTCGATGGATTTTTTAATAATCTTACGCGAGGCTTAATTTGCATGGGCTCGCAAAGTGCGTGTAGTAGCCTCGGGGCTAACCTAAATAACCCTGGATTCCAGATTGACCTCGCCCGAGGAACACTTGATATTCTTTTTACTAAGCTTAAGGGATTTTACACTCAGCTTTACCTATTTGAAGTTTTAGTTGGTTTTCTTTCTACACTGTCATTTCCCATAGGTACTTTTCTGCCTGGGGCAAACCTTATTACTGTTTCATTCGCGCCTTACGATGGTCTTGTACTTTTAAGTAACGCACACACGGTTGTAGTAGAGGCAATTGGTTATCTTATGATGGCTATATGGGCAAAACAGTTTATTCTGGATTTTGCCAAGTATTCTATCCCAATTTTACTTTTGCCACTAGGAATTGCACTTCGGGCGATTCCGTTTTTTCGTACAACTGGTTCAAGTTTAATTGCAATATGCATTATTCTCTACTTTGTTTATCCTCTATCTATTATGCTAAGCAGCTACATGATTTTTGATGTGTATAAACCCGGAGACATTACGTTTGTGCCAAAATTCGGATCGTTTTTCCCAAATGCAGAAAACTTTGATCTTGCTAGTGAACAATCCGTGATCAATCAAAAAATTGAAGAATTAGAAAAGTTGTTCGAACGTCCTAATGTTGTATCAAACGAAGTAACTAAAGTCTACGGAAACGCTGGTTTTATCGCAACTGGCGGTGATATGGCAAAAAACATCGGAAGTGTATTCGTATCTGGTGCGAAAACCATCTGGACAATACTAGAATTTATGTGGGGTCTAAATGGTGATGCACTTTCAGTAATATTTACTGGACAGATGTTCCTTCCAACTCAGTCTGGTGCTGCACTTTTTAAATTTGTTGTACAAGAAGTTACGATTATTGGTACTTTCGTAGGTTTAGTTACTTTTACTTCAGTGCTAGAATTAATAATCTCAATAACAATGTATAGAAATATTGCAATGTTAATCGGTGGAGAAGTTGAATTAATTGGATTATCAAAGTTAGTATAATTTAGCCATGTGCCTGTGAGCCTTGTCCAGTAAACAGGATAACTGTTTACTGTCCCCCAACAGTTTCTCTGTTGTGGGTGCAATGAGCAACGTACGATTCGTTTCGTTCATGTTCCAATGCCCACACACTGCTCATTGCTGATAATTAACAAGTGATAAATATGCGTGATTTTAAAAAACTAGATATATGGCAAAAAAGCTATGCACTAACTCTTAAAATATACAAAATTACAAAATCTTTTCCGGACTCAAAAAAATTTTCTTTAACTAATCAACTTAGGCGTGCATCTAGTTCAATCGGTGCAAATATTGCTGAAGGTTGTGGACGCGCATCTAAGAAAGACTTTCTAAGATTTCTCTATAATTCATACGGCTCAGTTAAGGAATCCGAACATTTTATCCTCTTATCTAAAGACTTAGATTACATCGATCATAATCTATATACTAATACTATTAATGATATCGATCTCTTAAGTAAGATGTTAAATACCTTCATTGGGGATATATCAAAAGATATTAAAGTAGGGGTGGCTCAAAGCTCACTGCCCAATGCTCAAAGCTGATTAATATGGCAATAGATATCTCAATATATTATCCGTTAATATTTCTGATCAGTTTCGTTATCATGCTATTTGTAATCATAACCTTTTTCATATCCAAGGTCTTCAAAGTCACTGAACTTGATGCTTATTTGAATCTGGAATTAAATGAACTTATAAATTCCTTTTTGATTATGATTTTTGCAATCGCATTCTTTATCAGTGCGGACGCAATAGCGATAGGTCTTGTTGCAGATTATTTGCCAGGTCAGACAATCTTAAATCAAAACACGGCTGGTCTTAGGGCTACTGATGTAGCATCTATAATTATCCAGAAAAATGCAATAGATGTTCAAAATGGTATGGAGGATGTTTTTACCATACAGGTTTGTTTATCTATATTAAATACCTTACAGCGTAGGCTTGGTGAGCAGGTACTTACAATTACTTATAAATTATTTCCCGCGATCGATTCAATCGTATCTATAATGAATATCGTCGGTTATGGGCTTGTTACCGTTTTAACCTCATTAAAAGCACAGTTAATCCTAATGGATTTTGTAAATGGGACGATGGGTGCATTCTTTCTTCCCGCCGGAATTATTCTCCGGTTTTTTCCGCCTACGCGTGAAGCCGGTGTATTCCTAATCGCGCTTGCAATTGGTTTTCAAGTAATATTCCCCTTAGTATACGTGATAAATGAACGAGTGACGCAGGATCTTTATGCAGCCGATAATAATTCTTTTGCTGTTTTTAAAGGTTATCAAAGCCCAAAATTCCTGATAAGTATGTTTTGTGGATTACAGTATTTTGTTTATGGTTTTATTGCAAGTCCCGGTGTTCCAACTTCATTTGGTGGTTTAGGTACAACTGCAATTGGTCAAGGACTAAGAAATGTGTTTTCCGAATACAGGATAAACGTATTTCAAATTGAACTGTGGTTGGTGCCTATACTAAATTCAATGGCTTATTTGTCTTTGCCTGCTTTCTTCCTGCCCGCTTTTGCAATAAGCATAACCTTTGCCTTTGTTAATGCATTTATTAAATTTTTACTTGCCCGTATGTGACAAATATCGATTAATTTGTATGATACTTATGAAATTAAAAAAACAATTCGTGATGATTGCATTTATCATTCTAATATCACTAGCCTTTGCGATATCTTTTCCATCAAGCTATGGCTCAAATTATGTCCAACTTGAAGAATACTTAACTCAGGAAGTTATAGCGTTAGCATTTTTACTAATGCTCATATCTGTAATCCTAATCAGTATTGTTTATGTAATATCAAACGCAATTTCCAATGATAAATTAAAAGCATGGGCAAAATCAGAAATTTTTGAGGTTCTTTACTCTGCAATTTTATTTGGGGTAATCGTTTTTGCAATCGTTTCATTTGATACTGTTGTAAATTATCTTGTTTTCCAGCAGCTTGGAACAGATACTTTTGCAGCAGCTGTATGTAATGGCGGTTCACTAAATCTTCAGGGTACAAATTACCAGCAGATTCCATTTTGTCATATTAAACTTTCAATGTACTTTTTAGGTAGCCTGTTTAATGAACTTTCCACAATGGCATTTAAAACATACCAAAGCTACACAATCACTTCTACAATTGCAGACATGTCTGTTAATTTCGAACTTTTAACTGAAAAAAGCGGTAACTTTATTTTTAACCCGTGGAGGGGCTGTTTTGTAATTGGCAATCAAATTAAAACTATGGGGTTCGAATTTATTACAAAGCTTATGACAATTACAAAATTGCAGGAAGTGTTTGTAACTTTTATCGGAAAAGCTCTGTTTCCGGTTTTACTCTCTTTAGGTATTGTACTTCGGTCGTTTCCATATACTCGTAAATTGGGTGGATTACTCATGGCGATTGCGATCTCGCTATTCTTTATTTATCCTATGTTTTACGTATTTGGTGCGTTTGTTATGAATGCGATAAAAATTGATGCACGGCAGTATCTAGCTCTTAATGGACAGCAAGGCAGTGCTCTATGGCAAAATCCACCAATCGCAGATTATCTATATTTTAAAGGTAAAGTTCCCTCCTTAAATCCTAATTTACCTGATGTCGATTTGCAACAAGCTGTTACAGATTATACTACTGCCCCGCCAAAACAACCATTCGAAATATTTAGGGATGCAGGAAGTCCTTATGATCCTGCTAATCAACAAGGTGGAATGCCGAACCCAAGGCCTTTTGACCGTTCTTTAGCTCCTTCAAATTCACAAGTAGAAACATTTGGGGATTACATGTATACATTTGTAAAAAAACTTACAAGTACAATAAGTTGCGATATTGCTGTTGATGATGGCCTTGAAGATGGGGGGCTAATGGATGCAATTGCGAGGCTTTCATTTTTCTCCGGATTCTTCTTTATACTTGCAATATTTACTACAATCGCTTCAATAAGAAGCCTTTCAATAACTTTAGGTGGTGACTTAGAAATCGCAGGATTAACACACTTAATTTAATGTCATAATTTAGTTGATAATATGAAAAATCAAAATTCAAATAAAAAACTAAAATTCGTTTGCGTTGCGCTTTTACTACTACTATTTGTTAATTTAATTCATGCATATGATCCAACGCAAAATCCAAATGATAAGGATTGTAATCCAAAACCAGTGCCACCTAATACTCCTGTTAGTGCTTTTCGAACATTCTCAGAAGATGTTCAGACGAAGTTATGTCAAGCCAAAGGTGACTTTATTCAAACAGGTACGGCCGCAGTTAATGGTCCATTTGGCTGGATATGGCAAAGAGGAACATGCGATGGAAACTGGACGCGCGACCCAATACAAGACTGGCTAGGCCCGGCAGTACTTGCAACTTTAGTAGTCTGTTTTGGTGCAATACTTCTCTATTTATTTGGGCAATTTATGCAATCTCCATCATTAATTGCAAAAGCAAAAGATGCATTTTACGAAATGGGTGTTACATTTGTAAGACTCGCGTTTGTAGTCTCAGTGATTGCTTCGGTAAATGTATGGTTTACCCTAAATTATACTGACCAAGGAAGCGTGCTAGTTGGAAGTCCGCCTATTTTCCAGGCAGGAGATACAATGATCGATGCTGCAATGAGCTATTCAAGACGAATCCTTTTTGAAATGACACAAAACTATTCAATGCTTTTAATTTTCAATACAATCATTCATACTATATACTCAGCAACGCTTATGTTCGGTTTTGTATGGCGTGCAATGTTTACTTTCAACTTGGGACCTGTGTTTAGGCCCATAATCGATATGATTGGTTTTTCAACACAATTTTTAGGGGTTGCGATTGGCGAATGGATGTTCCATCTTGTAGCATTATGCTTAATTAAAAAGTGGTCATGGAGTTTGTTTATTCCATCTGCAATTTTACTTCGTGCATTTCCAGCAACAAGAAAAGCCGGTGAAGCATTATTCGCTTTAACTTTTAGTTTGGCAGTTGTGTACCCAGCTACTTTCATAATGAATAATGAAATTCATAACATGCTAGTTAGTACGATTCCAAGTAGCGGTTCAGTTGTTGCTAATTTCATAAACAGCAGCGGCCTAGTTAGTATTGGCGCCCTTATATTTGGTCTTGCAATTTTATTTGCAGGAGTATTTTTCCCAATCGTACTAAATTCCGCGCTTACGGTGGGATTAGAACTTATGCGAAGCAGCGTTTATTATGTCGTAATCGTAAGTTTGTTACTTCCATTTATTAATATATTTTTAACATTAACAAGTGCTAAGGAATTATCCAAGTTCTTTAGTATTGAAATTAATTTCTTTGGATTTGTAAAATTAATTTAAAGGAAACAAAATGGTAAATTTACAGGATTTAGTAACTTCCTTAAGCGGGGGTTTTGGGCTTGACCCACTTACTCAAAGCTGGTTAGCTGCAGCAGGTTTAGCCTTAGCTACATCGATAACAATCTTGGCGTTTATCTATATTTTAGGAAATTTCTTCAAAAATCCCGGATTAAGTAACTACGTTAAATTTGAAATATATGAAATTGCAGTTACGATATTTCTTGTGCTTGTTCTTGGTGCACTAATTAATGCGATGGCAACGTTCCAGGCAGGTACTATATTTCCATCTTACTCTGGTCAGCCCACTCTTATGTACGAGGCTACTGAACTTTATTTTAAAGGTGCGTCAAGGATAATTAGTGGAATTATGGATACAAATTATGCAGCAAATGTAATTGTCGACCATGCAGCTAGTACGACTCCATATGCTCGTCCAATGGGAGTTGGTTTAGTAGCTACTCCTTTTGCCGGTTTAGCTTCCCCAATAAAGCAATTACTTTACAATGTTTTAACTTCCCTGGCAATTGGTTACTTAGTTAACCAAGCACAACTTTATGTTTTTCAGTTTGCGGTTTATGGATTTTTAAAATATTTTCTTCCAATCGGAATTTTCTTAAGGTGTTTCTTACCAACCCGTAGACTGGGGGGTACGATAATTGCTATCGGTTGTGCATTCTTATTTTTCTTTCCATTTCTGATTTTAATGGCAAACGAAATCGCAACCGCGCCCGGTGCTTTATTTACTACCTTTGGTCAGCAGCTTAACCTTGCCTGGCAACAAGGGTTCATAAAAATCGGAAATACTGATGTTTGTACTGATAATAATGGCCAGCCGCTTCCTTGCGAATCTCGCGACAATTTTAATAGTCTGACCTTTGGCGGGGTTCTAAAAGACAAGGCTGGAAATATGTTTGATTACGTAGGAAATGCACTTCAGGTTATTCCCGGTTACGCCCTATCAAGTTTATTTTTAATTCCTATTGCGCAGGTTGGTTTAGTGTTTGCCTTAGGATTCCTTTTCCCAGCATTAAATACACTATTATTAGTTGAGTTTGTTAAATCTACAAGCGCTATAATTGGTGAAGAAGTAGATATTAGTTCGTTAACAAGGTTGATTTAATTTATGGATATTCTAAATAAAAAATTCACATTCTTTTTCATGCTCGTTGCGACAATACTCTTAGCTAATGCTTTTGATCTATCTGGGCTTGGTGCTGACCCGATTGGTCAACAAATCCAAAGTGCAATAATTGCAGCGCAGCAAATTCTTGGGTTACTTATTGTATTTTTGATAATTTTTGCAGCACTATTTTATGCAGCAGGGCAACTGCTTGGTGCTGAAACACGGGCAAGAGCTAGCGTATATTTATCAAATATAATTTTTGCAATATTCGTTGCAGTTTTACTTTATGCTCTAACTCCCGCTATTTTTGATTTACTTACTGGTAATATTACAAGCCAGTTATCTGGTCCGCTGGAATGGGAGCTTTATGCAATCGGTATCGCATTTCTTTCAGTAATACTTGCGGGTATGGCGTTTATCCTATCAAAGGTATTAGATATGCGTCAACTTGAACAAGCTGCAAAGTCTGAACTTGTTTTTGCAGTATCAACTGTGCTGTTGGTTGTTTTTATTATCTTTTTTGTGCGGGTAGCTGGGGAGTTTTTTACCCAGACTGCCTGGAAAATGTTTACAGCTACTTACGCAAGAAATTACATCGGCGCACTTGGACCTCCGAGCAACTATAATCTTATTGATATGGCTAAACTTTATCTTAATCCGGCTAATTCTTGTATACTTACTGCAATGCGTTCTCTTCGTATTGTAAGTTTTGTTGTTGAACCTTTAACAAGTATCTACCTGGAAATATTTATGAGCGAAGTAGCAAGTGGTTTTGCATTTAAATTCATAACCGAGCGTATCAATAACCTTTCGCAGATTATGATTTTCTATCGCTGGGCATCGTTTGTTATGATTCATACTTTAAATTTCATACAAAGTTATGGTACATTTTTTATCTCATTTGGAGTTATTTTAAGAGCATTCCCATTAACACGTGGTGCAGGAGCTTATATGATTGCTCTTTCGCTTGGTCTTTATTTAATATTTCCCGCGACATATGTCCTCTCAAGTGCAATTTCTACAAGTTATACTTTTGACCGGGATACTGTTTCAGCGTGTATAAATTCACAAGGCAATCCAATTGCAGGTTGTGATATAAAAGATACTAAAAATTATCTTTGTAGTTTACCATCTATACCTCAGAATGTGAAATTTAATGGAGTTAGCGTAAGCAATTCTCAAAAAATGCTTAATTGGTTTGGCGCGCAAAGAGAAAATCTGGATAGCTTCTTTAGCTATGTTTCTGGTCCTCTTGTTAAAAGTATGTCTATTGTAATTTGTTTCCTGCCGCTTATTTCGCTTACGCTTACATTAAGTTTTGTTCTTTCAACTACCTCATTATTTGGTGGGCAGATCCCAGAAGTTGGAAGGGGATTAATTAAATTAATCTAAAATTCTAGCCCTGAACCATGAGCTTTGAGCCTTGGGCATTGTGTCTTGAGCTAATAAGCTGGTGGTTTTTAGCCTTTAGCTTCATTTAAATGGATTAATTGCTTTTATCCATGGTACTTTTTCAAAATCACTAACGTTTTCTGTTATTATTTCTTTTATATTATTTTCTTGCATAGTCGCAGCGATTAATGCATCCCAAAAGTGGATGCCAAAAGAGCTGGATAAATCAAGTGCCCTAAGAAATGTTTCGGGGGTGTATAAAACTACTTGAAATGAATAGATAATGTCTTGTGAAATTTCCTTAGCTTGTTGATAACTTAATTTATTTGGTATCTTTTCACAAACATTTTTGCAAAATTCACCTATATTTTGAACACTAATAACTGCGCATTCATTTTCAAGGTACTTTCTTATTACTTCATTTGCATGGTCTCTTTTTTTGCCATCTGATATATCAAATGCATAAACCAGTATATTTGAATCTATAAGGACTTTATCTGTCATAAAGATCATTTCTCTTATTATATGCTTTTCTTCCCTTTAATCCAAAATCGAATCCTTTGTCTAGTTTTTCAAGTAATCTTGCTTTTGCCCGATTTTTTTCCTTTTTTGAAAATTCAATTTCCTTTAGATTTTCTATCGCTTCCTGAACTACTTCTGATATTGCGCCTTTTTTGGATTGATATTTCTCCTGTGCAAGTTGTCTTAGCATTTTTTCATGTTTATCATCTAAGGTTATGTAAACATTACTCATAAATTCACCATATGTATATATGTATAAGCATATTTAAATATTTATCGAAAACAATTATGGTTGTACCCATTCAATTTCAAAGTATTCGTATTCTGTTCCGGGTAGTTCAATTGCCTTTATCGCATAATACGTTACGCTACTTTCCCGGTCGCTAATTGCCATAACCATCTCTAAACCAAAATGTTTACATTCAGCTAATGCCTTAGCTAATTCTTCACCGCCAATATTTTCATCTTCTGTTAAAGAGTACATCAAAAACCTTGGTTTTCCTTCCTTTGGATTTTCAATTCCGCCTTTTAGTCGGTGGTACAACAGAAAATCTAATCTTGGTTTTTTAGGATCAACTTTTATTTCAGTTTTCTTTCCTGGAATTCCTAAAATAAATGTTTTTTTTACGCTATGCGCAACACGAATAGCCCTAGCCCATTCACTAATAATCATCTTACTTTTTCTTGAAAAAATATGTACTACGTGTTTTGAGTGCATCCATTCATCGCCTTCGCGAACTGGGGATGCTCCAGGTAAATAAATTCTAAAATGTGTTCCGAATTTAAAACCTGTTTTAAGTACGTACCCCCGAAGTCTCCAATCTTCATAAACTGCGTACATATCTTCAAAATATTTTATTCTTTCATCTGCTGCTTTCCAAACTTCTTCAAATGTTGAATTTTTAAGTTTAAGACCGGCATGTTTTATCAAAAATAATGTTTCGTATACATCGAGTTTGCTTATTGCGCCCCTGTGTGCTGCCTTATAAGTTCCAAATTGTCCAATCCAATATCTTTCGTATAATTCTTTTCCGGTAATTGCATCATCTATAAGAGAAAGTAAATCATCTGGAAAAAAAACAGCAACCATTGAATACCCATCCATCTTCAATTTTTGTGTTTTATACTTTTTCTTAGCATGTCTTCCGTAATTCCCTTGCGCTTCTGTCATGTCTCTTAAAATTAGCCCTTTATCTCTCCAGTCTTTGTAAGTTAAGTAACGTGCTAAAAGTTTTGGTTTTTCAATAAATTCTAGAATAAGGTCGTTAAATGTAAATGTATTTCCAAACGTATCAAAGCATTTTCCATTTCTTATATCCATGATATAAAGTGCTTCTTCTATTGTCAATCGGATAATTCCCTTTTCCATATATCCATAGTATCCGTTTGAAAGCGAAGATACTTCGGATGGTTCTTTAACAAATAATTCTTTATTCTTTCTGTTTATTTCTATCCTTATCATTTGGTATACACCTACATACCTTTTGGCAGTTTCTAAAAATCCTGTCAAAAAGTTTTATGCTATTATTTTGCCTTGAGCAGTGAGCAAACAAAACTCGTAGCTCACTAACGCATTGCTCATGGCTAATTATTATAACTAATTACGTAACTTACTCCATCGCTTGTAATTTTTATTGTTCCTCCTTTGTAATTTTCATAAACTTTTATTGCCTTTGCCTTTAATTTTTCAAGTACAGAATATCTGGAACCTACTCCGCCAGGTGTCGGGTCGTTAATTCCCCCGCTTATAATTGCATCTTTTGGCATTACTCTTAATAATAAGAAGTCAATCTGAACCGTACCTTTTCCAAGTCCGTGGTATGGTATTTGCAATATACTACATTTTGTGTCAAATTTATTTACTATTTCCGCTTGTGCGCCAAATAATATATCTGAAGTTAACAATGCACAGAAATTATTTTGGGTTAATTTGATTGCGATTGCGTTGTTGCTTGCATCAGTAAATTTACCCTGCTCGGGGTTTAGTATAAATGCATTAAGACCATTTAAATCGTAGTTTTCTCCCCTCTCGATTACTCTTTTAGTTACTCCTTTTTGATCGATCTTATCAATTAGTTTTTGATATGTTAAATCTTCAGCGATTACTCCGCTGTACCAAAATTCTTGGACATCAAAATTATCAATTATCTGTGAAAGGGCGCCATAATGATCTGGGTCTGCGGTCGTAGAAATAAGTATATTTATTGTTCCAACTCCTTTGGATTTTAAGAAATTTATTGTGTTTCCTGCATTAATTGCGGGTCCGCCGTCAATTAAAACCGTTAAGTCTCCTTTTTTAATTAATATAGAATCTCCCTGGTTGTCTGCACCGCCTACACTAATAAAGTAGATTGAAAACGGAGTTTTAGCATCGTATGTATACTCTAGTTTTGTTTTTTGTATTGGTTCTGTATTCGTTTGTCCACTTATATTTGTATTTTGTGCTGGCGGATTATTCGATCCGCTACTTTGCCCGCTCTGGTTTTGTATCTTTACGTTTATTTTTTCAGAAGTGTCATTGACTTTGTTATCTGAAACAGGTACTTTATCGTTATTGGATTTATTATCCAAAAAAGTACAACCAAATAATAACATTGCTACAAGTAAAACTGCTACAATTTTCATAAGTTTATTATGAAAAGATATGCTTAAAAATTACCTAGGTAAGAGTTAGTTTATGATAAAAGCTGTACTTTTTGATTTTGATGGGGTTATTGCAAATAGCGAGATTATTCATATGAGAAGCTTTCAAGAACTGCTTGCTCCCTTAGGGATAAAAATATCTATAAAAAGATGGTTTACTGAATTCACTGGAACAGGGTCCCGCTACGTAGTGGAAAAACTTTTTAACGAATACAAAATAAATCAAGATGTTCAAATCTGGTTAGACAAAAGAAAAAAACTTTATCTATCTTACGTTAAAAAAGGTCTTGTTAAACCTAAAGCTGGAGCGGTTGAACTTGTAAAAAAACTTAGAAAACAAGATATACTTGTTGCAATCGTAAGCAATAGCCATAGTCCAAGTATTCAACCTGTTCTTGAAAATTTTGGTTTAACTGATTCAATCGATTTGATGATTTGCGGTGAAGATGTAAAAAACAAAAAACCAGCGCCAGATGGATATTTGCTAGCTGCAAAAAGATTAAATCTGCAAGTAAGCGAGTGCGTCTGCATTGAAGACTCTAAAAGCGGGATGGTCTCGGTTAAAGCTGCGGGAATGAAATTAGTTTGTTTAAGGACTGCTGCTTGTACTAATTATGAGAAATGCGATGCGGTGGTTGGAAGTTTGAGGAGGTTTCCTATTCGTATACTTACAAAATAGTAATCTGCTTCAATAATTTTGCCGTAGTATAAGTGTCAATCTTTTTTTGTTCAATAAAATGTGGGTCATTTGATCATATTGAAATATTTTTTATAGTTGCCAAAGCTAGCAAAGGTAAATCATCCTTATCAGAAATTTCATTTTTTATTTGTTCAACTATATTTCCGTAATCTTCTTTTGGAATTATCTCCATATTATTCTCTATAAAATATATGGTTTCTTTTACAAATTCTTCATTCAAGTTATATCTGTCTGCAACCTCAGGAATGTATTGTTTTAGTTCCATTTACATCCCGTGTTTACTTGCAATTCTGCCTTTTAATTCTTTTTCCATTTTCATAATATCTTCATCAGTTATTTTGCTGCTCACGCTTAACTGGTCAAGTCTCCTAAGTATTGCGAGTTTCTCTATGATTGCTTTTCTTGCTACTTCGCTCCACTTTACTTCGGAATATTCATCCATCATTTTCTTAACTTCGACTGGTATCGAAAGCGTAATATTCGTCACATAATCACCATATTTATTATAAATAAGGGAATTTAAATATTTATGTGTCTAACTTGAATAAATAAACTTTCTTTGGTCGTTACATTCTTGTAACGAAAACATGGGTCTACGGTAACATTTTTGTAACGATCTATAATTCTAAACTAGTAAATAAAACCAATAATTGAAATCGTAACTTCAATTTTTGCCTGTTTATTGAAAGTTGGGTTTCAATTATTCTATTATTAGTTTGATTTTCACATTTTCGCAGTAGCGTTTCCTAAAACTACTCTTATTTTTTGATTCCATAAAAGCCATGGGATAATATGGGAAGCAATAAAATTATCCGTAGTCATCAATTTCTCAATTTCCTTTTCTAATCTCATATCTGCCTTATAAGTTGCTTCTTCAATGGTACTTCCTCTAAGGATTGCAAGAGGTATCTGATTTGATACGTCAAAAAAAGGCTTAGCTCGCTCATCTTCTAATGGTCGTGAAACCTTACTTTTACTTCTAATTATTGCAAATTCTTTTACGTATCCAATAAATACATTACATTCTGCTTTAATACAAGCTGGTCCAAGAATGGCTCCAGAACTGCATGAACGAATATAAATTATTTTATTTTTAGTTAGTTTTTGATTGTTGATACTATCTTTAGAACTTAAAAGAATTTCGTTTGCATGTCCATTTATTGAATCATTAGTTCCATGTCCATTAAGCATAACGAAATTAGGGTTATTCACAGAAATTCTTACAATAAAATTCTCCTTATTTACTTCCGAGCCTTTTAATTTTACTGTATTGTGGTTCATTTCTTCCGAAGTTTTTAAAATTTCACCGCTCCACTTAGAGCAATAATTCGTGATGTCATCATGCTCAGGAAGGGTAATCAAAAATGTTGGCATTTAAGGAACCCTCTTGCTAAATGAACGAAGGTAGTTCATGTATACCTCCACTACAAGGTCTCCCATATCACTACCTGCATTTACTTCTTTAATTAATTTTTCCTTGTCGAAAGAACCCGCATTTCCTAAAGAAAGTTCCATATCTAAGGGCATTGTAGCAAGCCTTGCAAGAACGAGTTTTTTCTCATCAGTAGAAACCAATTTTATGCACCTTGTAATTATATTAGTATCTTTAGTTTCGTTAGTTCATCAATTATTTTTTTTCCTAATGATGTTTTATTATTTATTTCTCGGTGAGCCATTTCCCAGCTTATTGGTTCATCATTTATTACTGCAATTGCCTGCACTCTTTCATTCATTGGTAAGTTTGAATATATTAAATTAAATCTGGAAACAGAGTCTTTACCAATGTTTGTAAATTTAGTTTCTTGCAAATATAACACCAATAAAACTTATGTTCTTCTAGTCTTAAAAACTTTGCTAGTTTAGTTAACTTTAATGTAAAAGAATGGTTTATAAATACTTTGATGCACTGTATATTTACTAATAATTACAACATTTAGAGGTGTTAAGTTTATGAATGCAACAACCCAACAACCAACTCAAAGAATAAGAGGACCAAAATTAGAAGTATTTATACCAAGATCACAAGGACTTCCTTTTGATGAAGGAATAGCAAAAGCAGATAACAAAAGCAGAGTTATTGCTTCAGTTAAAAGAGTAAGTAACGCATTAGTTGAAAGCGATGAGTGGCAACAAGTTAGAGGTGCATTTGCTTGCTGGGCTGGAACAATGACTGCTTACGTAGAACCAAACGTAGAATTAGGAGCAGCTGCACAAAAACTTAAAGATTTGGGAGATTTTCCTAAATTAGATAAAAATCGATATCAATATGCAGTCGTAGATGTAGATTCAAATACAGGGTACAATTGGATACATCCTATTCCAGAAAAATATCTTAGGACAAAAAACGGAATTTTAGTAACAGAGCATCCTGATTATGGTATATACCAAGAAGGAACAATCAGATTAGTTTTACCAGTATCGGTTGAAAGAGTTGATTTAGTTGAAGGTTTTCCAGTTCTAAATGGTTGGTATTTACCAGATGCGATTCATGGCATACCACAAGCAAGTCAAGTAGATTATTCAATTAAAGCTAGACATTTGTGGAGAGTTGATAAAAGAGTTGGTCCGGTTAGGCTCGGCTGCGACTACGTCGGCGACGTCGACGGGCAGGGTGTCTACCTTGGCGATTGGCCGTCCGATGGTTACGGGGTGGTAACAGAGGCCAGCGAAGCTGGCACGCCGGCTACAAAAGAAGAAATTAAAACTAGTAGACAATCTAAAGTTATTCAATTAAATGAAGGAGACTCTGAATTAATCATTAGAGGAAGCGATGCAAAGATTGAAGCAATTGTAAGACTTCTAGAAACCTTGCGACAGGATTAATTTTAAATTCTTTTATTCTTTTTCTTAATTCTAGAGTGCAAACTCTAGCCACACACTCGCTTATAGTGCCGATAATCATTTGATTGTTGGCTGTGAAATACAGCAGTGACAATTAGTAGTTTTGTTTTTTTGCGAAAATTGAAACTGCAGTGAAATATGTTTTTTAGCATATTATTTATAATAAGCGGGTTACCTTTGGTCCGGTTAGGCTCGGCTACAACAACGTCAACGACATCAACAGGCAGAATGTCAACCTTGACAATAGGCCGTCCAATGGTTACGAAATGACTATGGGTTGCATTCTATTTTTAATTTTTTTCTTTATATTTATTTATGAAATCTTACAAAAATTTCTATGCTCAGCTTTGTTCTTATGAAAATCTCGTATTTGCCTTCAAGAAAGCTAGAAAAAGAAAAACTTTCAAAAAGTATGTTATTGAATTTGAAGCAAATTTAAAAGAAAACTTGTTAAAACTTCAGTTTGAACTTCAAACCTTCACTTATCAACCAAGTCCAATAAAAACATTTGTTGTAAGAGATCCAAAAACAAGAAAAATAAGTGCCTCCCATTTTCGTGACAGAGTCGTTCATCATGCGTTATGTAATCTCATAACTCCTATTTTTGAGAAAGGGTTTATCCATGACTCATTTGCAAATAGAAAAGGAAAAGGTACGCACAACGCCATTAATCGTTTTGAACAGTTCTTGAGAGAAACCACGTTTAACCATCAAATTTTTGAAGAGAGAGAGAGAGCTCTAAAAACGCAGTTATTGGTTACGTACTAAAAGCAGACATAAAACATTATTTTCAGAGCGTTGATCACAACATTTTGCTTGAAAAAATCAGGGTCAAAATAAAGGATGAAAAAATAATTTGGTTAATTGAGATAATATTGAAAAACCACAAAACAGAAAATCCTCAAAGAGGTATGCCACTTGGCAATCTTACGTCTCAATTTTTTGCTAATATTTATCTTGATGAATTTGATCATTTTGTAAAACAACAGCTAAAAGCAAAATATTATTTACGCTACGTTGATGATTTTGTAATTTTGCACATAAGTCAAAAAGTTCTGGTAAAATGGAAAACTAAAATAGAAGAGTTTTTTGAGAAAAAACTTAAGATAAAATTACATCCAGAAAAATCCCGAATAATTCAAATAAAAAGAGGAATAAATTTTCTTGGTTTTAGGATTTTTCCAAAGTATCGTTTACTAAAAAAGAGCAATGCAAGAAGAATCTGGAAACGCCTTGTAAGATTCAAGCAAAAGTACGAGAAAGGAGAAATAACAAAAGTGGCTGTTTTGCAAAGTTTAGACGGTTGGCTAGCATATGCAAAATTTGCCAATACATATCAATTTAGAAAAAAAGTTGTTGCAAAGTTTAACAAGTTATTTCCCCCTTAAGCAAAGCGTCCGCATTAACTTCCATACATCTTCCCCTTTTCCGTAAGGTTAAGAACAATATTCATTACATCGCTTCCTTTTATATGGCCTAAAATTCCTTTTGCGCAACTTATTTCATCAAACTTCTTAACTTCGTCTTTTCTCTCGCTTTGCCCAAAAATAAGTATAGGTACTTCATGGCCTGAGTGGGCCTTTCTTATGCAAGGTGTTGAGTGATCTCCTGTAATTATTACAAAACATTGGTCGTCTTTATTATTCTTTTTAACATGCTTAACTAATTCGCTAACTAGTTCACGATCGATCCGTTCAAGCATTTTTGTTTTCTTCTTAAAGTCGCCATCGTGTCCAAAACTATCAACTGCCTTGACATGTAAAAATACAAATTCATTTGCTTTACTAGCCTCGATGGCCGCCAATGCCTTTGCTTTAAGATTCGTATTTGCATCTCCGCTTGCTCCACTTACTTCAATTACATTCATTCCAATATACTTTGAAACGCCTTTGTACAAAGCTCCGCCAGCTACGCAAGCTGATTTTATTCCAAATTTTTCGCTTATACTTGGAATTTTTCTAAAACTTCCAGCGCTCCTAAGTACAATCATATTGGCAGGAAGTTCGCGATCTTTATTAAGTTCGTGAGTACTTAATTTTTGGTAAACTAGTTCTGTGAATTTGTTAATTATTTCGCTAGTTTTTTTTGCTTCCATTGAACTATCAGTGGGTACGCATTTTGGAAGTTCGCCTATTTTATGGGAGTCAGTATCACTAATATTTGGACTTAAACCTGGCCCACGTAATACTAATGCTCCGCGATGTTCAACACTGCTTTTGAAAATAACTTGAACATCATCGATGCGCATGTTTATTATATTTTCTAATTTTCTTGCATCTTGAGTTGTTATTCTTCCCGCCCTCCGGTCAACTACTTGGTTTGCCTTTACTGTAGCAAAGTTTGCCCGAAATGCAACATCGCCGTCATTTAGTTGTAGTCCAACTCCGAGCGCTTCTAAAGGACCTCGTCCCGGATAATATTTTTTTGGTTCATAACCAAATATCTGTAAATGCGAAACATCACTTCCAGGAGTAACACCTAAAGAGATTGTAGACATTAATCCCGTTGCGCCATTTTTAGCTAAATAATCTATGTTGGGTTTTTTAGCAACCTGCAACGGTGTCTTTGGTGTTGGTAAATCTCCTAGTCCATCAATAATAAATAAGATTACGGATTTCATAAAAAGAATAAACTGTTAAAAGATTAAAAATACTGCAGTTTTTCCTTCTCTTCATTTTCTCTATTCTCTTTTAAACTTTCTCATTTATAAAAAATATGTGAAACATATACTTTTAGGAGTAATTAGCTTAGTTCTAGTAATATCTGTAATTGCCGTTTCTATTACTGCAAAAGAAATCATAAGTTCAAGCACAAAATATGTAGATGCAAGTATCTCCGATGATTTTAATGCCAATAACGATTTAACTATAAATGTAAATTCGACTAATAAATCTGTAAACGAAACGACTGAAAAAGAAATGTCAGCAAAAGAAACAACAGAAACGAAAGCCGTTGTAGAAACTCCAAAAAAAGAAAAGTCGATAATTGAACATGTATTAACTATTATTGATGATTTTATTCATGGCAAGAATAGTAAAGACAAAGATAAAATTGTAGAAAAAACATCAGAAAAAACAAAGGAAAAAATTACAGATAAAGAAGTTTTTATTTTAGCTAATCTATCAAATATTACAAATTCGACACAAAATATTTCCTATCTTTTAATCGGGAGTTCTGGTTGCTCGGGCACTTCGAGTGTGAGAACTTCCGGACAACAAGTAAGTGGAACAGGCAGAGTTCTATTAATTTTATGGGATCCACAAAGGCCAACTGATCCTGCTCCAACTAAACAAGCAGTGCGAAACATTTTCTTTGGTTCAAGTAATAGCGTTAGTGGTTATTTTTCAAGTGTCTCAAACAATCGTTTTACTATTTCCGAAGTTGCGACTACTGATTGGTATACTGCCGATAAACCTGCGTCTTATTATTGGAGCCAACCTGACACTAATGACGCTGATGGGGACGGCTGGATAATCGGTCACAATGCAAAATATGCTGAAGCAATAACAAAAGCATCAAGGGATTTTAATTTTGCGTCATGCGATGATAATCGAGATGGCGTTCTTACACCTAACGAATTGGGCATAATGATGGTCATACCTCAAAACGGGGATTTTGGTACTAATCGGCCAGTTGTTGGTAGGGAATATCCGAGCGTTCAACCATTAATAATAAATGGAATTAGGTTTACAACGATTGCTGAATTATACGCTGGAAACCCGGTTAGCATTGGTGCGGGAACTGCAGCTCATGAATTATCTCATTTATTTTTGAATTTACCAGACCTGTATTATACTTTTTTCTATCCTTATGCTGTTGGCGAATATTCGCTTATGTACTTCTCCTACAATCTAAATTATCTTGATGCTTATGAACGATACATTTTAGGTTGGATAAATCCTAATATAATTACAAATAGTGGGACATTTTCTCTAAATTCGCGCGGTTCTGGATCAATTCCCTACGTAATTACAAACCCATCAAATAGTAATGGTGGTAGTGAATACTTTATTATTGAAAACATACAACGAGGCACAGCTTACGATAATACGCTTCCTGATAGCGGTATCGCAATTTGGCATATCATAACTAATTCGAACGTTTACAACAATTTACCTGCGCCAACTGGCGTAAGTGCGAGTAATTGGGCGAAGACACAAGGTGAATGGGGTAGAAGAGGAATCCGATTAATCAGGTATGTAACCGGTTCCAGTGCGACTGATTACAATGCACTTTGGAAAGGGGAAAATTTTGGCGGGACACTTGATCTAAATTATAGCGATGGCAGTTACTCTGGTATTACTATTTCCCGAATTTCTAATTTAGGTCAATCGATGAGTTTTGCTGTAACTATAAATGGGATTGCTCCTCTAGTCGTTCCTGGCATCATTGGTGCGAGTTGTTCTAATGCAAATGACTGTCAGGCAAATCTAGCCTGCATCACATCTTACCAAGGCAGGGTATGTTCTGATCCTAATACTTATGGCCGTGTTGTATGCAGGTCAATATCTCAATGTCAAAACACTGAATTTTGCAGAATCGGTACGAGTTTTACCTACGATGGAGTTTGTCAATCTGGGGGATGCAGAACCAACAATGATTGTACTTTGGGCGCGGGGTTTGCATATCCACAATACTTCTGCAACGCAAGCAGCATCTGCGAATATAATTCATCAGCACCAAATCCTAATGGAATGAATTGCAATGTTGATGGTGACTGTTATTTTGGTTTTTATTGTGCATTAAATGTTTCTTCAAATACAAGGTCGTGCGCTTACGGTCAATCTCCTTCGCAAAATTCGCCACCAAGTTCAGTTAATGCAACATGTACAATCGCAAACAATTGCCAAACAAATCTTTCATGCATTGATCAGAAATGTGTTGATCCAAGTTCAGTTGGAAGTAATGCATGCCGATCGAATAATCAATGTACTAATACACAGTATTGTCTATCTGCACATGGTTACTGCGTTCGTGGTGGATGTAGAAATAATAACGATTGTACAACACAGGAACTTCCTTATCCAAGGTATTTCTGCAATGCTAGTAGTATCTGCCAGTATAATCAAAGTTTTTCTAATTCTCAAACTGAAAATTCTTCCCTAGGTTCTGTCGGTTCAATTTGTAGTAACGCAAATCAATGCAAGCCAGACTTATTTTGTAACGGCGAAGTTTGTGTTGATTCCTCTTCTAGCGGCTGGGAATTACCATGCAGGCAAAACAATCAATGTTCCACTGTTCAATACTGCAAAATGCCTTATGGTTACTGCACTAACGGGGGATGCCGGACCAACAATGACTGCACTGCCCAAGGTTACAATGAATATGTTTGCAATGCTAATACGAGCCGGTGCGAACCCCCTTCAATTAGTTCGAATACAAATTCAAATACTCCTGCGGTAAGAACAGACACAGCTACATCTACGCAAAATAAGGTTGTTGCTCCTTCATCTGAAAAATCCGTAAATCAGATAAGCGGTGCTGATAAAAGTTCAAGTGGTACTACGGCTAGGGTCAGTGATGATCCTAATCTAAAAACCGCCCTAGATCAAACGGGTTTAGCAATCGAAAAAGATCAAAGTAATCCGGATTCAGCTCAGTTTTTAGATTCTAAATCTGAATATGATTCTGTTCAAATATTCATGATTCTTGTCACAATATTTATCTTTTCGATAGTTTTACTTTATGCGCTTAATCATATCTTTTTAAGCGGGAAAGAAAAAGATGCATGATTTCCAACACGCAATTTTATTAATGTTTTGTTATTATATTTACTTCCACTTGACCTTTGATAATTATTAGTCAAGTTAGCCGGCCTAGTCTTCTGCTTTTCTAAGCGATCTAGTGAACTGCGGTTCACTATCTCGTCAAGTGCAAGTACTTGCCGACGGCCTTGCGGAAACAGATTAAAAAAAAGAAAAGCTAATCCAATCTGTTTCGGAATGTGCTGGTTTTTCTTAGTACCTAACAATTTGTCCACAACTCATTGCTCCTGCTAACGCATAGATGATTAATATGACACAGGATATAGATACAACCGCATATATTTCTTCATTTCATGATTTCTTTACGTCAGTTTATTTCCCAAAAATACAAGAACTACTTTTAGTTTATCCAAAAAAGAAAAGTTTAATGGTTGACTATCTTGAACTTGAAAAGTTTGACTATGGTTTAGCTGACCGATTAAAGATTGAACCTGATCTTCTTATTGCCTCGGCACAGGAGGCCATAAAAGATATGCGACTTGTTCTTCCAGATGGAATTGACGAGTTTAATCCAAATGTCCGGTTTATGAATATGCCTGATGACGACATGCTCATCCAAAATCTAAGTTCCGTTAATATTAATGGGATGGTTGCTTTCAAATCTGTGGTAACAAAAAGAGCCGAAGTAATGAATCGAGTAAAGATCGCCGCATTTTTGTGCGACGTTTGCGATACCAAAATAAAAATAATTGTAACAAAAAATATGCAACCACCAAAGCGATGTGAAAGCTGTAAAAAATTCTCGCTTCGTCAGGTAGATGATGAAAGCAAATTTACTGATATTCAAAGAGCAGAAACACAGGAACTTTTAGAGCGGGTTACTGGTGGGGCGCCTGGGGCAAGGATCGAATTATGGATGGAAGATGACCTTGTTAATTCAATTTCTCCTGGTGAAAATGTCGAAGTTGTTGGCATACTTAGAATAAGACCTCCAATTAAATCCAAGCAAAAACAAGAAATGGTGTATGCTAGGTATATCGAAGTAAATCATGTAAA
Organism: Microcaldota archaeon; assembly: GCA_038046765.1. Classification (GTDB taxonomy): domain Archaea; phylum Micrarchaeota; class Micrarchaeia; order Anstonellales; family Bilamarchaeaceae; genus JBBSVN01. The sequence goes on along the minus strand of JBBSVN010000004.1, from coordinate 6,840 downwards.
AAGCATGAAAAGGGAATTTGAAGAAATAGATATTTCAAAAGAAGAAGAAAGACGAATCCTAGAGCTTTCAAGAGATACGAACATTGATCATCTTATTATCGAATCCGTTGCGCCAGCAATCTATGGTCACAAGGAAGTTAAGCATGCAATGTCGCTGCAACTTTTTGGAGGAACACGGGGAAAGAAAATGCAAGGGGGTCTTCCTATAAGAGATGATATTCATGTGTTACTTATTGGTGATCCAGGTTTGGCTAAGTGTGTAACTGGGGATACGAAAATTGTTTTAGCTGATGGCTCAATACAAAAAATAGAAGAAATGGTCGAACAAGTTCTTCAAAAGGATAAACGGGAAGATAGCGAGGGTTATTATGGGGTTTCAAATCACGACCTGCCTTCACTTGGTTTATACGGAAAAGTTCAATCTAGTAAAGCAAATATATTTTGGAAACTAAAGTCTCCTGAATTTTTATACTCGCTAAAGACATATACTGGCAAAAAAATAACTGTAAGTCCATCACATCCTTTTTTTACCTCAGAAGAGTCTCTTATAAAAGCTAAATCAGCAGAGCAGTTATTAATCGGAGACTTTATAGCTAGCGCCAAGACATTGCCCATTAAAGGTTCATTACAAAAACTTCCAGCAGTTGTTCATGGAAAAACAAATGCAAAATATATTAAATTGCCAGATTTTATCGATGAAAAATTCGCTCGCTTTGTCGGTTATTGCACCGGTGATAGTTATCTAAGAAAAACAGATTCCACTTATGAAATTAGTTTTACCAATGCTGATCAGGAACTATTGGTTGATTTTGAAAATATTGTCTCTTCTTTTGGCCTTCAATACCTAAAAGTTAAAAGGCATGGTTCATTTGCCATAAACGTACATTCTGTTGATTTAGGAAGAATTCTTGAAAATATGGGAATGATAAAAACTTCATTTCATAAATCTGTTCCAAATGAAATTTTAAGAAGTCCAAATGAAATTGTAAAAGAATTTCTAAAGGCTTACTATGATTGCGAAGCTCATGTAAGCAAGGAAGGAATTACTGTTGTATCTGCCAGTTTTAATTTACTAGAACAAGTACAAATACTTCTTTTGAGGTTTGGAATAATTTCTCAATTGCATGAGACATATTCTCGGGCAACTAATGCTAAAAATCATAAAAAAACCAAATATTGGAGACTAATCTCATGCGGTATAAATGCAAAAATTTTCATGGATCAAATTGGTTTTACTGCCTCTATTAAAAATAAAAAAGCATCGCTACTCCCAAAAACTTGCAATACAAATATAGATATCGTTCCGAACTTAAAAGCCGTTCTAAAAGAAACAAGAAAACTTTTGGGGGTTACTCAGTTCGATATGGGAATTCCAAGATCTACCTATCAGCACTTTGAAAGAGGGGACAGAAATCCATCTTATTCTACACTTACAAAAGTTGTTCGAGCGCTATTAGATCACGCTTCCAAAAAAGATAGCCAAAATGATATTGCAATACGAAATATTTCCTTGCTTCAAAAGATGAGCGAGGCGAATATCTTTTGGGATAAAATAATAAAAATAGAAAAAATCAAATCAGATCTAAAATGGGTTTACGATTTACAGGTAGAAGAAACGCATAATTTTGTAGCCAATGGTTTATTTGTTCACAACAGCAGAATCCTGCAAAGCGTTAATGAAATTGCACCTAAGGGTATTTACGTAAGTGGTAAATCAGTAAGTGGAGCTGGACTTACTGTCAGTGCAGAAAAGGACGATTTAGGCGAAGGCGGGTGGACGCTTAAAGCTGGTGCCTTAGTTTTAGCAAGTGGCGGAACTGCACAAATCGATGAATTTGATAAAATTGATGATGAAGACCGCGCATCGCTGCACGAAGCTATGGAAGCCGGAATGATTAGCGTAGCCAAGGCGGGTATGGTTGCAAGGTTTAAAGCTAAAACTGCAATTTTAGCAGCAGCTAATCCGAAATATGGGCGGTTCGACCAGTCTAAAAATTTAGCAGAGCAGTTTAATATCCCCCCCTCACTTATGTCACGGTTCGACCTTATTTTTCCTATTGTTGACGTCTTAGATGAAGAAAAAGACTCCAAGTTAGCTCAGCATATTCTAGATACGCACATGGGTAAAGAAGTAAATAAAGAAGAGCGTCTTTTAGACCGGGATTTATTAAGAAAATATATTGCATATGCTAGAAGAAATGTCCTGCCTAAAATGACTAGTGCAGCCAGTGACAAGATAAAAGAATTTTATGTTGATTTAAGAAAGCGAAGCAAAGATTCTGGAAGTGTTGCGATTACTCCCCGTTATTTAGAAGGTTTAGTCAGGTTAGCTGAGGCAAATTCTAAGATGCGATTAAGTCATGTTGTTGAAGCAAAAGATGCCGAAATTTCTATTTCCCTTATGAACTATGTTATGAGGCAGGTAATGACTGACAAGGTTACTGGCGCTTTTGATGTTGATGTAATTGCGACTGGCAGATCAAAAACTGATCGGGACAAGATGCAGAAAGTCGATACTGTAATCGAAGTTATCAAACTAATACTTAAGAAAGAGGATAGTGCTGAAATCGAAAAGGTAATTACGGAGTGTGTCAATGCTGGAATCGAAGAGCCTGATGCCAGAAAAGTATTAAATGAATTACTTAAAAAAGGCGAAATCTATGAAAAAGAGCACGGGCATATTAAACTAGTTGGAGGATAAAACAAAAAAATCAGAGAAGGTATTTATAAATATTATCCTTGATTTATTATCAATGAAATCTTTTTCACTTTTCACCGTATTGTTAGCCTTGCTTGCATTAATAAGCAATACTCATGCGGACTTCGACCCGCTTTTAATCGCAGTTAATGGAAGTTCTGGCCCAGATTGTGTAAGTAGTTTTGCTACTACCTGGCCAATGTGGAACTTTTCAACAATCCAGGCAGCAGTAAATAATGCGAGTACTGGATACACTATTTATATCTGTAAAAATAGTACGTATGCTTATGGTGAACAAGTTAAAGTAAACGTTTCTGTAAACATTTATGGTAATCAGAGTAGGGATGTAAATTTATCTATACCAACTACTACAACGATTTTGTTTAATGTAACTAGCAACTGGGTAAACATAACCAATTTGTCATTTAATGGTGGTGATGGAACTTCAAGCGCGTTTGCATCAGGAATTCTTTTAAGTAGCTCAAACTATAGTAAAATCTACAACAACAGTTTTACTAAAAATTACTATAATATATATTTGTACAATTCAAATAACGTGACGGTTGAAAATAATAGTATAGACGCAAAACAACATGGCTCAGCATCTCAAATATCTATTTACTTAAATTCCAGTAGTATGAATAATATTACGAATAATAGCAGGTATACTTCTGATGGTAGTAGTGTAGGTGATGCTTCTATAAAGTTAGTTAATTCAACTGACAATCTTATCACTGGTAACAATATTTCTAGTGGAGTGGGTACTGGCGCAATATGGTTAAAATCAGACTCTCCAAGAAATAATCTTACTTCGAACGTTATGACTACTTTGGGTAGTACGTCTGGTATACATATTAATTCTTCTTACAATGTGCTTGTTAATAATACTGTTCGAAATCATGGTGGTTCGGGGATTTATTCTGATGCAAGCAACAATAATTATACTAACAATCGCGTTTATATGGATAGTAACCGTCAATATGGATATCGTTTTGTAAGTTCTGATAATAATACCTTATTTGGTAATGCCGTCCTTAGTAATAATCCGGGTAGTTCATATTCTGCAAATCTTGCTGGGTTTTCTTTTGAAACAAGCTCAAACAATCAAATAATTAACGCTACGGCATCTCAAACCGAACTCTCTAATCTACGGTTGATTACTGGCTCAAATAACAATACTATTCAGGGACTTAATGGTTCAGCTTTTCAGTCTGGCTATGGTACAAACGGTGTAGTTATTTCTGCGAGTTATAATAATACGCTTCGTGATAGTAATTTTACTAATATTTCCGGGGGTTCAGTAGGTGTTGCTATCAATTTAACTGCTGGAGCTGGAAACAACACCATCTCAAATAATACAATTTTTACTGGTATAAATACTGCTGTTGGTATATCCACAAACAGCGAAAATAATACTGTAAAAGATAATATATTCTATGCACCTCTTGTTCTTGGATTTCACATCGGACCAACTGCTAAATACAATGCAATCTATAATAATACTGTTAAAAAGCCAGTCACTCAAGGATTTCAAGTAAATGGGGGCAGTTCGAATAACTTCTTTGAAAATAACACGGTAATAAATTGTGTTAGCTATTGTTACTATTTTTTGAATGTAACTAAGATCAATTTAACTGGAAATAATGCTACAAATGGTCTTGTTGGGTTCTACTTTGCAAATGGAAGCGGGGTAATTGCAGTTAATAATACCGCATTTAATAGCTCCCAAAATGGATTTTATTCAGACATAAATGATAGTGCTTTCATAAACAATACTGCTGCAAGAAGTAACGGCAGCGGTTTTAACTTTACTTCTTACTCTTTTGGAATTAATTTTACAAATAATACTGCATTCAATAATAGTTATGCTGGTATTGCATTTGCTAGAGGTTCAAACTTCAGTAACCTTACTAATAATACGGCTTATCGAAACTTTATTGGATTATACATATTAAACACAAATGACACAAGAATAGATGGAGACCACTATTACAATAATAGTTTTGATATTCGAATTGAAGACACTGTTAATAGTAATCGTCTTGTTAATCTTTCAAGAGTTATAATTGACAGTCCAAGAGGGGATTATACAAATTATTCTAATATTTCTATTAACATGACCCTATATGGTAACAGTGCGTTTATAATTAACTGGTCTAACCTTACAAACTTAGTTAATCTTCCAAATAGCAATTATGTAACATTTGCAAATAAATTCCTAAACATAACAAACGTTACTAGTAACATTACTTTTACTAATGTTGCATGGCACTGGCAACAAAGTGAAGTAACCTCGGGGTATGTAGAAAATTTATTCCAAGTATGGAAATACAATCACACGGGAGTATGGAATCAGCTTACAACTACACTAGATACGGCTGGAAATTCTATAAGTGTTAGTAATATCAATAGTTTCAGCTTATTCGCGCTATTGCAATTAAATGATAGTGCTCCTCCAGTAGTTACACTAAACTCTCCTGTTGCGCATACTGCATTTAGTACAAGTACAATAAATTTCAACTTTACTGTTACTGATGATGTAGACACTTCAATAAATTGCAGTATTTATGTAGATGCCGTAATGAATGAATCAAATTCTTCTACCTTTAATAATTCTGCCACTAACATTACTGTAACGAGTATACCTCAAGGTAATCATACTTGGTTCGTTCAATGTGATGATGGAATAAACTTTGCCAACGCAACTGCTAGGAATTTTACTGTTGATACAACCGCGCCTTCAATTGCATTAAGTACTCCCGTGGCAAATAATATTACAAATACAACAACAACGGGTAATTTCTTCTTTACGCCAACTGACAATGTTGCATCGATATTTAACTGTTCAGTATCAGTTGATGGAACACTTGTGGCAAGTAATACCTCTACGATAAATAATACTCTTACAAATATTTCTGTAAGCAGCTTAAGTCAGGGTAACCACACTTGGTTTTCAAGTTGTTCAGATCTAGCAAATAATTCCGTAAATAGTAGTGCAACTAATTTCACAATCGACACTGTTGCTCCGGCAGTTACATTAAACTCTCCAGTTGCACATACTGTTTTTAGCAGTTCAACAGTAAACTTCAATATAACTGCAACAGATAATTTAGCACTAGCAATGAACTGTTCAATCTTTGTTGATGGAGCACTTAACTTAAGTAATACAAGTATCATAAACAACACAGCAAGTAACTTAAGTTTAACAAACATCGCACAAGGTAATCACACTTGGTATTCAGTATGTCTGGATACTGCAAATAATTCGATAACAAGTTCAGCTAGAAATTTCACTGTAGATACAACTGTACCTACGGTTACACTAAGTACTCCGGTTGCACATAATATATCAAATATAACTACTGTTAATTTTGCTTTTACCCCATCAGATAACACAATTGGAGCTATGAATTGTTCTTTATTTGTAGATGGTATAATTAGGGCAAGTAATGCTAGCACAATAAATAATACTTTAACTAATCTAAGTTTAACCAGTTTAGGTCAAGGAAACCATACATGGTTTACTGCATGTTCAGACCTGGCTAATAATTCAGCAAATGCATCTGCACAGAACTTTTCAGTTGATAACGTTGCTCCAACAGTAACTCTAAACTCTCCAGTAAATCATACTGCGTTTAGTAGTTCAACAGTAAATTTCAACATCACTGCAACAGATAATTTAGACCTAGCAATGAACTGTTCAATATTCGTTGACGGGGGATTAAACCTAAGTAACACTTCAACTCTTAACAACTCTGCAACTAACCTAAGTTTAACCGGAATAGGACAGGGCAATCACACGTGGTATTCGGTATGTTTGGATATGGCTAACAATTCTATAACGACTGGTTCAAGAAATTTCACAGTAGATACTACTGTTCCTGCAGTTACATTAGATCTTCCTGTTGCAAACAACATTTCCAATGTAAGTACAATGAACTTTAGTTTTACTCCAACTGATAATACAAATGGTGCATTAAATTGTTCATTAACTGTTGATGGAACTTTAAGATTTAGCAACACTTCAACTCAAAATAATACGGTAACAAACATCAGTCTAACTAGTCTTGGGGAAGCAAATCATACTTATGTAATTGGTTGTTCAGATTTAGCAAATAATTCAGTAAATAGCAGTGCAACTA
>JBBSVN010000003.1:0-153221 GCA_038046765.1 Microcaldota archaeon | reverse complement strand
TCTTTAGAAAAGGTGGCGAAGGAGGAGCAGCTGGCAAGGGAAAATTTAAGTTTAAAGATAATCAGAACTAGATTTTTTTACTTTTTATTTTGTCAAAAAAGACTCGTTGATTTCTCTGGATTTAAAACTCTTCTAATTTTTTGCCCATTTGGACTGCTCTTTTCCAGTTTATACTAAAGCTTTTTTCATTTTCCTCAAATAAAATAAGCGGTAAAAATAACCACTCTTCGGCGTTTCTTCTCCATGCTACGTAAGTAGTAATTCCAGTATTATCTTCCCATTTTCTCAAATTAAGAAACTGATCTCTATCTATGTTCAAGTGTTCCTTTTCCCATGCTTTTGATTCTATTGCGTATTGCATACCCCGCTTGAACAAAAGTAGATCTGGTGATAGGGAATTTACTCCACTACCTGCTGCCCGTATTACTGAAAAATCTCTTGTTGAAAAGTATTTTATTAATTCACGCTCTGCCCGAGCTCCTTTTTGATAGACGGTCATAGTTTTCACTGCAATTTATCTTTCTTTCGTATTTGAAGATTCCTCATTGCTAGAAATTTTCTTAGTTCTTATTTTTGCTTCTGGTATTTCTTTATAATTAGTTTCTGTTGATACCTTTATCCCTGATTTTTCTTCTAGTTCTAGTCTGGCATTTCCTGCAACAGTACCGCCTTCTATAGCCGCTTTCTTGTTTTCAGGTAATCCTTGTGCATTCTTATTTTTGGCAATTTGAGTAGTTGAAGCTTCACCAAGCATTGTAAAAATTATTTCTAAGTCAGTCATATGGTCACGCAGGTTTTCTTTAGGGTTACTAAGTGATTTGAAATTTTTGTATTCCGTTGGCGTCATGCCAAATGTCGCTTTACTTATTTCAGAGGTCAAAATCGCATATTCTAAATGTTCTTTCACACCACGCTTCTTCCATTCTTCTGTTAGTTCATCTCGGACTGCGATTCCACGCATTCTTTTTTCGATCCATTCATCTGAATACCCTTTTTGTTTGTATATTTCACGCATACGTTTTGTTGCGATTTCAGGATTTTCAATCTCTTCAAGTCGTTCATATCCTACTTTTGCAAGCCAGCGTTTGAAAGGCTCTGCTTTGGGCGATGGGATTGATTGGATTAGACGAAATAATTGTTCAGTATCTGCGACATCTGTATCGTAAAATTTACCATCTGCAGACTGCATTTTCAGTTGTCCGATTTTTTCGGACAACTCACTACCCTCATGATTTAACTTTGACTTCAAATCATTCCAATATTTACGAGGACGGTCAGTCCCTGTCAAAATTTCTACTACATCAGTAATAGAAAAATACCATCTACTGTTAGCTTCGTTCCAAATCCTACGAACTTTTTTGTCTTGAAATACGATTAGATTAGACATTATTTCGCCTCAATGTAATTTCAATATTTTAATTGATCTTATTTAACTGTTATTTGCTAATTTTTACCCCTTCATTCTGCACTTTCACATCTAGTAAGTTTAATTTTTTCTTTTTCCAAAAATCCTTAACTTTTTGTGCATCTTTTTTGTTTAAGCATAATGCGATGATTGAATCTCTGCCTCCCGCACCCGGTAGTTTAGCTACAAATGCCCCATTTTCTTTAGTTTCTTCAATGAGTTTTGTCTGTTCATTTCCCTCGATTTCAACTCCTGATAAAACTCCCAGTTTTTTTGTCAGTAATCTTGCTTTTTCAAAGTGTTCCTTAAACTGGGTTAAGTTATTTTTTTCCATTGCAATAAGTGTTAGCTCATTTTGTATATTCAAATCTCTAATTAAGTCAAAATATTTTTCAGGATTTTTCTTTTTATACTCCATAACGCGCGAGCTTGCCTTTGTGCTCGACATACTTTCTTTTGGAAATGATGCCATAACTAGTTCAAACGTTTTTGGAAATGGCATATTTTCAACAATACAATCTAGATTCTTAGCTAATGTCTGATCGATCTTATCCAAATTTAGAAGTTCCAAGTCAAATCTAGAATAAAGTATGCTTCCGTGGCACGCCGAAGCCACATCAAACCCGCTTCCAATTTTTTTCTGTGCAATTGCGTGTGCTAATTGAGCAACCTTGTGAATCTGTTCGATGTTTTCTTTTGCCTTTAATCCAATTATTTCAAATATTGCTGCAGTTGTGGCAACAGTTACTGCTGCGCTAGAGCCTAATCCGCTTTTACCCTTTCTAACTGAAAATGCTTTATCGCTAGTAGTTGTAAGTTCAAAACCAGATAGTTCCATTCCTCTTTGTTTTAAATATTTTATTATAATTTTGATTGTTTCTAACATGAACTTATTTTTATCATCTATCTTCAATCTTTCGATATAATCTAGCGTTGTTTCTAGTCTTATCTTCAATTGCGGTGAATTTACAATTATTCTGTTATCTTTTCTTTTCTTTATTCTTGCATGAACAAATACATCAACAGTTATAGAATAAGCAATATTTCCTTTCGCTAATACAGAATATCCGCCTAGAAGAAGAATCTTACCTGGAGCAGATGCAGTTATGCTGTTCATGGAATTCTAAATCAGATTAAGTATTTAAAATAAGTGTTTCTCGCTAAATTTTAATCCTTGCCCTACAATTGATTCCATTACTTTCTGAACGCCTTTAATTTGTTTCATCTCTTTTGCAATCTCTTCTGAATATTCTTTCGTTGTGTAAACATTTCCGTTTGGTCCAGCATCAAACGTGTGTCCACAAACTAGTTTTCCATATTTTGCGTTTATTTCATTTACTTTTTCTATAATCTCCTTAGAAATCTCATTCAAGTAAAATATTGGTGGAAATGTATCTAGCATTGTTGCATGCATACTGCTACTATCTTCCATTATTATTTTGTAAATTTTTTGCATATCTGAATTTGCCAGTGCAATCTTAATGTTCTTTGTTCTTTCTTTTACATCTTTCATTCTTTGCTTGTATAAAGTTGACGTGGCAACAGTTTCTCTCATTCCATCTCTTGAACTTACTTTCTTTTCCCTTGTTTCCAAAATTACTATTACGTTTCTAATGTCTGCGCATTTTTCTTCATTTAATATTTGTTTTGCATAGCTATCGCTTCCATCTGGTTTTTTGCCCATTTGCCATTCTACGCATCCGCCTAAAATAGATCTTGATGCGGAACCAGAGCCTTGTCTAGCTAGAGTTGAAAGTTCCTTATTGCTTAAGTTTAAACCTGCGGCTTTACTAGCTGCCCCCGCTAATGCTGCAAATCCCGATGCTGAACTAGCTAATCCAACTCCCCGAGGAAAAGAATTTACTGATGAAACTCTCGCTTTAGTTTTTATGTTTGCCATTTGTCTTACTAGATCTAAGAATTTAGTTACGCGTAGCGTTTCTTTTTCTCCAGCAGGCATTTTATCTAAGTGGACGCTGTCATTAGTTAAACTTGAATCGAATTCCACGGTAGTTACTGTAGATAATTGTTCGTCCATTGTAAATGAAATGCTTGAATTAGTTGGGAGATTGAGCTTTTCGTCTCGTTTTCCCCAGTATTTAATTATCGCGATGTTCGAATTAGCTATTGCTGTTGATTTCATAAATAAAAATTAGAAGAAGGAATTTTTAAAGTAAACGCATATTTCTAATATTTGCCTAGGTTAGGAAGCCTTTTGAATACAAGTGCTCCTTTTGAGCCTTCGGGAGCACAATCATCTGCGAGAATCTCAGCTTCGCATTCATGGGCTTTAAAAGACTCCAGCATTTGTAACTTAAATGCCGGATCATCCATATTAAACCAGTCAACATGTAAAAATGGGATTTTACTGTCACTAAGAAGACCACGAAAATGTTCAGAAGGTGCTCGATGGTGTTCTGGATTAACTTCTACTATAGCTACAGCGTTACTAAAACATGCATATGAAAGCCACTTGTGTGGTCCGGCCATAGCACTATGTATGTCTGTTACTACAAGTATGTAATCTTTTGTGCTTCTATTTATTTCAAGCATACTCTCCCGCATCTTTGGCTTGGGCACATTGTACTCTGCAGCAGATACTATGGACGTTGCTGTTTTTTTGCATCTTCCCGCCACTTCTTTTGTCCACAAAACATTCGGGGTACTTTCAGGAGGAAATTCGATATGTGAATCTTCATAATTGTATGGTGCCACCTGAAGTACAAACTGAGCTATTTCATTAGCTGGCCTAGCAAGTGCAAATTCAAAATAAAATGGGCCTATATCAGATTCAATATCTTTTAATCTTGAAAGAAATGTTGGTAATGTTTTTTGAACTGCTTTTTTGTAAGCTCTTGATTGAATAAGTCTATTTACGAATTGATCATCTCTTCCTGAAAAAAGACTGTGCTCTACTAAATGATCTGGCATGTGCAATTGTGGATTGGTAAGTCTTAGAACAAGTTTTTCTGGCAGTTCTCCTGCAAAATCAAAAAGTCCTATAGAAGCAGATTGACCTGTGGCTCTAGTTCCAAATCCCGGAGCTATTGCTAATCTCCCTATTCCTGGACCCCAAGTGGTTGAGCCGCATCCAGATAGAAGTGGGCAGCCAAATTCAGAGTCAACTATTGCTGGCATTATTAGTATCGATATATCCGGTGGAAGACCCCTTTTTTTCCTAAATTCTTCCCCATCTTCACTAAATGCATTCGTCATTATTGTTTCTATTGATTCTATTCCTTCAGATAAAGGTCCTATTACACTTTTATATATTCCATTTCCTGTGTGGTCTCCCTGAAAACTTGATCGTATTGCATGTGCTAGTGCTCCATCAATAGAGTCCAAAATATCTTCTACCATAATCTTTGATTCATCATTTAATTTTACTATTTTTCCAGCTTCAATTCCTTCCGGTCTTTCTAATCTTCTAAAATAAGGGCTAGAAGAAATAACGTGTCCGTTTGGTACTCTTATTCCTCTATCTAAGAAGCATACTCCGTATTTAAGAAGTGAATCTGCCTTTGCACCTATTCCCCCCCAACCATGAACACGAAATACAAATTCATTTGAACATTTGTTACTAGTTATTCTATTAAGTCTCATGTTAAGTTGTTATTTCAAACATTTTAAAACACTTTTTATCCAATCAATTCCTTATACAAAACTTCAACTGCTCTTTTAGCCTCACCGTTAACTACTCCGATCGTTAAATTTATGCCGTTAAATAAAGATGTAACAACGTTTATTCCATTATTCGCTAGTTTTGTAAATGCCCTTGCCCCTACACCAGATGCGCTTTTTAATCCCTCACCAACTACGCTAACTAATCCAACGTTTAAATCAATACTAAGTTCATCAGGGTTTGTTTTTTCTAGTTCATTTAATAAACTTAGTAATTTCCTATCTTTGTTTTGTTTTGAACCAAATATTACCGAAGCGCTAATTTGTGAAGTTGGAACGTGTTCTATTGAAATCCCGTCTTTTGCAAATGTTTCTATGATTCTTGCCAAAGCCCCAATTTTATCCCCCATATCATAATCCCGAATATTTACTATCGTGTAATCTCCGCGATATGCAATTCCTCGAACTAAATCTTGCGTTGTTGACAGTTCTGTTAAAATTTTTGTTCCGTTTTCGCCTAATCTAAACGTATTTCTTAAACTTATTGGAATCCCTGCTCTAGCTAAAGGCGCAACAGCTTCTGCCTGAAATACTCCAAAACTTCCTCCTAATGTAAGTTCGCTTAGTTCGCGTAAACTCATAACTTCAATTTTTCTTGCATTTGGAATTATTTTTGGATCAGCAGCTAAAACCCCGTTGACATCAGTAAAGTTTTCATGTACCTCTACAATCTCTTTTCCTAAAGATGCGGCTAAAATGGCTGCAGTATAATCGCTACCACCTCTAGGAAATGTTCTTATTTGATTATTTGTTCCTATTCCATAAAATCCTGGCACTATTACAAGGTCATAGCATGTAAGAATTGCAGTCACTCTGTCGCTTATATCAGAAAATCTACTTCTTTTTACGTGAGTTTTACCAAAATCCGTTTCATCAACCTTGATAAATTCCTCAGGATTTAAAAAGCAAGTATCAACCCCGAACTTCTTTAAATAATCTGCGATTATTTTCCCATTCAATTCTTCTCCTAATGCCATTAAAGGATCCATTGATTGTTGACTGTCAATTAAAGCTAACCTATCTGCTAGCATTTGTTTTATTTTCGTTCCAATTCTTCTACTGTCAAGCTCACCTTCAATTTCTGCAAATCTTGTAATTATTTCATCCATACTTGATTCTATGTTTTCTCCTTTTTTGTATTTTTCACCTAGTCTAATTAACTGGTCTGTAACTTTTGGGGTGTCATTTTCTTTTATTGCGCCTGGAGCAGATACAACAACAATTCTTCTAGCAGAATCGCTCGTTATGATTTGTGCTACGTTCTTTATTCGCTCTGCATCAGCAAGCGAACTTCCTCCAAATTTTACTACTTTTAGTTTTGGCATAAAACTCGACCTAAGCTTTGTAACTTATTTATAATTTGTTTAAAAATAGTCTCAAAACTTCAATCATTTCCAAATAACTTTGCTTAGAAACCCATTCTTCGCTTGAGTGTTCGCCTTCTCCGATTGGCCCATAAGAAATTATTGGTATTCCCTGCATTGCAATTAAGTTTTCATCAGCAACAGATAATCCGCAATTATATTTTGCGCTTACACCTGTTTTTTCTTTTATTGCATTGCTTAGCAACCTAACTTTATTATTGTCCTTCGATGTAATATAAGGCATAAGATACGGAACTTCACGCGGGTTAATTGATACGCTCGCTCTTCTTCCTTCTGCCTGTATAATTATTCCTCTATCATACATTTGATTAATTCTGTTTTGAATATTTAATCTCGCGCTTTCGATATTTTCCGGTATAACTAAATGTCTATCTACTAAAAGAGTTGCGCTATCTGGTATTGATAGTGAAATGCTTTCTGATTCAAATTTTCTAACAAATTGGTTTCCTCTAGATAATTCCTTGTGCTTCGGTAAATTTTTGTTCATTTTTTCTATTTCTATCGCAATCTTGGATGCAATTGTTACTGCAGAAATTGCTCTTTCCATTCTTGCAGCGTGAAAACTTTTTCCAGGTACATCTATTTTGTACTGCGCCCTTCCGCGTCTTCCGAGCGTAATCATTCTTGTTTTTTCATTTACATCATGTACGTCAGATATTTCCCCTGCAATCACAAGATCGACATCTTTTAAAAAGTCTGTTTTAGTTACTTCATAACAGCCCCTGGAGTCTGCTTCTTCGTCACTTACAAACATAACTTTTATTGGTTTATTTATTGGGGAATTTCGTAGTGCGCTTATTGTTGCACTAATTCCCGCTTTCATATCATACGCTCCAAGACCATACAGCTTACCATCAATTTCTTTAAGTTTAAATGGGTCCTTGCCAGTTATATTATATCCATATGCTGGAACAGTGTCCATGTGTCCATAAAATAAAGTATATTTAGTTCCCTGTCCTCTTTTAGCAAGTACATTAAATCTATTTTTTTCAAATTCCTGCATCTGCACTTCAAAACCAATTCCTTCAAGTTCCTTTGCTAAAAAATGGGCTAGTTCTGCCTCTTGTGGGAAAACTGAATTTATCGAAACAATTTTTTTAAGTAAATCTAAAGATTCCATGTTTCTCTCCATTTTACATTATTTTATTGTGCAACCCAAACATTTAGGTTTTCATATATTCCTCTTTCATTAAAGTCCCTGTCTGACTCTAACACGCAATGTTGTAATAATGTTCCAGAGTATATTAAACCTGCCTTTGCTGAAGACCGATTAACCGCAGTCCAAGCTGCTCTGTCCTCGGCATATATTATTGCTTTTTCACCGTTTTCTGATTCCCTTATTCTTCTTATTGCTTCAATTTGCATTGCAGTCATAAGACCATTTCCACGATCTGATCTTAGAGTTGCATAATCACTTAACTCATAAAGCTCTACGCTTGCATGTCCTTGCAAAGGAATTGTGCAATGTTCAGCAATCATTGATGAAACAATACTTCTAGTATTATCTCTTGCAACTATTACAATGTTTCCGTTTGAAATCATTTCCTTTACAGTGCTTCTTGTTATTTCAAAAGTATATTTTGCGTATGCTTCCTGATATAATCTAAAGAGTGTTTCAATATCTTGATCATTGGGTTCTGCCAATCTTGAAATTTTGTACCCTCTGCCAGCTCGCTCAACTCTATCTAATGCTTGTTTATATGTTATTCTAGAAACTTGTTGTGTGATCTGCTCAATCATTTCCATTTCTCTTTGCAGTGATTCTGAATCCGGTATTCTAGTAGTTTTGTTTCTTCCAAAATATACTAATTCGCAGTCACTTAATGCATTGTCTACTGCAAATCTGGCTTCTAGATTATACCTGTCTTCTTGATGTTTATCGACCACGCCTTTTCTAACAAATGCTCTTATTGTAGTTCTTGTTGAATCTGTATTTTCTAATTCAGTTGCTCTAACTTCCCCAAGAATCTTTGCCAGTTGGCTCCTATCTTCAACAAGAACACTTGAAAATAATTTTATCCTTGCATTATGTGGTTCATATCTTGGTCTTCCAATTACTCCTACCGATCCTGCTTTTTGAGTTTCAAGTAATGCCATATCAATCACGTTAAATTAATTTTCGTAAATATTTTGTCAGCGCTTAATCTGGTTGTTTTAATAATTACTATATAATGTAGGAATAGAAGTATTTTTAAATATATCGTAGTTTTATTACGAAATTAGTAATTAAAATAAAAAGAAAATACGAAAAACGTAGAAATAAAAAGTTGGAAACATTAGATCATTGCTCTTGCTCTCTCAGCAAGTGCCTTGGTTTCTGGTAATGTAAAAGGGTTTTTTGATATTAATTCTAATGCGTTTGCTCGTCTTTGTGAGCATAGATAGTGTACAATTGCATTCCCTCCTTCTATACTGCTTCTTAAAGTAGAACGAACTTTCCCTGCTTGTACTATTCTTTCACCTTCATTGACCTTATAATGAAATGCGTGTGCTGTCATGTAAAATCACCTAAATATTTTTCGTTTCAAACATCTTTTAAACATTCGTATTTTCCTTACGAAATTAGTATGCTTTAAATAGTTTGTTACGAAATTCGTAATAATTCAATAATGTAGAGTTTTAAAATTGATTTGCCTAGTACCATTTATGAATCACCAAACACTTCACAAAGTAGTTTCCATAATGGAAGACGAAGCAGGCAAGAGAAACGCGGTAGTCTTTCAGGTTGAAAAAATTCTTGGTAGTGATCCTTACAAAAACTTAGTTTTTACAATGCTTTCAGCAAGAACTAGGGATGAAAAGACATTGCTAGCTTTGGATCGAATCTTAAAAAGAGCAAAAACATTTGAAGAATTAATGCATTTGGATGAAACTGAAATTGAAAAACTTCTTTATGGGGTTGGTTTTTACCGGGTAAAATCAAAAAATCTAAAAAAACTTGCAGAAATAATTGTTGAGAAATTCAGTTCAATTGTTCCAAATTCGCTTGAAGAACTTACCTCGCTACCCGGAGTTGGAAGAAAAACAGCAAACATTGTTCTAGCTAGAGTTCATAGTTTACCTGCTATTGGGGTTGACACGCATGTTCATCGGATCAGTAATCGCTTAGGGCTAGTAAAAACTAAAAAACCAGAAGAAACTGAACAAGAATTAAATAAAATCGTACCTGATAAGGAAAAATGGCGTTTTAACACTATTTTAGTAGCTTATGGTCAGACAATCTGCTCTCCTTTAATACCTTCTTGCAGTATTTGTAAGTTAAAAGATACGTATTGTAAAAGAATCGGAGTAGAAAATTCCAAATAAATGGTAATTTCCATGGCTGAAGATAAGGAGAAAAAAGACCTAAAAAAAGAAAAAAGCGAAAATAAACCATTCATTGAATTTGTCGGCGATTTTAAAGGAAATTTTGCATCTAAAAGCAAAGCCAAAAATAGCATGACAGACATCTTAGCTAAACTAGAAAACGCCAAAGCTCAAGCTAAAAAAAGACAGGAACTAGGTTTTTAAATTGTTGTGCTAAAATTCTTTTTATGGTTTTAACAGAAACAATAATTACAACTAAAAAAGATATACTAAGAGCTTCAGTTATTGTTCCACCTATTCAAGATAAACCTCCACCTTATATTCCCCCTGGAACTATTCGTAATCCCGACCTTCCTAAAATTGATCCTTTTAAAGCTCCACCAAAGATAAAGCAACCACCACTTAAAAATAAAATAAGAAACTAGTCCTAACTTGTAGTTACAAACCCATCAAATCCATTTTCTTTTATTTTAATTAGAATTTCTTTAGCATGATTGATGTCTTTAGCTAGAGCAATGCAACAACCGCCTCCTCCGCCACCAGTTAATTTAGCTCCAAGGGCTCCGGCTGTCTTAAAAATTTCAACTATTTTTTCGTTTTCAAGTATGCTCACTCCGACTTCATAAAGCAATTTGTGGTTTTCATTCATAAGGTGGCCTATTTTATCTAAGTCTCCTTCTGCTATTGCTTTTTCTCCCTGTAAAATGATCTGCTCTATTTTGCTAAAAATATGTTTGAATTTTTCGGGATGATTGACTTTGAACTCCTTAACCTTTGCTACCATTTGTGAAGTGGGTGAGGATTTGCCTGTACTAGCTACTACAAAATTCATTGATTTTAATATTTTTAATTTAGTAAATCCCTTTCCTCGAATAAATTTAATCGCGCCTCCATAAGTCGCCATCGTGTTATCTACTCCAGAAGGTTCGCCATGAAAAGATTTTTCTCCTTCATAAGCGTAATCATTAACTTGTTCATTAGTAAGTTTTAGGTCATATTTTTTATCAAGCGCCCGAACTATCGCAACAGAAAACGCAGCACTCGAACCTAAGCCACCAACTGTTGGTAAATCTCCTTTCAAGTGAACTGCGAAGTTTTCATTTATTCTCATCGCCTTTAGGATATAACCTATTGCCTTTTTCGAGTAATCGGGGTTACAGCCATTTATATCTGTTGTAAAATCAATTATTGGTGAAGGTTTTATGTCGACTATTGCCTTGTTCGACAGTCCGACTGCTAGCGCAGGACATCCGTAATTTACAAAATGTTCTCCAAAAAGAATTATCTTTCCGTTTCCGCTTCCTTGGCTAGTCATTAATTAACCCTTAGCTTTTCTTCCCTTTACTTTTGGCGGTTTTACATCTGGATATTCATTAGTTAGCATTTCAGGAGACGCGTAAGGTTTAATTCCAAAGTTTTCGCAGGTTTTTGTTATTGTACACGGGTCTGTTACTTTTAATGAAGATAAAGCTGTTGCAATGTTGTTTAAGGATTTTCTTCCTTCTCCAACCGCCAGACTTTTTAATCCTGCAAAATCAAATGATTTATTTACTATCGTATGATTTATTCCGCATAATATTGCAGATACTTCATAGTCCTGTATCTTTGAATCCATGCTAAGTTTTTTAGCAGCAAACCAATTATTGTACGCACCAATAAATGCAATCTGATCTTCTGCTTTTTCTTCATTGGGTTTTATTAAAGTAGTAAGTTGCGGTTTAATTTGCACATTCGCTTTTTTAAACGCCTGATTCAATACATAACTTTCGGCTATTGGTAGCATCGTATTTTTCGACTTGGCTGCTGGAAGTAGCATATCTCTTTTTACTGTTTTTAAAAATGCAATAACTCCATTTATTCCATTGCCAACTTTTATTATTTCATCTAATTTTTTGGTATCAATTCCTGAAAAGTCGTAAGCATGTTTTTCTATTAAATCTGATAATTCTACAAGTATCGCTGCTACATCTGTTTCTTTACCATTTTTCAAATCGTATTTTCGCTCTAGTTTAAATCCTTTATATGCTCCAGATAAAATTATTTCATTCTCCATACTTACCACATTTTAAATTTTCCTTAGATTACTTTAAGAATTTGTTCAATTCTCTAAGATTTACATTAATAGAGTATGTTTAATAAATATTACACTACAAAATTTATTTGTTAGTTAATTATATCTAGTTTATATCTAGTCATATTGTTAACTCATTAAAAATATTGTTGCCTCGATGGCTCAGTGGTAGAGCGTTCCCTTGGTAAGGGAAAGGTCGCGAGTTCAATTCTCGTTCGGGGCTTAGTACGAATATATGCTATCTTTTTAATCTGTTTCTTATATTGTAAGTTCATGGCTTCTAGTATTCATGCGGATGTTGCACGTTATCATCAAAGATTGTTAGTTGCAAGGGTTAAACATCTGCCCATTTTTCTAGCTATAAGTTCCAAATCGATAAATCCCGAAACAATTACGAGATCATATCCAGATGTACAACCAGAAATTCCTCATTTTGGGTTTAATTTTACTCCAAAAGGAGCTTTTATCAATCCGCTTGCAATGCCTACTGTCCCTTTTTCAAAAGATGCTGCTGCTGAATTATTGCGCTTTGCGTTTAATTTACCTGATTTAAATTCTGTTTTTGGGCAAATCATTCCAACTGCTCGTCCAACTTTTCATACGCAAACGCGCCAAGTTGTGTCTAAACTTGGGACTAGAAGACGAATGTTAAAAAGACTTGCTGCACAGGGGGATCTTAGGCGTTCAGATGTTTGTTTTGCGCCATTACCTTCTGACATTGCCTTAGCACCAAGTACGCGTTTAGTTCAACCCACTAAATTTACAACAAAAGCTACGGTTCTTTTTGTTCTAAGTCCTTTTGCGAATTATGATCTAATTTCCCATTTTCTAAAAGAAGTTGCATGGTGGAGCGATTCTTGGATAAGTGCTAATTACGATACCGTAACTTCTCGCTATGTTAAATTTAATCGAGATTTAACCGAAGTTAGCTCAGAAGATTTTTTTGCTAAATGCGATAAAGGTGTCGGAGATATGCTACCCGCGCATTTTAAAATCGCTAAAATCGTACAGGAATGTTTTACTAAAAAACAAGATGTTTACTTAATTTACTTTTCGAATAGTGCTGTACATAATATGAATAATACGAATGCACGTCCAGATAGAAGACCGCTTAATGTATTTATTGATCAAATAATTCCGTTTTGTAAGGGTTTTCTTATGTGCGAAGTTAAAGAAAACCAGGATAGTTTAGCAATGTATCTAAAACACCATCACGGCTCAAAAAACCCCTTTCGTTCTAGTTCTCAAACACCCGAACAAATCATAAAAGATATTTCACTTCATTTTGGAAGAACCACACAATCATTTTTTGGGCAAAATTACAAATAAGTTTCCTTTTTCTGTCACAAATTTACCAATAATATTAAATTCCTAATCTTTCAAATAAGTTCAAGAATAGTAGACTAATTGAAGAATCGTAAATTTAGCTCATTCTCTACTAGCTTGAAAAAGGTGTATTTAAATGACTTTAAAAGTTGAATATGACGAGTTTGGTCCAGAAAGAATCTTAGAAGTTTATGATTCAAAAACCGGAATGTGGGGCGTAACTGTAGTTCATAATACTGCCCGAGGTCCAGGAAAAGGCGGAATTCGTTTTGTGCCAGATATTTCAACACCCGAAGTTTATGGTTTAGCAAGGGCAATGACATGGAAAAATGCTTTAGCAGATTTACCATTTGGCGGAGCAAAATCGGGGATAAAAGGGGATCCTAAAAAAGTAAATAAAGAAGCATTTATGCGCGCCTTTGCAAATAAAATAAAAGAATTAGTTCCTGATCTTTATATTGCTGGACCAGATATTAATACGACAGAAAAAGAAATGGCAATATTTGCTGATGAATTAAACTTACAAGGAGCTGCAACTGGAAAACCAAGTTCTTATGGCGGATTACCTCACGAATTAGGTTCAACTGGTTTTGGTGTATATCATTCAACTTTAGTTGCGCTTGAACATTTGAAAATGAAACATGACGAAGTTAGTATTGCACTAGAAGGTTTTGGAAACGTCGGTACTTTTGCAATGAAATTCTTTACTCAAATGGGGATGAAAGTTGTAGCAGTAAGCGATTCAAAAGGAACGATTTATAATGAGAAAGGTCTAGATTACCAAAAACTTATGGAAACAAAAGCCAAATCAGGCACTGTAACTGCTTATAAAGATGGGAAAGTTCTTGGAGCAGAAGAATTATTCAAACTAAATGTAAATGTTTTAATCCCAGGAGCAAGACCAAACGTAATTCATGCTGGAAATGTAAACGACATCAAAGCAAAATTAATCGTAGAAGCAGCAAATATTCCAATGGAAAATCAATTTGAAGAACAACTCGCTAAAAAAGGTCACACTGTTGTTCCTGATTTTCTAGCTAATGCTGGCGGAGTAATTTCAAGCTATTGCGAATGGCGCGGATACAGCGAAAAAGAAATGTTTAAGATTGTCGAAGATAAAATTGTTAAAAATACACGCGTAGTCTTTGAAAATGCTAAATCTGGATATTTAAGAACTGCTGCAATGGATATTGCTAAGGAAAGAGTAAGCGATGCTATGGAGAAACGAGGCTGGCGCAATTAAGTTCTTGCTTGTGTGCGCTGGCCGAGCTAGTCTTAGGTAAAACTCGTGGACGCCCTTGCAGATGCAGACATCGAATGTCTGCATCGGAAGACTACTAAGTTGATTTACTATGAAAGACAAAACTAATGATGTTATCGGTTTAGCTAAAAAAGCTGCGGACGTATGTCCGTGGTGCCTAGACCAAACATCTATTTCTTATTTTAAATGCCTTGAAGAAGAAGTTGCAGAGATCAAGGATGCTCTTGATAAAAAAGATTTTGATAACCTTGAAAATGAAATAGGAGATACACTCTGGGTTCTTTTTGTTTTAGCTTATATCTGCGAAAGAGAAGGTAAAATTAAAACAAAAAATTCAGTTGAACGAATTCTTAAAAAGATAAACAATCGAAAACCTTGGTTAATTGAAGGAAAAGAGGTAACAAAAGAAGATGCAGTTAAGATTTGGGCAGAAGCAAAAGCTAAGGAAAAAATAACGAAAAAATAATTTGTGTTTAACATGGGCATCATAAAAAATAATTCGCCAAGAATTCTAGATTTGGAAATTCTTAATAAACTTACAACTAAAAGTAAGCTAAGTAAAGAGGACATTGAAGAACTAACCGAACTAATAAAATATCACGCAGCAAAACGAGTGAAAATATGAAAGACTCATTAAATTCTCTTCTTGAAATTGTAAAGAAAAACGTTGCAGTTTGCGAATGGTGCAACACCCAGACTTCTGATATGCATCTAGTTAAACTAAAAGAAGAGATAACTGAATTAGAACTTGCAATAAAAAATAATGACCTTGAAAACGCAAAAGAAGAGATGGGGGATGTCATCTGGGATGCTTTAATCTTAGCTTACATTTTTGAGCGTGAAGCAAAGTTTAAGGCAAAGGACTCTGTTGATAATGTAATAAGAAAAATATACAATCGTAAACCCTGGCTTCTTAAAGGAGAAAAAGTAAGCCGTGAAGAAGCAGTAAGAATCTGGGTTGAAGCTAAGGCGAAGGAGAAAATGGAAAAAGTTAATCAAAAAGAAAAATAAAAGAATAAGAAGATTAGTCAAATTTTTATTGTCTTGGGCAGTAACCATTCGTTTTGTAAATCGTTACTAATCCTGTCCTACCTTCATTTTCTAAACTATTCTTACATACTACAAATATGTGGTTCGTACAAAGTGGGATATTTGCTGTAAATCTTTGATTAAGTGCTTGAGCATTTGTTTGTACAAATCTGTTTACTGAAATATGTACTCCATTTACATAATTGTAACAAGTATAGCTTACCTGGTCCATTGGTGCTGAGCTATCGTCAGTTACATTATAATTAAAATCCGCACTACCAGAATTCGGGTCCCATCCAGTGTTCCATGGACTACCTCCTATATTTATGTTAATTGCTGCAAAACTCAATCCAATTAAAATTACTAAAAAACCTAGTGTAAATATTTTGTTCATAAACTTATCACCATATTAATATGTCATAAGAAACATTTAAAAAGAATAATTTTACTACAAAACCAATACATTTTTTACTGCTTCAACATCTTGGTCGCTAAAGCCAAGACTTTCTCTAGTGCAAGCACAATAAGGATCTTCATAAGCATTTGTTATTCTTGGTGAATCCTTTTCATTTTCTAGACGATCGTAATAATAATGTGCATACATCGGATGGTTTTTGGGCAATGCTTTTTCTTTTGATGGTAATTCAAATACTCGGATATTCTCAACATGGTCAAGTAAAAATTCCCTAAGGGTAATTAGTTCATGAATCATCTGCCATATTTCTAAGTTTCGAATTTTTGCTATTTCATAAGCAAATCTCAAGTTTTTCTGTTCTGAAAATATTTGCATGAGTTTTTTATAGTAGTCTAAATCCAAAAAGTCCAAATTTTTAAGGGTGTTTTTTAGAACCAGTATACTCGTTCCAGATATTCTTTCAAATTCGTGTGCATTTGCAAATTCGTCATCTTGGGTAAAAGCTGAAGCGTGAAGTTCTACTGCTAGTAAGTTATTGCTGTTTCGGAATGCTTCTTTTAGCACTCTTGCTCTTATCAAATAATCCTCAAGGGTTAAAACATTCGCTATTATTGGTGCTTCATTCCAATAAGGTACGCGGTTAAAATGTCTTCTTAAGCTCCATCCGCGTTCCATTGTATCTGTAACTATGTGCTCTTCAACTAAAACTCCGTTTTCTCTTAATTTTTTTGCTAGTTCTATTTGAAAAGGAGAAACTGCACCACTTTCGTTAGTATGTGGCGAGATTAAAACAATCTTCTTTGGTGTAACTCCTAATTTTGGAAAATATTCTGGTATGTCCTTAACTTTAGGACTAGGTTCTCGTTTTGACATTCCAAAATACATTATATTATATTTACTACGAAAACTTTTTAATCATAAATGTCCTGTCCAACCCCCATCAATTACCAAGGTTGTTCCTGTGACATAACTAGTTCCTTCACTAGCTAAATACAATGCACCCTTAGCAATATCTTCGGGCAATCCAGCTCGTTTTACTAATAATGGTTGCATAAATGCCTCCATTGTCTTCTTATCGTTTGTAAAACCCTTAGTCATATCTGTTTCAATTAAACCGGGGCAGATTGCATTAACGGTTATTCCATATTTGCAAAGGTCGATAGCAGTTGCTTTTGTAAATCCGACAACTGCGAATTTAGCTGCACAATACGCTGCTGATCCACCAAAACCAAATAAGCCTGCAACCGAACTGATGTTTATTATTCGTCCGCCCGTTTTATTTTTCTTCATATAATTAGTTACATATTTCGTACAAAAAAATACTCCGTCTAAATCTGTGTGTAGTACTTTCTTCCAAGTTTCCGTTTTCATTTCTTCAACGCTTGCTTGTTCGAATACTCCTGCATTATTTACTAATATGTCTACTGTTCCATATTTTTTTATTGTCTGCTCCATAAGCATTTTTACATCGTCTTCCTTAGAAACATCACATTCGATACAATAAGCTTCTCCTTTTTTTGATTTAATTTGATTTAAAATTGGTTGGTAATTAGATGCGTCTCTTGAAGAAACAATTACTTTCGCGCCTTCGCTTGCAAAAAGTTTAGCTATTCCAGCACCTATGCCCCTACTTGAACCTGTTATTATTGCGACTTTTCCAATTAACTCGTCCATAATAACACCTCCAACTAATAAAGCGCTTTTAATTTAGTAAGTGCTTGACTAAATTTTCTAATTTCTTCTTTGGTATTATAAATATAACAACTAGCTCTAACTGCGCCATCCTTTGCTCCAATCGCCTCCATAGCAGGTTGTGCGCAAAAGAATCCGCTTCTAACTGCGATGTTTTGCTGATCTAGCATTAATGCAACATCGTGCGCTCTAGCACCTTTTATTCCAAATGAAAACAAAGCAGAATGATTTTCAAGCGTTTTTGATCCATAAATAATCGCATCGTTTTGTTCAAGTACGTCCAACATTTCCTTTGCAAGTTCCCGCTCGTACTTTTCTACATTTTCCATTTTAAGTTTTTTCAAATATTCGCAAGCACTAGTTAGTCCAATTATTCCAGGATAATTCTGAACTCCCGCTTCAAATTTTTCATGGTTCGTTAAGTATTCTACCTTATCTAGCGTTACTGTTTTCACAGTTCCCCCTCCAAGTACAAATGGTTTTAGTTTTTGTAGGTTTTCTTTTTTGCAAACTAATCCTCCAATTCCGTTTGGACCTAGCATTTTATGCCCAGAAAAACAAAGAAAATCATAGTTGTCCTTAGAAAATTCTGTTTTATGGTGGGCTACGCCCTGTGCTCCATCTACGCAAATTAAAGCACCATTATCATGCGCGATTTTTGTAATTTGTTTTGTATTTTGGTTAAAACCTGTAGTATTATTTGCGCTGTTAGTAATTACAAGCGCAGTTTGTTTGTCAATTGCGTTTTTCCATTGTTCAAGGCTTACTTTACCTTCGTTATCACACATTAAAATTTCTAGTTTTATTTTTCCGTCATCCCTTAATTTCATTAAAGGTAAAAGAATTGCGTGATGTTCAATAACTGTTGTAACAATCTTATTTCTTTTAGAATAATCAAGTCCATTAATTACGATGTTTAATCCTTCAGTAGTATTCTTTGCAAAAATCAGCTCCTGTCCTTTGGCACCTAAAAATTCCAAGATTTTCTCGCGTGACTCTTCTATTTTCTCACTAGTTTTTCTTCCTAAAAAATGTGAACTTCTTCCTCCACAAGCGCCTAATTCGGTATAATAAGAAATTTGGGCATCAATAACCTGCCTTGGTTTTAATGATGTGCAAGCACTATCTAAGTAGATTAATTGCGGATATTTTTCTAAAAGAGGAAAATCCTTTCGAATATCAAAATCCATTATTTTAACCTCCTTCTTGTTTTATTAATTTTTCAATCTCATCAAAGGATTTTGGACCTACTAATGGTTTACCGTTTATGAAAAATGTTGGGGTTGCATAAATATTTGAAGCCTTTCCTTCTGCAATATATCCATTAAGCTCAGTTTCAGTTTCTCCTTTATCAAAGCACTGGTTAAATCGTGTCATGTTCAAAGTAGTATTCGCAGCAAGTTCCTTTATTTTAACTTCACCATCAGCAACACAAGCTTCTTGTTTTTCAAATACCTTGTTTCTTAGTTCCCATTGTTTGCCTTGCTTATTTGCGCATAAAATTGCTTTAGCTACATCAAAACTATTCTGGTGGTTTGGAAGGGGAAATGGCTTAAATACATAATAAATCTTATCAGAATATTTCTTTAGAAGTTCCTGAACAAGCGGTTCTGCATTTTTAGTATACGGGCAAGTAAAGCATCCAAATTCTATAACTGTTATTTTTGCGCTATTGTTTCCTGCGACTATTCCAAGTTTAGTAGTTGGTGGAATCAAATCTCTTGGGGAACTAAATCTCCCATAATCTCCTGTTAAATCATTTAGTATACAAGCGCCAGTTGCAGTTGGGCCATCACAGTTTCCATAATAATAGAAGTTATAAGCTCCATAAATCATGTAAGCAAAACTTGCAAAAGTTAAAATTACTAAAATCCATGAAAAGACTACAAAATATTTGTTTACAATTTTAGCAGCAAACGGTGAGAGTTTCATAAGTTCAGAAACTATTTGAGCCTTTAATTGGTCATCTAAACCTGTGTCGCAAGGTTTAAGGGTTATCATTTTAAATACGCATTTTAATGATTCTTTAGCGATTAGTCTGTACTTAGCTGAAAAAATTCCTAAAATTGAGAATACGATTGCTGCGATTATACAAAGAACCATTAAATCATCTTAAACAATTTTTACAAGGGTCTCTTGGATTTTCTCTTACGACGTGCATACTAGCAACTTCTTTCAGGTTTTCACAAGTTTTTCTTAAACTGCAATTTGCACAGACAACTCCATTCATAAAACTAAAAACCGGTAAAACAAGTTCCAAATTAGCAGAGTACCTTCTAATTCTACCTTCTTTATTATGTTTTACTAGTTCTGCTTTAGATAACAAAGCAAGATTGTGTGATACTAGTGTCCGCTCAGCTTTTGTTTTAATTGAAATTTCATTAACGCTAAGTGATCCTTTTACTAATTCCTGAAGTATCTTTATTCTTAAGGGGTTTGCCAAGGCTAAGAAAAATGTTGAACAATAACTATCTAAACTATCTGCCATTTGATCAACCTAAAATTATTTTTTACTTTATTAAATATTATATAAGTGAATTTTTCTTCATCATGTATTTTAATACTAATCCCTAATTTATAAATAATTCGTTTATTTGTTGTCTTTGTCAATAGTTAGTATAGCTATCGCATTTTTAAATATTTTGTAACATTAACATATTTACAAATAAATTCAGTACAATTTAGTTTCTGGTAGATCTTATGCCTCCAATAACGCAATTAAAAGAAGTTGTAAGAGACACGACGCTAGTTCAGACCAGATTTAGGAATGGCCATGTATTACTGGACGTTATGGGTGTAGGAAATCAATTTCTAGCGACTAGGTCTAAAGGTAAATTTAGCGAAGAGCATCTATTTCACTTAACTCGAACTGCTTCTAAAGTTCAGGCTATAACTGGTAATGAACAATTATCTGCATTGTGTTTTTTCCAAAGTTTTGTACCATACAAACCAGGGGAAGAAAACAAGTGGCACAATTTTCTATCTGAATTTGAGACTTTTTTGGGTACTACTTCAGTTAGAAAAGATTTAGGCTCCAGTCCAAATGAAATCCTTGCAATTTTAAGAGGAACACACACCGGAAGATTAGAATTACTTGCTAGAATGGACAGAGAAATAGTTTCTGCTCGTGAAAGAGGGAAGCATATTCATGATAGTTTTCCTAGATATGTTAGGGTCATATCTGCTCTAGGTGGAGAGGACATAATTAGACAACAAACATTAGCTGATTTAGCCAGGTATCCCAAAGGATATCTTAATAAAATATTAAAAAATGCTCACTTAAAAGAAGATACTACACTACACTATCCAGCTCCAGCTGCCTTAATATATAAACCAATTGCAGAATGGACAAAAAAAGATTTTGAAACTGCAGAAATATTTATTAACACAATTAGAAGATTAAAAAGAATGGTCGCTCTATTCGCAAGCCGAGATTGGTTTAATAAGATAAATCACTTAATGCGTGAACAGTGGGCTGATTCACTGGAAATGATTCATGGAAAATTACTCGACTTATTTAAGAATTCAAATAGCCAAAATGAAAAGTTTGATCAGCTTATGTCTAAAGTCGAAGATTTTTCAATGGGAATAAAAGAACCAGAAAATGCAGTATTAAAAGCATACTATGATAAACAAAAAGAAATCGGTTCAACATTTAATGCAGATAACTTTAGAATGGCTATGAAGGACCAAGTTAGACTTAGACTTGAGATTAAAGATGATGCCGATCCAGCCGAAGTTACAAAACTTTTAATCGATTTCTTAGGTTCGCATAAGTTTACTGTTCATGAGCCAGCAGTAGTAAAGCCGAGTAATATAGGTAACAACAAAGCTACTTTCGTAATTTTTAAAGCTCCCGTATCTTTATCAAGCGATTTTAAAACAGAATTTTTAGTTGAAGCGCAAATAAGAAGACACAGCGATAGGGATACTTGGGAAGACGGCGCTAGCAATCATGTAAACAAAGATATCGAAAGATTTTCTCGTGCTTATGGTATCACGGAAAGATTGGAGCTTCCTCAAGAATTTTTACGACGACTTCGTGCCCGCGCAGTAGTATGGGATAAATTAAACAAGCAAGGTGGTCACACTGATTCACCACCTTTCTTAGTGCCCCTAAGGTATGTTTCCGATACAGCAGGTACTTCAAAAGATATGTATGTGACGCTTTATGGAGAGGCAATTCTTGCAGATGCGCTATCAAAGGTCGTCGATATAAGTAGGGTTACTAGATTTGAAATCGAAGGTAATGACGGTTTACCAGATTTAAGACAAAGGATTAAATCAAATCATAAAATAATTGCGTATGCTGATGATTCTGATCTAATTGATAATCATAACAAAGATAGAATTCAACTATTGAAGGATATTCTTGCACATTCTTATTCCCAAACAACCCAATTTCAAGCAGCTGCGGCTTTGGCTGAAAGTTACATTGAAGGATAATACAAATACCAAGTGAATTTTCTTTCACCCATAAACCTTATAAAATTTACCCGCAATAACTAACCAAAGCTATTTTTAATGATATAAAAAGGGGTAGGTTTTATGACACAAGTCGATGCGGGAGCCAGAGCCAAAGAAATGGCAGAGAAAAACGAATGTCAATTAGTCGATATAAAATTTGCTGATTTGCATGGACAGTGGCAGCATTTTACAATGCCAATTAAAATGGTCGAATTTAATCCAAAGGAATCATTTCCATTTGATGGTTCATCTATTCGCGGTTTTCAAGAAATCGATGAAAGCGATATGTACCTAATTCCAGATTATGAATCTGCTTTTGTCGATCCATTTACGGGTAATACATTAAGCGTAATTTGCGATGTATTTGATCCGATAAAAAAACAATTCTACTCAAGAGACTCAAGAGTTATTGCTAAAAAGGCTCAAAATTATCTAAAAACAGCTGACGTTGGAGACACAGTATACTTTGGTCCAGAAGCTGAGTTTTTCATATTTGATGACTTACGATACGCACAAAACTCAAATTCAGGTTATTACTTTATTGATTCGAGCGAAGGTATATGGAATTCAGGAAACGAAAGTCAAGATGGAAAACCTAATTTAGCTTATAAACCAAGGCACAAAGAAGGTTATTTCCCAGTACCACCTCACGATGCTACGCACGACCTAAGAAATGAAATGATCATGAACATGATGGACTGCGGACTTAATGTTGAAAAGCACCATCATGAAGTTGCAACAGCTGGCCAGTGCGAAATCGGATTAAGGTTTGATACTTTAGTGAACGCAGCTGATGATACACAAATTTACAAATACGTTGTAAAGAACACTGCAAGGGAAAACGGTAAAATTGCAACTTTTATGCCAAAGCCATTGTTCGGTGATAATGGGAGCGGTATGCATGTTCATCAAAGTATCTGGAAAGATGGTAAAAATCTTTTCTATGGTGGAGAAGATAAATACGGGAAGTTAAGTCAGACTGCCATTTACTATATCGGTGGATTATTAGAACATGCTCGTTCATTAGCAGCAATTTGCAGTCCTACAACTAATTCGTATAAGCGATTGGTTCCTGGTTTCGAAGCACCCGTAAATTTAGTTTATAGTCATAGAAATCGAAGCGCTTCAGTAAGAGTTCCAGTAGTTGAAAGTGAAAAAGCTGTTCGTGTAGAATTCAGATGTCCTGACCCAAGTGCTAATCCCTACTTAGTATTTTCTGCACTTTTGATGGCTGGGCTTGATGGTATAAAACGAAAGACTATGCCACCTGAACCGGTTGATACAAACTTGTATAAACTACCTAAAGAAAAATTAGCACAAATAAGAAAACTTCCGGGAAGCTTAAAAGAAGCTTTAGAAGAGTTGCAAAGTGATCATAAATTCTTATTGGAAGGCGATGTATTTACTAAGGATGTAATCGAAACCTGGATTG
Organism: Microcaldota archaeon; assembly: GCA_038046765.1. Lineage (GTDB taxonomy): Archaea > Micrarchaeota > Micrarchaeia > Anstonellales > Bilamarchaeaceae > JBBSVN01. The sequence continues at coordinate 129,751 of JBBSVN010000003.1, read as the reverse complement.
AGAGAAAAGAAGATGAAATAAATCAGGTTAATCTAAGACCACACCCTTGGGAATATCATTTGTATCATGATGTGTAATTAGCCGTTAGCCAGTAGCCTGTGGCAAGTAGCCCTTAGTTTTCTTTCTTTCTTTTCTTTTCTAGAAGCTTTTTAAATCATTCTTTAGATAATTGTTATACTAATTTGTTTAGTCTATACTTTAGACGATGGCTGACGCGACCGTTCGAATGGCATTTAATGTCGCGCATTCAACTGCAAGTTGAATGGCTAGTGAACTGTTATTCTGTTCACTGGATCCTTCTGGTTTATAATAAGAAGAATACTTTTTTCTTAGTAAGCAGAATGGCATAAGTTTATACAAGGGCTCGTAGCTCAGCTTGGTAGAGCGCCGGACTTTTAATCCGTAGGTCGCGCGTTCAAATCACGCCGAGCCCGATTTTTATTCTACTTCTTACCTATGCTAAATATCTTAAATAGTTTCTCACTAAAACTAGTTGGTTCCTTAAAGATAAACTTTTTTTCCAAGTTAGTTTCTATTTTTGCGTATTTATTAAAAAGTTCCTTTCTACTATTCGCACCTAAATTTACTGATGCATACCTATAACTTCCCATATCGTTCATATCTTCTGAAAGTTTTTTACCCTGCTCTGCAAAAACCTCAACATTTGAATCAGGATAATTTTCATGTATTGCCAAAATTTCCTGTTTATTCGGAATTCTTAATACTCTTCTGTCAACAAATTTTCGCATAATAAAACTAGCTGCTTTTTTGTATTTACCTTTTTCTCCAATAAATTCGGGTTTTTTACCTAACGAAATTGAAACTTGTAAATCGTATGTACTTGTTCCATTTATTTTCTCTACTAAGTCCGAAAACTGTGATATCATTCTCGGATTTATTTCTATTATTTTTAATTCGTCTTTAATTTCATTATAAAACATTTCTATGTTAAAAATTCCATTGTTAAATCCAATTCCAAGAACTAATTCTTTTGCGATCTTTTCAATTCTTTTTTTAATTTCATTACTTAGCTTAGATGGTAAATCAAATCTTTTGAAACTTATTGTTTTTGGATACATTATCGAGTCCGTGATTCCAATAAAAGCAACATTTTTATTAAAGATAAATCCTTCTACAGTAATTTGATTTCCAGTAAGTAGTTCCTCGGCAATAAAATAGTTGCAATCAAATTCAAAATTGGCATAATTCTTTAGCAAATCGTTAAAAGGTTTTACAAATGTGCCTGTATGGTCCTTAACATTTTTACAGTATTTCCTTAGTTCTTCAAAACTATTTACTCTTTTTGCATTTATTGACAAAAATGATTTTACTGGTTTTACAAAAAAAGGAAATTCTAATTCGATATCTCTTTGTTCTGGTTGAAGAGGATTAATTATTTGAAAATTCGGAACAACCTTGGCGTTTATTCTTTTTTGTGCAATCCTTGAATAATACTTATGTTGAGCTGTAAAAACTGATTTAGGTGATGGACCATAGAAACCAGATTCTTCTGCAAGTATGCTGTTTAAGGCTGAGCCTACATAATCCTCAGAAGTAAAACTTCCGCAAATACCTGCGTTCTTGGCGATTCCTTTTAATCGGTTTAAGAGTTCTAATATATCAAACTTTTCCGGTTTATTTAGGCCTGCGTCATTTCTAAAAATGAATCTGCAATTCGGATACTTTTCTTTATCTCTTAAAACTTTTAGGTCTCTATGCGTATGACAGACTACTAATAATTTATTCATTATCTTTTAAGCCCAAAGATATTATTTAAAGTTTTAGTCATAATCTCTTATATGGACATTTTTCAAGCAATAGTATTAGGAATAATTCAGGGAATTAGCGCGTGGATACCTGTTAGTAGTAAGACGCAAGTTTTATTATTCGGCACTCTTCTTTATAATTTACCTTTTAACGACCTTCTAGCTTTTGCAATAATTGTCCATATAGGAGATCTTATTGCTTCAATCTATCTTTTTAGGCAGGAACTTTTTATTATGCTATTTATAAGGCCAGATGTTGAAGACCTAAAGAATTTTTCAAGTTTAAGCGAAGACAAACGTCTGTTCTACTTCATGATAATTTCATTATTTTTTACTGCGATTGTTGCGCTCCCACTATATTTATCTGTAAAGGATAGTTTTAGCGAATTAACTGGAACTACATTTCTTGCAGTTGTTGGTCTAATTATGCTTGTAATGAGTGCGATAATGTATTTTTCAAAAGCACAAACAGGAAATAAGGAGCTTAACCTTAAAACAACAATATTTACTGGTTTAGCTCAAGGCTTAGCAGTTTTACCCGGTATAAGTAGGAGTGGGATAACTGAATCTGCCCTATTACTTTCTAATATTGATCAAGTTCGAGCGGTTAGACTAAGTTTTATCATGAGTATCCCTATGATTGCTCTTGCAATACTTGGTTTTAACTTTATAGATGGTTTTAACCTAAGTTTTCCTGTAATTTTAGTTGGGATAATCGCTTCAACAATAAGTGCATATTTAATGATGTCATTTATGCTTGAATTAGCTAAGAAGATTAAATTTTATTACTTTACTTTAATTATAGGAATTATTGCTTTACTGCCATTTTTGATTAAGGCTTTAATCGGGCTTTAAAATAATTGTCAAAACCATAATCGGTCAATCTGCTGACCAAAACTCACCAAAATCAGTCAATCTACTGACCGTTCTATTTATTATCTTCTATATTTTTAAGTGGATTTTAATTAAAGTCGCTAAAAAAGGTAAAAAACGATAGATATTTAAAGGTTGGATGAGTATTCTTATTTATGAAAACGTTACATATACAATCTCAATCAGAAACTAAACTTCCTGTTAAAAGATTTGGCAGAATTTCTGTTCTATTAGAAAGCATAAAAACTTTTGTCAAAGAAAAAAGAACTGTTGAAGAAGAGTTGAAAAACTTAGAAAACATATCTTCCCTAACTAGCAATAGTTCAGCAGCTCATCAACCTCTAAGAATTAGGTCTGTGAGACTCAGTTTGATAACTCAAACCCAAGAATTGCACGATAAAATTAATAAATTAATTGAAAGTTACAACAAAATAGATATTTTCTTGATGCTTAAAGGTTCATCAATAATGTTGCTAGGTGCTATTTCTTTAGGTTATTTAATTATAACAAAACAATTAGATAAACATTCTGCACTTACTACAAATCAATTAAGTAGTAAACTAATTTATGCATCAGCATTCATTTTTGTATTTGGTGGAACTATACCCATCGCTTTAGCTAGATATCTAGATCACAAGTTACATAAATTACTAGGTCGTTTTTATGATGCAACTACCCCGATTTTAGATCAGGTAATTGAGAAAGCTGATATTGATAAAGCGCATACTCCAAATTAATTTTTTTTCATTCTCTTTTTTAATTTAATCCAGTATATTCTATCATGTCCTTTGGCAAATCTGCTTACTTAAAAAAACTTACTTCAAAAATGCAATTTCGAAGCGTAGAAGTAGGAGAAAAGCTAGAAGGAACTAGCCCGCCATCAGTCTTTATCGGAAGTTTCGGATATCCCAAAGTTTACGTTGGGCCAATGATGAGTAACGAATACGGGGATACATCAATACTCGATGCTCCCGAACATTGGATTTCTAATAATAAAAAAATCGAAGACATCGTTCAATTTCGTCTTAACTTAGTTCGTGGCAAAAGCACTGTTTCAATTAACGACCTAAAAAATAAATTAGTTAATAATTTACAAGAAATTTCCCTAGCTAAAAATTCTGTTGAAAGCGAAGCAGAGTTTCATAGTAAACCTAAAGGATTTACATTTAACGATGACCATGCGCCATTTGGTCCTAGTGCCGCGCTCGATAAGTTTGATATTGGTAATGTAAAATTTGAACATAACTTAGAAAAAGCACATTACGATACCGATTTACGGTCAAAAGAAGCAGTAATCGATCTATTCAAAAATAAAGTCGACTTTTCACAGATTCAAAAAGCATTATCTACGGGTTCATTTGGCTTAGAAAAAAATAGAAAACTAGTTCCAACACGTTGGAGTATTACTGCTGCTGATTCAATACTTGCAGATCATTTTCTAGCGCAAGTAAGACACAATCCAACAATTGAAACTTACAGAGTTTATGAATTTTCTGCATTAAATAATTATTTTGCAATTCTTTTAGTTCCAACCGCTTGGCAATACGAATGGATGGAATCATTTATTCATGTAATGGACAAAGAAGAAGTAATTTTTAGCGATTACGAAACAAACCGGCCTAAGAAAGAATATTCTAGTGTAGGTGGATGCTATTATTCTGTAAAAATGGAAGTTTGTAAAAAATTAGCACAAGAAAAAAAGCAGGCAGGAGCGATAGTGTTTCGTGAAGCTTGGCAAGGTTACATTCCAACTGGTGTTTGGCTTTGTCGAATGGAAACTATGCACGCTTTAGAAACAAAACCAAAAGAGTTTTATGATTTAGGCTCAGCAACAAATTACATTAAATCAAAATTAAAATTGCCGTTTTCAAGGTTCAAAGCACAAAGTGTTCTACTTAAGGAATTAAATGTTCAAAGGAAACTATCTAGTTATTTTTAATTAATTTATTTCATCCTTGGTTCAGCAATCGCTTTAGCTGCTTCGGATAACATAACTAATCCCATTTTTTCAAATGGCTGACCGTTTAGTTTTTCTTTAACTTCACTATATGTTCCTTTCAATATTATTCCTCCGCTATTATCATCTAATCTATCTATAAGTAGTTTGTATCTTCAGTGAAGAATTGGTGGATTTAGTCCTTTGATTCGATATAAAAATTCTTGATCCGTGTGTACTGCTCTTACACTTCTTCTTAAAATTCCTTGTTCGAATTTGACCATCCGTTCACCTAAAAGATTTTCTCATTTTAATAATTTTAGTTAACTTCTTATTTGTTGATCGATTATACGATCTATATCAATCAAAATTAAAACTCGGGTGGTGTACAATGGTACTAGTAACTTCTACTTATAAAGTTCTTAAAAGATTAGATCAAGCTCCGGATTTTAGTTTAAGATCAATAAGTGGCAAATCTTACTCATTAAGAGATTTTGGAAAACCAGTTTTATTAGTTATTTTCATTTGTAATCATTGTCCATATGTCCTACCAAAAATACAATACCTAAAAAAATTAAAAGTAAGGTACATGGATAAAGGATTAGATGTAGTTGCAATTAATCCAAATGATCCAACTCATCATCCGGAAGATAGTTTTGAAGGAATGACAAAAACTGCGATGGAGCAAGGTTTTAATTTTCCATATTTGCACGATCCGACACAGGAAGTAGCAAAGAAGTATGGTGCCATGTGCACGCCTGATCCTTATTTATTTGATGAACAAAGAAGATTAGTTTATCATGGCAGAATCGATGACGCGCACAAACAACCTAATGAAAATGCAAAATCAAATGATCTAGAAAATGCGATAAAACAAGTTTTAGAAACAGGGAATTCTTCTGTTGAAACAATGCCGAGCATGGGTTGCTCGATAAAATGGAAAGTTGGTAATGAACCAAAGTATTTTTTGGATAAGATCGCATAACTAAAAAACTGTTTGTTTACGCGTCCTTCTTTTTACCCTTTATCGGATCTACAATCGCTTGAAAGTATTCTTTAACTTGTTTTGTAGTTTGTTCCCTTTCTTTTAAATGTTGATCAACCGTAAGTTCTCCTTTATCTTTTGGTTTTATTTTACCTTTTATTTCTAAACCTTTTTCAAAAACTATTTTTTTCTCTGGTGCTGCACTTACTCTAACTGTTGTCATGTCTTTTAATTTTACTGGAATTGTTCTCCCTAAATGTTCAAACTTGATTTCTTTCGATCTAGCTGCTATTTCTGAATTATCTGCTTTTCGATATTCTGCAATCATTTTGTCATTCATATAATATTTCCCAGTTTCTTTATTCAATTTTAAAAGAGGTGAATCCGAGTTACTACTTGATGCGATTAGATTTACTTTACTAAAAGTATCTGCGCTCATACCCTTTGGTACATCCTTTCTGAAAACCGAGCTATCCTTAAGTCCTTTAGAAAGTAAATCAAAGCTATTATTTCCTAATTCATTTTTCAACCAAGTTGCAGTATTCGCAGTAAATTCTACTTCCTTTTCCTTAATTGCCATAGCCATAAATATCACCTAAATAAATGCTTCTTAATAACCTGTTCTTATTCTAATTTTAAACCTTCTGGTGCTCAGTTTAGATATCGTCAATTCACGAAGTCAAATAATAAATTATTTAAATGCTTTCTTTTCTAATAAAGACCTAATCCTATTCTCATGCTAGTATTATTAATATTAAAATAAAGGTGAAAACGTGCCTATTGAAAAAGTATTCGAAGGTAGTATAAACTACGTACAAGTATTAGACAAAGATGGAAATATCGACGAAAATCTAGATCCAAAGCTACCAAAAGATATGTTGCTTAGGATGTACGTTGCAATGTTACTCACTAGAATGTTTAATGATAAATGCTTAAAATTACAGCGACAAGGAAGACTAGTTACTTATCCACCTTCTTTAGGCCAGGAAGCAGCCCAGGTTGGAAGTATCGCTCCATTTAACCAAGAAGATTGGATGATTCCAAGTTATCGAGAACACGCAGTTTATTTATGGAGAGGCTTATCACTAAAAAATTTATTTACTTATTGGATGGGAAGCGAAAAAGGAATGAAAATGGAAGGGTCTTATAAAAATAATTTGATGGTTTCAATTCCAATTGCCTCTCAAGCATTACATGGTGTTGGAATTGCATGGGCATCAAAAATTTTAAAACACAATATTGCAACCATTTCTTACTTTGGAGATGGCGGAACAAGCGAAGGCGATTTCCACGCTGCGATGAATTTTGCAGGAGTTTTCAAAACCCCATCGATATTGTTTTGTCAAAATAATCAATGGGCAATTTCGCTTCCAAGATCAAGACAGACCGCATCTAAAACAATCGCTCAAAAAGGTTTAGCCTACAATGTTGCAAGCGTTCAAGTTGATGGTAATGATGTTTTAGGAGTTTATAAAGTCACAAAGGAAGCTTATGATCGGGCCAAGCGCGGCGAAGGCGCAACTTTAATTGAAGCAGTAACTTACCGTATGAGTTTACACACTACTGCTGATGATCCGACTAAATATCGATCATCTGATGATGTAAAGCAATGGGAAGCAAAGGATCCGATAAAAAGATTTAGGATATACTTAGAGCGAAACGGTTATTGGAATGAAGATATGGAAAAGCGAACCGCAGAAAAAATAACTGCAGACATTGAAAAAGCAGTTGAAGAAGCTGAAAATGAAAAGCTCGATAACTACGAAGATATGTTCAAATATACTTATGCTAAAATGCCTCCGCATTTAGTTGAACAAATGAATGAACTCTCAACATACCTTAAAGAAAAGGGTGCTGTGCAGTAATTTTTCTCTGGTGATTATGCTATGGTAAAAATGAATTTAGTCGAAGCAATTAATTCTACTTTAATGTCAGAAATGGCAAAAAACGAAAAGATTGTCGTTATGGGCGAAGACGTTGGTTATGATGGCGGAGTTTTCCGTGTAACTGATGGTTTAATTAAAAAGTATGGTGAAACTCGCGTAATTGATACTCCCTTATCTGAAGCTGGAATAATTGGATGCGCAATTGGCATGGCAGCTTACGGACTTAAACCTGTTTGCGAAATGCAGTTTGAAGGGTTTATCCCGCCTGCGTATGATCATATTGTTTCACACATGGTTCGATTTAGAACACGGTCTAATGGAAGCCATAAATGTCCAATTATAATTCGATCTCCTTATGGTGGAGGTGTTCGAGCTTTAGAGCATCACAGCGAAGCGCCCGAAACATTATACGCTCATAACGCAGGTATTATTGTTGCAATACCTTCTGGCCCATATGACGCAAAGGGATTACTTGTTTCAGCATTAGATAGCGAAGATCCAGTAATGTTCTTTGAACCAAAAAGACTTTATCGAGCATTTAAGGAAGAAGTACCAGAAGAAAGGTATTCAATTCCATTTGGGCAGGCTAAAATCGTTCAGGAAGGAAGCGATGTAACACTAGTAACTTATGGCGCGATGGTTCGAGTTTGTATGGATGCTGCCGAACAATTAAAACAGAAAAATGTTAACTGTGAAATAATCGACCTTAGAACCGTTGCTCCACTTGATACTGAAACCATCATTAACTCGGTTAAAAAAACCGGACGATGCGTAGTTGTTCATGAAGCTCCTCGTAATCTTGGTGTAGGCGCGGAAGTAATTGCAAGAATAAATGAAAAAGCTTTATTAGACCTCAAGGCACCAGTAAAGCGTGTAACCGCTTACGATGTTGTAACTCCATTACCAAAATTAGAGGATTATTTCTTCCCCGATGCTGGAAAAGTAATTAAGGGAGTTGAATATGTAATGAGTTTTTAGTTTATTTTATTATTTTTTATTATTAATTTCTGATACTATTATTTTCTTTCTGTAGTTTCATTTAACTTTTATTAATTAATCGATACATCATCTATTTAACGATTTTTATGTCATCTGCTCATCAATTAGTTCTTGCTTTACCTAAAACAACTGCGCGTGTTCTACCTGTAGATCTAAAAAGAGCCCTAAATCGAGCTCTTCTTGATGCTACAAGAAACGGGCATCTAACTGGGATGAAAAATCTTTTAGATCAAGGGGCAAATGTGAATACAAGAAATACTTATGATGAAACTGGTGAAAATTATAATAATTATAGAGAAGATGCTCCGACATTAATTGTTGCAATACTAGAGCGTCAATTTGAATCATTTAAACTTTTACTAGAAAGAGGTGCAGATCCAGACCAGAGGGACGGTTCAATAGGAATTACCCCTTTAATGTTTTGTGCATTTGAGTTGCTCGAACATTACGCTAAATTATTATTAGAACATAGTGCAAGAAAAGATCTTACAACTGATCAAGGACATACGTTACACTCCTTTTTAGAGATGCACCTTAAATTAAGAAATAATGCTGCTGCTGTGCGTTTTGAAACGTTAATAAATTCCTATGGTGAAAAATAAGTATGTTTGAACTTTTAGGGATTGTTGGTTTATCTTTAATTTTGATCGGGTGGATTTACGAAACTTATAATTTAGTTAAAACAAGAAAATCTAATCTTCCCCTTTCATTTAGTATTCTTTATTCATTAGGAAGTCTATGCTTGGCAGTTTACAGTTATTTACTTGGCGACTTAATCTTCTTAGCATTGAATGTTGTTGCGACTCTGATTGCGATGTTGAACGTTTTGATTGGTTTAAATACGAAAGGAAAGAAGAAATCACTTAATTAGCATCTTTATAAACTTATTGTAACATAATAACTATATGAAAATGCTTCAAAAAGTAATTTTTGCGAGTTCTCTTGTATTAGGCTGTGCAAGTAGTCCTAAAAAACAAACTCCATTGACGGAAGAAGAAAGAGTTCTTTTATCATTTGCGAAAATAAATCAACAGTTAGAAGAATTAGCTAAAAGAAAGGTAGAGTCAATGACTAGTTTTGCTAATCGAACCTGCGATGCAATTAAACCTGAAAAACAAGTTTTAACTGCAGATGAAGAAATACGCGATATTCGTTACCAGGTTACCTGTGATGCAAAAACTATTGAAATTGTAGATGTTACTTGTATTAGGATAGTTGGCTATCATGATAAACTTCCGCTGCCAATATATTGCCAAGAAGGCTGGAGGTTTATTGTAGATCGAAAGTGAAAATTTATGCAAAAATCATTAAGAAAATTTAAGGAAAGAGTTGATCGACAGCGTAATCCTAGTCCCTTATCTAAGCAAGATCTCCTAGAACATAAAAAAACATTATTACAACAAAAAAGGTTCATTCGAATTGGTTTAACAGCTGTAGCCTTTTATTTTGTTGGTCGGTTCATTCAATTAAAAACTTCATTAAAATTGCCGCCATCTATACGAGGTCAATTCTTTGATGTCGCGCTTCCATTTGTTTCTTATAATCTTACTAGAAGCATGTACTTACTTAAACAAATATTAAAAATAAATAAACAAAAAGGTATTCATAACGCTTTTGACGAAACAATTTCAAGTCCAAGGTTTTTTCTAATTGGTAAGACTCCACTTACTACTTCAGCATTTTGGCTTCTACTTCCAAGTATTATGGAAATTGGGCAAAAATATCATGTTCTTGGTGGAACTTATGATCCTAAAGATTTTCTTGCGTATGGGTTAGGCGTAGGTTTAGCATATTCTATCGATAGATTTAGTTTTAGAACGGAAAAATAAAGATACAAAAAGGTTATAAAGACGGTTTGATTTAAATAAATCAGGTGTAAAAATGGATTACAAATTATCTGCAATCATAGAAAAAGAAGATAAATGGTACGTTGCTCACTGTGTAGAACTTCAAATTACAAGCCAAGGAGAAAATGTAGAAGAAGCACTAAAAAATTTAAAAGATGCTGTAGGATTATACCTTAAACATGCAGATAAAGAAGAGGTAGAACAATTAAAATCTCTTCACAGACAAGAACCGATGATTGCAACAATTACGGTGTAAAAATGAAACTGCCAATAGTTTCAGGTTTAGAAGTTATAAAAATTCTAGGTAAACTTGGGTTTAGACAATTAGATCAAACAGGTAGTCATGTAATTATGTTCAGGGAAGATGAAAAGGGGAAGTTTAGACCAGTAGTTCCTCTTCATAGAGAATTAGCAATAGGAACGCTTCTTAGTATAATAAAACAAGCAAATTTAACACGAGATGAATTCTTAGAACTTTATTATGGTAAGAAATTCTAATTTCGTCATTTCCCATAAATTCATCTTCACCCTTTTTAACCTTTTCTTCCGAATTCTAATGTAATACTTATTCGATTATAACTAGGATAATTAGGTGCTACACTATGGTTTATGAATTTAAATTGCCAGATTTAGGAGAAGGTATTCACGAAGGAATAATAAAAAAATGGCATGTTAAAGAAGGAGATACTGTTAAAGCAGATCAAGTTATCGCAGATTTAGAAACTGATAAAGCAGTAGTTGAAATGCCCTCTCCAAAAGCGGGTATAATGCTTAAATTATTTGGAAAAGAAGGAGAAGTTACTCATGTTGGAAAAGTCTTCATGGTTATAGGGCAACCAGGTGAAACGTATCAAGGAACAAGCGCACCAATACATGCATCAGTTCAAGCAGCACCAACACAGTCACAAACAGCTCCACAAGTTCAGCAACCAAAACAAGCACCGGTACAAATTCAGCCTATTGAACCAATCGTTCAAATACAACCAATTCACGAACAGCCAAAGATTGAGCAAAAAGCAGCACCCGATCAAATTAAACCAATTCCAGCAGTAACTACTAAACCAGGCCATGTGCAAGCAACACCGTTTGTTCGTAAAATCGCACGCGAGTTAGGTGTAGATTTAGAAATGGTAATTGGAAGCGGGGATAATGGAAGAATTACTGAACAAGATGTTAAAAAAGCCGCAGGAGCTCCAGTGCAGCAACCAATAGTACAAGCACAAACAATGCAAGCACAACAAACTACTCAAACTGTTCAAGTACAGCAACCTCAAGTTCAAATTGTTCAATCACAACCTTCGGTAAGCGAATCATCGTTCTTATCTTCGATTGCGCAAACAGCTCCAGCACAAAATCAAGTTCCAAAACAAATGAGCGTAACCGTAGATGGTGAAGTCGAGCGAGTAGCATTTAAGGGAATAAGAAAAATAATCTCTGACCACATGGTAACTAGCGCAAGAACTGCAGTTCATGTTACACATATGGAAGAAGCAGATGTTACTGAACTAGTAAGTATTAGAGAAAGAAGTAAGGCAATCGCAGCACAAAAGGGAATAAAACTAACTTACTTATCATTTATCTTGAAAGCAGCAGTTTCCGCGCTTAAAAACTTCCCTGATTTTAATGCAAGCATCGATGATCAAAAAGGCGAAATTGTTTTTAAAAAATACTACAATGTAGGAGTTGCAGTTGATACCCCTGAAGGATTACTTGTTCCAGTAATTAAAAATGCAAATAGAAAAACAGTTATGGAAGTAGCTAAAGAGATTAATGATCTAGCAGAAAAAGCTAGAGCTAGGAAATTAACTCTAGATGAAATGAAAGGTGGAACATTTACGATTACGAACATAGGAAGCGTTGGGGGTGTATTTGCTACTCCAATAATAAACTATCCTGAAGTTGCGATTTTAGGAATTTATAAGATGGAGGATCGCCCAGTAGTTCGTAATGGCGAAATTCGAGTTAGAAAAATGCTTAATTTCACTGTTACTTTCGATCATCGATTAATTGATGGAGCGCAGGCTGCAAGGTTTGCCAATATGGTTAAATCTCATCTGGAAGACCCCGGATTGATGTTAGTTGATTAAAAATGATAATCCAAGGATAAACGCAATCTTTATAAACTCTTTTGTTGTAATATTGTTATTATTGTGGTGATTATATGGCAACAAAAGACTATTCTATGAAAGATTGTTTTAGCGGAACTTGTTTAATTGACGGGCAGTTTGTACCATTTGAAATTTTTGCTCGTTCAGGAGAATTAGAGGCTAAACACATTCAGAAATTATTAGAAAGCGTTTACCCTAGTGCTGTATCATACAGTTATTTTTCTCAAACCCTTGGGTTTCATGACATCCCAGATAATTCTGATTTTGTAGTGAACTTACATCAACCAAAAGAATATTCTAATTCACCAATTGACAGGCAAAGACCAGCAGTTAGCGCAAATATGGTAAAAATAGGTGAGCATTATACGGTTCAAAATGCTGGGTCGGTAGATTACGAATTAAGAATTTTGCTAGACGCAATAAAACCCAGGTCAACTTTATCAACCTGTTTTTCTGCGTTTTCAGTTGCAGAACTTGGGATAGGTGGTTTAACAAAGCTTTTAGATGATTTAGAAAGAACTGCAAATAATAGAAATCCTAGACCAAGAATCGAAGAACATAGAATATTTATTACAGCATATAAAAATACACTAATTGATTTAATGCAACCGCTGGAATTAGCAACTAAATCAAGACACGAAAGTCCAGTTGATTGTTTAGCCGACAAATTAGCAAGAATATTAGAAGAAACTTCAACCACTTATAAGCCTGATGCCTTTGGAATTTCTAGCAAAAGAGATGTGTTTGATTTACCAGATCCATTTAGAAGTTTAAGACGAAAACAAATCGAACCACAACCAAGAAAGCCAAGTCATAAAATTGACGATTTATTGATTAAAAAGTTGGGTCGTTAATTTTTTATTATCTTTTATTTCTATTTATTACTTATGCGATTTAAATCTACAAAGCCATCTTCCTTGGTTTTATCTGCCGCTTTATTCTTTTGCTGTCAAAAACCTTTTTCTGAAGATATAAGAAGATTTAATAGTGAAGCACACTGCGTTAAAGGGAACTTTATCGAATTTTTAACTAGAAAAGAAGTTCCTATAGATAAAAACATTGTTGATGAAAAAAGAACGTTAACAAAACTCGCTACTTCTCCCATTGATCCTGCAATCCAAATAGGAGTACCATACAAAGTTTATTCAGTAAAGAACAATTCTACTGTTCTTGGTGTTTCTTTTCATGTATTAGGTTCTGATCAAGATACTTATCAAATAAAAGTCAATGAAATAAGAGATCAAAACATCTATTTAGAACTTAGAGAGTGTATCAAGTAATCCTTTAAATTTCTTACTAGTATAATCCTATCAGGAGGCGATTATTTATGTTTGAAAACTTTACAAAATCATTCGTAATTGTTAAAAAAAGCTTTGATGTTTTAATGAGCGAAAAGAAGCTCTTATTCTTTCCATTAATAAGCGGGATATTTCTTATCGCTTTATTACTGTCTTTTATCGCACCAATATTCGTTTTCAATTCTGATGCACCATTAATTCTATTTTCGGCAATATTCTATTTCCTATCCTACTTTGTAATTATCTTCTTTAACACTTCTTTAGTTCATGCAGTTAATAATAAAATCGAAGGAAAACCAGTTTCACTAATGGAAAGTATTTCGTTTTCATTTACAAGAATCTTAAACATAATTGGCTGGGCCGCAATCGCAGCAACCGTAGGAATGATCCTAAGTTTTTTAAGAGGAGAAGCAAACAAGCAAAGGGGAATAGGCGGACTTATTGCAAGTTTAGTAGTAAATGCAATCGGAATGGTTTGGTCTCTAGCGACATTCTTTGTAATCCCAGTAATCGTATTTGAAAATGTAAATCCAATAACTGCAATACAAAGATCCGTTGAACTAATCAAAAAAGGCTGGGGACAAGCAGTAACTGCTGGTTTTGGAATTGGAGTTGTTTTCTTTATACTTTACCTGATTGGAATTGGTGCAATTATGTTAAGCGCATTTACTGGAATATTATTCTTGCCGGTATTAGTGATTGGTATTGTTTACCTAGTTGCAGTATTCTTAGTTGAAAGTACATTACAAAGTATATTCGTAGTTGAACTTTACAAATACGTAAACACGGGTAATGCTGTTCTGTTTAATCCTGATGAATTACAAGGTGCTTTTAAACCTAAAAATACGGTTTAACTTATCTTTTTATTTTGTTTGTTTTAATAAAATGCTGTGATTGATATGTGTAATATAAACGATTCCTATTATTTTGATGTTCGAGAGAAGCTGGCTGGCTTTGCGCGAAAGCTTAGAGAAAGAGCAGAAGAATGTACTTCTGAATCTAGAACTAGACACCCAAAAAATATGTCAATTACGGATTTACGATCTCGTGCAAAACTTACTATGCGTGATGCAGCGATGCTCGCAGAAACTTGCCCTATGCGATTAGATAAAGTTCGAACAAGACGGGTAGCATGTTCATTTTCTCGTTAAGCACTTCTCTTTCATTTTTTCTTCCTTAGCCAAACCTTTTTATTCATTTAATAAGAGTCTATAATATGCATTGTCCTTATTGTTCCAATTCTAAAACTGAGGTATTAGATTCCAGAGAAACAACTTCTAAGGATTCAATAAGAAGAAGAAGAGAATGTATAAAGTGTAAAAAACGTTTTACTACTTATGAGCGAATTGAAATGCTTGACTTATTTGTAATTAAGAAGAATGGTGAGAAGCAACCTTTTTCCTATGAAAAAATCTTTAAGGGGATTATGGCATCCTGCGAAAAACGATCGGTAACTACGGAACAAATGGAATCTCTTGTCGATGATATCGAAAGAGAACTAAGAAAAATGGAAAAAACAGAAATACAGAGCAGAGAAATAGGAGAAATGGTTATGAAGAGACTAAAACGTCTTGATAAAGTTGCATATGTTCGTTTTGCAAGCGTTTACCATGAGTTTGAAGATGTAACTGACTTTGCAAAAAAAATACGGGAATTAAAAAGATAGAAAAAGATAGTTCAAAAATTAAAAGAAATATTTTTGTTTATTGTTTCTTTTCGTTCATCGTTTTTCCGCAGCAACGATTTGCACTAACGTGCTTACCGCAATCATTACATTTAAGATTTTCATCAACTAAGTTCATCGGTTCTCCACAGCATCGATTTGATTCTACTTTCGAGCCACAATTATTTGAACATTCTAAAACTGCCATTATTATCACCAAACATAAATCTTAGTTATATTATTTAAACACTTATTAACAAAAGATTAGTATGGCAAATGGTGTTAATTCTCCTTTAGATGCTCAGGTTACTTCTAACTTATTAAGTCCAAAAATAAAGATCGTTTGGTATTTAGAAAAAATCGCTTTGTTTGTACCAATTATTATTGGACTTTTTATCGCATCTCTTTTACTTCCTCAAAATAGTATTGAATTATTTCTTGTTGCAATAGCTGCACTGATTATCCCATATCTTTACGTTCATTTCAAGTACGCTCGTTTTAGCTATGCGTTAAGGGAAAAGGATCTTATCATTCGTAAAGGTATAATTGAAAGGCTTGATTATATTGTTCCATATGATAAAATTCAGAACGTTACTATTTCAAGAAATACTTATGAGGTTTTGTTTGGTCTGGCTACACTGCATATTGAGACTGCTGCGCATTTTGTTGTTGAAAAAGACATAACTATTCCAGGTGTAAGCAATTATCATGAACTCACAAATTCCCTAGTATTTATGAGTAAAAAAGCAAGAGATATTGAAACAAAACATGCGGACTCTCATGAAATAATGATAGAAGAATTAAAGGGACTAAACGAAAAACTAGGAGCTATCGCAGATCGGCTTCATAAAAATGCTGAAATCATTACTCAGCACACACAAGCATTAGATGATATAAAAACAAAACAAACTACGATCGATGAAAAACCAAAAGAGAATGTTTCAGAACTTTTAACAGAAATTCATAAGAAAATTGATGAACTTAATACTTCTGCTCCCCAAACAGAAACAGTTATCAAAACATTATATAAGCCAAGACAAAAATCAAAGATTAAAAAATCCAAAAGACGATGATATTTCTTATGGAGTTCTCATTTTTGAAGAAACAGTCTACTTTTCCAGGACTTAGCATTAATCTAAGTAAAACGAATATAAGTTCTAGTATCGGTCCATCTGGGGTTAAAATCGTAACAAAACTATTTAGTAAAGACTAGGGTAAATCAAAACTTTATACTCAAAAAGGACCATTTAGATAATACTCAAAATTTAAATTCTAAAAATAAGAAAAAATAGTGTGTTAAAAATTGTATCTATATTGTTTAAAAAACGTTGTTAATACTATTAATCTATGGAAAAAATCGCCCATATCAGAAATATTCTTTCAAGTAGGGCAGTTGCTGATTATCGAAGTCCAAAAGCAGTATTCTCTCAAATAAAAATTGGTGACCTTATACCAAAGAGCGATTACGCAGCTTATTCTTACGATGCCATATCTGAACCATTGATAAAATCCTTTTGTCCAAGAATTAAATCTATACTTTCCTTAAGAGATCAGATTCTTTTTATTTATTTTATGATTAATCGAACAGTAAAAGAACCTGTTTTAGACCATACATTAAATTATCTTTTTGTCAAACACGGAGTCAATAACGAACAAAATATTTGTGTTCTTCCATTATGGAGGATTTTTCTAGGTCAAAATATGGAAGTTCCTCAAGGTAAAGATTTAGAAAAATCATTAATATTCCAACTTGCGCTTCAAATACAAGGAATTCATAGTTACCTTATCTTAGGTAAATCAAATCAAAGTCAATTTGAAGATCTATCATACGCGTTTAATGTAGTTGAACTGAGTGAACAGTTATATTTAGTTGATCTGGCAAAACCTTCCACAACTAGTTTACCGTATGTTGTACGTATTTTGGATTTAGTGTCTGATCATCTTACTTTGTCAAATGTCTTTCATCTTAATCCAGTTGAACATGATGCGAGTAGAGTATATTCATTATAAATCCTTTATATAAATTAATTTAGTAAATAACTCTTGATTTAGGTGATTATTTTGGTTAATGTAGTTTTAGAAACAACTAAAGGAAATATTGAAATTGAACTATTTGAAGGTAGATCTCCGATTACTGTTCAAAATTTTTTAGCTTATGTAAAAGAAGGGCACTTCAATGGAACGATTTTTCACCGTGTAATCTCTAACTTTATGATCCAAGGTGGTGGTTATACTTTTGATGGAAAAGAAAAAAAAGTTTCAAGAAAACCAATTATGCTTGAATCAAAAAACGGAGTTAAAAATGATAAATATACTATTGCAATGGCACGAACAGACCAGCCAAATAGTGCAACGGCTCAGTTTTTTATTAATGTAACTAGTAACTCATCTTTAAATTACAGCCCAAGCAATCCAGGCTATGCCGCATTTGGCGAAGTAGTTTCTGGCAAGGAAGTAGTAGATGAAATAAAAAAAGTTAAAACAAAAAGAAATGGAATGCACGATGACTGGCCTGTCGAAGCGGTTGTTATTAATAAAGCTTATTTGAAGGTTTAGAATATGGCAAAAGACTTTAATGAAAAATCAGTTTTTGTTTCAGATATTTTAGGATTAAATCGAACTGAAGTTCCTTATAAAAAAATAACTAGCGTGGAGCTTTATCGTGCTAGTACGCGGTTAGGGACACTCGTCTATGATTTTTATGTTCATTTTGATTCCAAAACAAGGTATATTAGATTAAGTTTAAAAGAAGGAGATGAACTTATAAAAATCCTAAAACAAAAAATCGGTGAGGAAAAGGTCGTGGATTTTGTAAAGACCGTAACTAAAACTAGCATCAATAGCTGGTTCAAGGAAGGTGTAATTTTTATATTTGCAATTCTTATCCTCTTTTTTATTTTAAAATTTATTTTTAAGTTCTAGTTTTATATTGTCAAAAAAATATTTTTTATTTTTTATTTATTTTTTTATGAATTATTTACAAAATACGCGGATTATAGAATCTTTCCTCGATTTTTACACATACATTTATAAATTATCGCCGTTTGGTAAAGATAACAATAACAAATGGTGAAAAACACATGGCAATGAAAAAAGTTAAAGCAAAAGTAAAATCAAAAGCAAAGCCAGCATCAAAGAAAAAATCTAAAAAATAAATCGTCATTAATTAATTTGGTTAATAATTTCCCTTCTTCTTTTTTCAGGGATTTTATTAACTATTCTCTTCTTATCCTTATCATAAAATCCTAAACCAATTATATGTGTTTTATACTTCATTATTAATTGTTTACTCTTACTTTTTCCTAGATTGCACGGTATTGATTTTCCAGAAGCAAATTCCTTAGCTTGTTTTTCATCAAGTTCTTTTACATTTTTCTTTGCAATGTATCCAAAGTTCTGAACTATTGCATTTGTTGGGTTAAATCCAAAATCACAAGCAGCGTATCCTAGTTCTCCATCGATTTTACTTTTATCTATATCTTTATTGCCTACCCTTACTCCTCGCGTATAAAATATCTGCACGCCAGGAGGTAAGAATATTTCGAAATGATTTTCCAAATATCTTTTAAAGTTTTTTTCTTTGTATCCAATTCCCATAAATATCAACCAACAATTTACTCTTCACCCATATAAACGTGCAATTTCAAATTATTCTACTCCCCTTTCTTTATCTTAGCAATGAAAAATCCCTCGCTTTCTAAATGTTGCGGATAAATCCGAATGCATTTTTTAAATTCATCTCCATACTCGCTTAATCCATTTTCATGAGGAATATTCGCGTCATCGTCAAATTTAATGGTTTCAAGTTTAGCATTTGTTACATTTTCTAATAAGTTTTTTACAACCTCTTCGTTCTCTTCTTTTGCATAAGTACAAGTTGAATAAACTAATTCTCCACCTGCTTTTAATGAATCATAAGCACTAAAAATCATTTTTTTCTGTAAAACAGATATTCTTTGTGAGTTTTCTATCTCCCAGCGTTTTGATGCACCGTCTCCACTGCCTAATGCAGTACAAGGAGCATCTAAAAGCACTTTAGTAAATCTTTCCCTCCAGTTCAAGTTTGTACCATCTCTTATAGTTGTAATGCAATTTAAGATGTTTAAACGATTTATAGTTGAATATAAAGTTGAGATCTTTTCTTTTTTAAGTTCGTTTCCAACTAAAACACCTTTATTTTCCATTAACATTGCCATATGCGAGAATTTAGAACCGGGCGATGCACAAACATCTAGTACAATATCTTCTGGTTTAGGATTTAGAGCTAACGAATCCAATATGGATGGCATGCTTTGAGGATAAATATATCCTAGAAAATATTCCCAAGTTTTGCCAAGTTGGTAGCTCGCTTCTTCTTTTAGTTCGAATGCGGCTTCGTAATATTTTGTTTTTTCACATTTTAAGTTAGTAGTTTCCTGAAATTTTTCAGTGCTCATTTTAATTGTATTTACCCTAAAGAACTGCTTTTGATTATAAAAGCTGCTTAGGCATTTTTCTGCATCGGTGTAAGTTGATAGCCAGTCGAAGAATTCTTTTTCTTGCATGAAAATATATCTCACATTTATTTAATAAACTGCCATTAAGTGACATTTGTTTATAATTTACATTTTACATAATTATTTCTGTGGATTTATGCAACTTAAATACGGCTATCATGGTACAACAAAATAAAGATGGAAAATTTAACTAGAAAAACACCAAACGAAATGCGTTATTTTGGTCAACATGTAACTAATAATTCTAATCATTCAAATGAACGTTTACTTTGTCAGGCAAGTATTCTTGGAGATGTTAAGATTAAGCTAAAGTAAAAGAAGAAAATTAAATAAAAATTCTACTTTACATACAAATATAATTCTTCTAGCTCTAGATTAAAGCATGGGTCTTTTTGATACGTTCATAGTTAAAGTCAAGTGTCCTTACTGTAAAGAAGAATTGTCGGAATTTCAAAGCAAATCGTTTGATTGTACACTGAACACATACAAAGTCGGAGATCGCTTAATTTATTGTCCAATTGAGAATGGACGCATGAAAAATGCTATTTATGATTCTTGTACTATTACTACAAAGAGATTTTATTGCGACGTAAAGATAAAGAACTGCAGATTTATTGGAGTAGGAAAACCCGTTAAGGAAGAAATTATCGAACAAGAAAGAGAATTAGAAGAAAAGCGCCGACTTGGACCTAAAAAATACAAAGAACTTCAACTAGAAAGGGAGAAAAGTGCAGAACAATTGAAGAAATGGTTTGCTACTCGAAAGAAAACTAGATCAACTGTTTTTGTCGATCTTAAGGAAAATCCAAAGTTTAGAATTACTGATAAGAAAGGCATTAGGTACAAAGCCAAAATAAAGAAATTGACTAAGACTAAGTTGATCCTAGAACTTGTAAAAGACAAGAAAATAAGTTGGGGAAATCTAACGACATGGCTTAAAAAAAAGAAAAGTTCAAATATAAGTATATAAAAACAGACGTGAGATTTATGAATGATACTTGGTGTAGAAAAAATGCAATCTATCGATAAAGAGGAAGTAGATATTAGAAAACTTAGTGTATATGCTAACTTAGATATTTGGAGTAACAAAAAAAAAGACGATGTTTGGAGGGAATATTTGAAATTAATACGGTGTCAAATATGCAAAAATCAAGAATAAAAGAATACGAAATTGTAATCGAACAGGACGAGAACAAAGTTTATGTTGCATATGTCCCAGAATTACCTGGTTGCCATACTGAAGGAGATACGATAAACGAAGTAATTGAAAATATCAAAGAAGCAATGGATTTGTACTTCGAATACATAAAATGAATCGTTAGAATAAATCTAGATAATACTTATAAATACTAAAATAATTTGAGAAAATTAAAAGAATTTGTTAAACAAGTTTAACAAGCTTTATAAACTGTTTGTTACACATGTTAAACAGGTGTTAATATGTCTGATATATTTGCTGTAAGAAATGTTGATGAAAGAACTAAACAATTTATTTATGATTATGCTCATGAAAATAGTAAAAGCATTGGAGAAGCACTTACCGACATTGTTTTTTTAGTAAAAGTTCACATTAGAGAACAACAAAAACATGGTCTTAAAAAGCGTAAGAAAAGTATTTTTACTGTGTATAATAAAATCGCATTCAAATCTAATGATCCTAACCTAAGCAAGAATATTGATAATGTGTTATATGGTAAACGTGATTAAAATGATTTTAGCAGATAGCTCATTTTTAGTTGCATTTTTTCATGAAAAAGACTCCCAACATGACAAAGCAATAAAAGATATGAAAGAGTATGAAGAAAAAAAGATTGACCTCATGATTACTGAGCATATATTAGGCGAAACTGCTACTGTTCTACTGTACTATAATGGGTTAAATGCTGCAAAGACATTTTTAGAATATGCCGAAGAGAATTTTTTTGTCCAACACTGGGAACTTGAAGATCGTTTATCTACTCTCAAGGAGTTTAAGAATCAACAGTTTAAGCTTAGTTATATTGACGCCTCAATAGTTTTCTTAGCTAAATTTTTGCAAATGCCTGTTGCTTGTTATGATGAAAATATTCTAAAGGCAATAAAATATAAAAACGAGTTGTTAAAATGAAAATTAAACTACAAGACGATGTTTTGGATATCTTAGATGGAATGATCAAGACAGGTTGTGCAACAAATAGACCGGAAGCTATTCGTCAGGTTATTTTGTTGTATAAGTCTTGTTTGGACCATAGTTGCGAAAAAGTACGATCACAAGTATTAACGTCTAAGTAAGTTTTAGAAAAGATAAAAATATTTAAGATTAAACGAAATCGAGATTATGTGGGCGGGAATGATGAACAACGAGAAAAATGAGAAAATCAAGGTTGTCAAAAGCATAGATGGAAAGTCTGTTGACGATTTAATCCTTGAGATTATTAATGCTAAGAAACAAACGCTTAAGGAGTTAGCTTATAAGTAGTGAGAACTAAGAAAGATTTAGAATTTATAAAAATATTCAAGATTAAACGAAATCGAGTTTATGCGGGCGGGAATGATGACGGACGAAAAAACAAATAATTAAATAGAATAAAAATCATATGTTTTAAGGTGTCAAATATGCAAAAATCAAAAATAAAAGAATACGAAGTCGTAATCGAACAAGACGAGAATAAAGTTTATGTTGCATATGTTCCAGAATTACCTGGCTGTCATACCGAAGGCGATACAATAAACGAAGTAGTTGAAAATATTAAAGAAGCAATGGATTTGTACTTGGAATACACACAATCAAAAGTAGAAAACCCAATGAAATTTATCGAAGTTAGAAAAGTCGCTGTGCCTGTAGCGTCGATTTCATGAGATTAACTCCTATTCCTGGAAAAAAGTTAATTAAATTACTAAATCTATTGGGGTACCTTGAAGTTAGACATAAAGGATCCCATGCGATACTTGAAAATGCGCAAACTAAGAAGATTACGATTGTGCCGATACGTTCGAAAGATGTTGGTGTTGGTTTAATTCTTGTAATACTTAGAGAAGTTGGAATTTCAAGAGAAGAATATTTTGAATTACTTAAGAAGATATAAATAAGTTTTAGAAAAAATAATGTAAATATGCAATAACATGTGAAAGAAATGGAAGATCTACAAGAAATAATTTTGGGGTTATTAGATTATGTTCAATTATTAGTGGGTCTGTTCTTCTTATTCTCCCTGTTTTTTCCTTCTCCACTATATCTACTTTCAAAGTATTTAAATTTTGAAAAACTTTTTCTAGAATATTACATGAATTTTTTCCTTGCAATTCCGTTGGTTTTGATAGTTGCGTTTCTATTTGCCCTAACTCGAATGATTTTTCTTAAGAATTTTGCAATTTCGACATTGAATTTTATCCTAGATTTTATAATTTGCATACCTGTATTTATATTTGTAATGATTGTCATAACAATTCTTAAAGCAGAATTGACAAGAATAACACCTCAAATCTCTGGATTTATAACCTTTTTAGGTGTATTTTTTACAGTGATTGCGATCAGAAATTTAAAAAGGTCCTCTGAAGAATACTAAGATTCTTTAAATGTTTTAAGCAGTGATAATACAGGAGAACTTTATTTAAAATCTCCAATTTGAGCTGATTAAATAAGTTTTAGAATTACTAAAAAAGATTTAAGATTAAACGAAATCGAGTTTATGTGCGGGCGGGAAGGATGACGGACGAAACAAATTATACATATCCGAAAATAAACCCAACACCCAGCTTCAATACACTCGCCCTATTTTTAGGAATATTTACTTTGATTGGAGGTTTTCTATTCATTGCATTTTTTAAAGGCAATCCTATCTTAGCTATTTTAGGTACGCTGTTTTTCATTTATCTGATCTTTGATATGGGTTTTAGAAGTGGAATGAGGCAATACGAACTGACCGAAAAAGGTATAATTGTTAGGCGATTTTTCATAAAATACACCTTTCCTCTGGCTTTTAAAGATTCTGTTGAAGATAAAGAATTTATTGGATATTCAAAAATTACAAAGATTGAGAAATGGTTCGAGTACAGTAAAATGGGTACTACGTATATTTTAACAATCTTTTATGAGAGAGAAAAATCTGATTTAAGATTTAATAGTATGGATAAAAAAGAATATGAAAAATTTGCGGAACTCTTAGAGCAAAACACAGTTAAGGCAGAAGTTAAGAAAATATCCAAGTTTGAATCTTTCTGGAGGTCTACAAAGCCTTTAATTATTATAATGATTATGCTATTTGTTTTATGCGTTGCATCAACAGGGATAATGAGATTATTGAATATAAGATAATGTTAGAAAAGATAAGAAAAATTTAGAAAGATGATGATTTAAATGGATATTATAAGTGAATTTTTTGAGGATAAAGAAACAAAAACTATGCGAAAAAAATATCTTGACAAAGCAAAAACGATGATCCCGAACTTAGAAGATGCAAAAAAATATGATTCACTAAATGCTCAATTAACTGATATATCCTTGGCA
Source organism: Microcaldota archaeon (assembly GCA_038046765.1). Classification (GTDB taxonomy): domain Archaea; phylum Micrarchaeota; class Micrarchaeia; order Anstonellales; family Bilamarchaeaceae; genus JBBSVN01. The sequence continues at coordinate 105,408 of JBBSVN010000003.1, read as the reverse complement.
TATTATTCGAACAAAGTTAAAAACTTTGATCATGTTAATCACTGTATTATTTCTATATTGTATTATTATAGACTAATGCTAGAAAATAAAGCAAGTTTTAATATTTATGACAAAGAAGAAGATTTTCCTTCCGCAGTTTATGCATTAAATCATTTAACAACAAATATAGAAACGATATTTATTTACTTAAAGATCTGTTACGATGACCTAGTTGGAGTTTTAAAAGAATTATCTGTCAAAGAGGGGTATGAAAATTCTAAGAATTGGAAATACCCATATAGTATGAATCATCTTCTTAAAAATTGGGATAAAAATTGGGTTAAGTATCTGGATAAAAGCCACCTAGGTAGGATTAAAAAAATTCTTGAAACAGGTTACGGAAATATAGAAAAATTAGAAAAAGAGCAAGGAGAATTAAGAATCAGAGAAGATATCGTTCATCATCAGAAAAGAATAAATATACATTCCACTTCTGATCGAAATTTCATTTATACAGGCATAGAAGAAAATCAAATTCATGATATTGAAATAATCGAAAGTGAACTTAATATGATATTTTTACTTCTAAATGTTATTGCTGTAAAACATTGTCTAAGTAAACCCTCTTCCGTCTTAACCTCATAGCAGTACACCAGTTATGGTCAAAACCATATCAAATCCAATCTTTCGCTATCTTTTACCCGTTTAAGCTTGCTTTCCTGTTCGAGTATGTTCGCTAAACATTGTTGTAGTAAACCAATATGCTAAAAACGCTTTTTTCGATGCGTGTTTGGTTTACTGTTACAGTTTTGAAAAAGGAAAATGGTTTACTGTGAAACGGTTTTTAATATACTTCACAAATACATTTCACAACATGGAGGCATATAGTAATAAGGGTCTAAAATTCTGTGTCGTTTGTCCCATTCTTTAGATTTAGGCGGATTTGCATTATTTTTTTCATCCAATTGGACATTTGTAGCAGATACTATTTCAGCTTTAAGACATGGAGTGACTATTTCATTATCTAGTGCTTCAGTTAACATACGTCTTGCAGTACGACGTGTCAAATCTTCCGATTGTTTTGTTTCCAGATCGTTACCATAAGGACCAGCATATAAAGGACTTATCGACAAAACACACAAAAGTAATTGCACTGCTCGGTTTGCTTCTTCAGGCATCTTAGAATGTAGATGGGCACGCAATATTTCCATCGCTTCAAGATCATAACTATGTCGAGATCGAGTGGAAACCGTACCATTGGAAATAAGATAGTCCAATAAAATTGCTCTTTTTTGCGGATCGTGTTCCTTTTGAATTTCGTCATGTAGACTGTCTCTTATTTTTATGCGTTGTCTATTTTCTTCATATCTTAATTCACTTTCTTGCGACTCATCTCTTATTCTTAGAAACACATGATTTTCAAATCACCTTTGTCTATCCATCCAGCTTCCCGTTCTTGGGTATTTAAGAACTGGCATAGGACAAGACGCTAATGAAAATTCATGTATTGAAGAAGGGGGATCTGATTTTTTACAACCAAAAACTAAAGATGCTGCAAGCAAAGTTGTTACTACGGGTTTTGTAATTCTTTGAAATGATAATAATTTGGACAAAATTTCACCGATTATCTTTCAGCATCCAACATTTAAATAGCTATCTTTTCTTTCCTTTTCTAACAACTTTAACTATTCCTTAAGTAATTCCACATCAGATAATGCACCAAAATCTCCATCCTTAGTTAGTAGTTTTAGTCCATGAAAGTTTGCACATGAATAAATAATACAATCGATCATTCCAATTTTTTCATTCTTTTTTTGTATTCGTTCCTGGTAGTAGATTTTACCGGCGTTAACTAACATGTCCTCATCAAGTTCAATTATCTTGGAAATTTCCTTTATTTTAAATATATAAGGAAATGGTTCTTCGTTATTTTTATAAACCCAGTTAGATATTTCGGCCAAAGTTATAGGGCAGGTATAAACTACTGGTTTTTCCTCTATAAATTTCTTTACTTTTAAGCCTAATTCTGTCTCCTTAAAATATTCTATCCAGGCTGAAGTATCAAGCAACATTAAAATTCCCTTGATTTTTTATCTCTTTCAAATGGTTTGGTAAAATGTTTGGCCATACCAAAACCCGATTGGATTGCAGCAAGTTTTTTATGCGTTAGCAAAGCAACATCTATTTCATCTCCCACATCTACTTCCAAATTTTGAAGTTGTTCCTTTGGAATTAACACACCAACGGAACTTCCGATTTTTCTAAGTTTAGTACGAAAAACATCAGCCACAGTATCACCTTATTATAATATATTATAACTTATATAAAAATCTTTGCAAAAAGCAGTCAGCTTTTTTCGTCCGTTTAGGCCAGCTGTAAAAACAAAAGTGTACCGAAGAATGGAATGCACTAAAATTTACGTCGGAGAATATCTAGGTTTTTCAAGTTATTTCATGTATATTTTCTCAATCTAAATAATACTTAGAAATTCTAAGAATATCCTACCATTGTTTGTTCTTGATTATTTTTTATGTTTCTTACGCTTTGGTGAATCATAAGCTCGGACTAACTTCCCCCAAAGTTTTAGTGATCGATCACGAATTTTCTTTTTTTCTTTTTGACAGGACTTACAAGAATTTTGCCAAGAAAAAAGTTCGGCTTCATCTTTAGCTCTTTTTACAAGATGAGCATTACACAGTGTCCATGCAGTAATTAAATCCTCCGTGGCATTAAGTTCAGGATTTGTTACTTCAACCATCAGGTTTACCATGTATCTCACTTATTCTTAGTTTCTTTTAGAAATTCTATAATAATCTTATCTTTAGTGAATTTCTTAATTTTTGCTTTCTGATAAACACCTTTTTTGTTAAGTACTCTTAAATCAGGGTTTCTTTTGATTTCAAAATTTATATCTTTTATTGGTTTTTGATTTTTCCATTTAAGTTGTTTTAACAATTTTGGAATATTGGAATACATTTTATCTGTTTCTTTTACTTTTTTCTTGTATCTAGTGCTTTCCTTGATTTTCTTTTCTAGTTCAGTTCGTTTTTTAACATAATTTTCATTCTTAACTGGTTTACCAAGTCCAACTAATTTATAGTTTTTTACTTTAATATCGCAATAGAATAAGTCATGTGCCTCATCGCAGGAATCGTAAGCAGCTCTTTTTAAAATATCGTTCTCAATTGGAGAATGCTCAAGCAAATCCCCTGTTTTATATTCATCTAGGAAGTTTGCAAATGCCTTTGTTTGGATGTCGTTGTGCTCTTTTTTACAATACGGACAAAGAACGTTAATAAATATAGTATCAAACATTCCCATGCTAATCTTTACGTATCATTTCTTTTTAAATTTACTTAGCATAGTTTAATCTATGTCTTACGTAACACTAAAAATCGGAGAAAAAGCACCTGAATTTTCTGGCCTAAACCAAGATAAAAAAGAAATTTCTCTTAAAGATTTTCTAGGGAAATACGTTGTAGTATATTTTTACCCAAAAGATGATACTCCTGGGTGCACAATTGAAGCATTAGATTTTACAAAGCTAAATAATGAGTTTGCTCAAGCGAACGCTGTGATTTTAGGAGTAAGTAAAGACGATTGTGATTCACACAAAAAATTTGTAGAAGGAAAACAACTTACGATCAATTTAATTGCAGACACGAACAAAAAAATTAATCAATCATACGGCGTCTGGCAGAAAAAACAATTTATGGGAAAAGAACATATGGGGTCGATGCGAACGACGTTCTTAATCGCAAAAGATGGAGAGATCCTAAGAATTTGGGAAAACGTAAACCCAGAAGGACACGCAAAAGAAGTTTTAGAAGAAATAAAAAAATTAAACCAAGACTAAATAACTAATCTAGAGCGAGTCATTATCGTCTATTTTTTATTAGTAAATACACTCCCAGAAGTGCTAAAACTAAAATCATTCCTAAAGCTAGTCCGATTAGCAAATCATTCGAATTAGGATTTGTCGGTACAGATTTATCATTATTGTTCGCTAAAAGAGTTAGATTCGACTCATTAGAATTATTTTGTGTAACAATCACAGGTACTTCTGCTGTTTTTGGATTATTATTGACTTGATTATTTGTACTAGGACAATAAAAGCTACAACTTCCATCTTGGCATCTATCACAGCCAACAGTTACGTTTAGTTCGCTATTTGTTCTTGCCACAAATTGATCTGATTTTACAACCGTTCCCCGGTATTTTACCAAGTAGTTTATGTTATCTCCTTGTGAAACTGAAACATATTCAGTTGAACTAGCGGATATTTTTGAAACTAGATATTTATTTTTATTAACTGAATAAACATACAATTCTACCCCAGATAATGGTTGGTTTTGTTTATCCAAAAAGTTGAATGTTAATCTTAAGTTTGATTTGTCTAATCTTAAATTGATTACTTTATCTGCGTCAAGATTGATTGATGTTTGATTTTCTGTTCCTTGATAACTTGCTTTTACATTGTAAGCGTCTTCAGGTATGTTGTAAATCATACATGTTCCAAGATTATCAGCAATGCACGTTGTGTAAAAACCCGAGGTCGAACCCACAGTTACCGTTGCCCCGCTTACGTATTCGTTATTCTGATCTTTTAGATTTACTCCTAAAGTATAAGTGCTAAAAGTGAATGGAGACAGATCGTTTGATGGTGGACTTTTAAAATATGAACAGGTACCTGGAAAACCAGATTCACTAGAATATCCAGCCCATTTCCAAATTACCTGGTAATTTTCAGTAGCGTAGTATTTAGCATAAACCTTAACTTCTGAATTAGCTGGACAAGCATAACATATTTCTGGGAAACACTTGCCCGTCTTATCTGTCGAACATGCAAAAGATTTACCATTTAATGGAAAAGTAGGATACGGATTTCTATCGCTCGTACACTCTATGGAAAAGGATACATTCTCAAGTGGTACACCAAATTGGTTTGCACTAGAAAACTGTAACCTGCTAAATAAGTTATCAGAAAAAGTAAGATTTAATGCGAAAAGAAAGAATAATACCGTAATTCCAATTTTTTTGAAAAATTTCATAGATTTCTTATACCAGGGATGGTTTAAAAATCTAAATTAGGTAATATCTATAGTTATTAGTTACTAATTAAACGTGATACTTTTGTCAATTAAAACATTTATAAAACAAATTCAATCCGGAGAATTAGATATTCTAGAGCATACGCAAAAAACTCTTGAAGACGGGGAAAAAGCGAACGATCAGTTCAACTTTTTTATAACACCCAGTACAGAATACGCGCTAGAAAGAGCCAAGTTGCTAAAGCAAGCGATCAAAGATGGCAAGGCAAATAACTTGTCCTTATTGGGACTTCCTATCTCGGTAAAAGATAATCTTTGTACCAAAGGAATTCGGACAACGTGCGGAAGTGCGATATTATCTAGTTATATTCCGCCCTTTAGTTCAACTGCAATTAGTAAATTAGAGGAGCAAGGCGCCATAATAATCGGAAAAACTGCCATGGATTCCTTCGGTTTTGGGACTTTTAATACGAACGTTGGAGCAAATATGCCTATTCCTAAAAACCCGCTTGATAAAGAGCGAAGTTGCGGTGGAAGTAGTGGTGGAGCCGGAGCTGCAACGCTCGCGATAAAAAATGCTCATGTTGCGATTGGAGAATCTACCGGAGGAAGTATAACTGCACCCGCAGCATTCTGCAATGTTATTGGTTTTACACCTACTTACGGCAGAATTTCACGTTACGGACTAATTGATTACGCCAATAGTTTAGATAAAATCGGAACGCTTGGAAAAACAGTTGAAGACTGTGAAATTGTATCAAAAGTAATGTTTGGTCGTGACATTAAGGATGAAACAAGTTTACAAGTAAGCGAACCAAAAATAAAACCCGTAAAACAAATTGCAATAGTAAAAGAAATGGTTGAAAACTGCGATGAAGTAGTTAAAAAAGAATTTTGGGATTTTATTAAAAAACTAGAAAAAGAAGGAATTAAATACAAAGAAATTTCACTTCCAATAATTGATTATGCTACTTATGTCTATTATATTATAGCAACTGCAGAAGCTAGTTCAAACTTAGCTAAATTCTATGGAATGCGTTATGGAGCTCAAGAAGAGATAAAGGGCAGCTTTAATGAACACTTTACAAACATACGGTCAAAATACTTTTCTAGTGAAGAAAAACGAAGAATCATTCTTGGTACGTTTGTTCGAACTGCTGGATACAAGGAGAAATATTACTTAAAAGCAACAAAAGTTCGAACAAAAATAAAGGAAGAATTTACTAAAGTCTTCAAGGAGTTTGACGCAATCGTAACTCCCGCAATGCCAATTTTACCTCCTAAATTTAGTGATATAAAGAAATTGACACCAATGCAGAATTACGCGCTTGATAAATGTACCATTCCACCCAACTTAATTGGATTACCCCATCTATCAATTCCTATTGCTAAATCAAACGGACTACCTATCGCAGCGCAATTAATTTGTAATCATTTGGAAGAAAATACACTCTTTGAATTTGGAAAGGGAGTTGAGAAGATAGTAAAAAAGTAACCGAAAATAAATAAAACTAGTGAACACATATGCAACAAGTAAAAATTAAAATCGGTCTTGAATCTCACGTTCAATTAAACACTAAAAGTAAGCTCTTTTGCGCTTGTTCAGCCGAGCAAGGCTCTTCTACAGAACCAAATCAGAATACTTGTGAGATATGCTTAGGTTTTCCAGGTTCTAAACCGCGACTAAATAAACGAGCTGTTGAACTTGCAATACAACTTGCAACAATTATGCAGTGCAAAATAAGTCATAATTCAAGGTTTGCAAGAAAAATATATTTTTACCCTGATTTATCAAAAGCATACCAAACAACGCAGTATGATGAACCTATTGCGGGCCCTGGAAAGTTTACTATTGAAACTTCAAATAAGAGCGAAAAGACGATAAGAATTACTCGTGCGCACTTAGAAGAAGACCCTGGAAAGGTAGAATATGTTGGAGGCCATATTGGAACTGCGAGCGGAGTTTTAGTTGATTATAATAGGTCGGGTATTCCCTTATGCGAAGTTGTTACTGAACCTGATTTTACTGCAATAAGTGAAGCAGTAACTTACGTAAAAAAATTATTTGAAATTTTAAGCTATGTTGGGATTATTGATCCGAATCGAGAAGGAAGCATGCGTACTGACGCCAATATTTCAATTGAAGGAGGCGAAAGAGTAGAACTAAAAAACATATCTGGAAGTGATGCGTTAGAAAAGGCATTAAAAGCCGAATTATCAAGACAGATTTTCTTGAAAACCAGAGGAGACAAAATCACAAGAGAAACGAGGATGTATTCAGAGGAAACAGAAACCACAATCTTACTTAGAAAGAAAGAACAGGAAGAAGACTACGGGTATATTTATGAACCTGACCTATTGCCTATTGAATTAAATAGTGTTGATATTGAAAACGCAATAGAAGGCATGAAGAGGTTACCTACAGAAGTTTATGAAGAAATCTTAGCTAAGTATAAACTAGCTCCCCAAATTGCAACCCCGCTTGCGTTTAAGCGTGGGCTTTATGAATACTTTGAGAAATGCTTGGCAATATATAAAAATCCAGAAAACTTAGCTAAATGGCTTGTTGGAGATTTTTTAAAATGCGCAAACTGGCATAACTATGAAATTGAAACATGCCCTAAAGAAGAAAACTTCTTAGAATTGATGTTTGCTATTGAAAGTAAAAAGATAACTGAAAGGGAAGCTAAGGAATTGATTAAGAAAATGTTTGATGACCCAGAGAAAAAATTAAATGAACTTAGTAAACAAGAAGGTGAAGCAAGTCTAGACATAAATAAAATAATTTTAGAGGTCATTGCAGAAAATAAAGAAACGATTGACAAGATTAAAGCGGGGGATGAAAAATCAATCAATTTCTTAGTTGGGCAAGTTTTAAGAAAAACCAATTTCAAGGCTGACCCTAAAGAGACGATGGAGAAGATAAAAAAAATGATAAATAGCTAATCTAGCCTATTGATTGGAATTCCAATCATATGATTGATTTTTCAATATATTTAAAAACTAATCCGTTCTAGTCTAATTATGATCTACATTGACAATGCAAAGGACATTCTGCAAGTATTCTTTAGTGCTCCAACTAAACCCCTGTATATAAGAGAAATCGCTAAAAATTGTAAACTATCTTATGAAAGAGTTCATTACTATTTAAAAGAACTAGAAAAAATAAATACACTAAAAGCAGTTACAAAAGGTAAAATAAAAGAATATCAGATAAACCCCATGAATGAACTTGTTCTAAAAGTATTTTCTATTTTAGAAATGGAAAGGAGACAAGAATTTTACTCTAAAAATCCAAAAGTACAAGTATGGGTTCAAAAAATGTTAAACGAACTAATGTCAGAAGATTTAATAAAAAAAGCCGTAGGAAGAACAAAAACAGACATGAAATTCATACTTCTTTTTGGGTCAGTGGCAAGAAAAGACGCTAAAGATGAAAGTGACATAGATTTACTTGTAGTAGTTAAAAATAAAGATTCTAGCTTTGATAAATATGTTGGCTTAGTTAAAGAAAAAATGTATGCCCTAACTGGAAAAAAGTTTGAAATACATACCATAGAATTAAAAGAAATGGAATTAAAGTGGAAAAAAGAGCCGATATACTCAACAATTTGGCAAGATAGGATTGTTTTGTATGCTGATGAAGAATTTTCTAGGCAAATCCTAAAACTAGGTGAACCAATATGAATTTACTCGATCGGTGTTTTGAAGGTTCTGGAGAAATACCTAAAAGACTAATAAAAGTTCAGGAAAGCGTAAATAAAGCAGAGGAACACTTAGAAAAAGCCAACAAAAATTTGTTAGCTGCAACAAAAATGAACGAATTTAAGTTCTTCGACTGGACAATTACCTGTTCTTATTACGCAATGTATCACGCAACAATGGCAAGTTTATGGCTAATTGGTTTAGATGCACGATCACATGAATGTGCAATCGTAGCTTTTGAAACATTTTATGTTCAAGAAAGGAAAGTATTCCCAGATTATACAGAATACGTAAAGAAAGCAAAAAAGTTAAGCAAAACATACTCGGATTCTTTAGAATATGCAAAAACAGAAAGAATAAAGGCTTCTTATGGCTTAGGTGAGATAACTTCACAAGAGGCAAATAAGGTTTTAAACGATGGCAGGGATTTTATAACAGAGATAACTAAAATCGTTTTTGAAAAGAAAGGTTTTGAGTATATAAAGCCTAATAAATAAAGGTTTAATTATGAAACCAGAATTCGAAATAATACGAAATCTAAAAATTTCACAGTTACCCGAAGAACTACAAGACAAGATAAACGATTTTGCAATAGAAAAAGGAATAACATTAACTAGTTCTAATAAGCTTGGAGCTTTACTTAATATAAAAAATGCCAGTAAGCAAGCAAAAAAATCTAGAAAATCAAAAAGTTCAAAGGAACTAGAAAGAATAATGAAAGAAGCAGAAAAGTATGTAATAAGTGCTAATGCATTATTGCAAGGGGGGCAAAAAAGAGAATTAACAACTTCACCGCATTCAGAACAACGAGCATTACAAAGAAGAGATATTCTAGTTGAAAACTGGGCAATGGAACATAATAAAAAATTACTGGATGCAGCAAAAAGAGGAAACATTAGAAAATTAGAAGAAGCGCTTGAAAGTGGAGCCGAAGTAAATGCAAAAGATGAAAAAGGTAAGACTGCGTTAATGCATGCTGCTGAAAAAGGAAATTCTGAAATGGTTAAACTACTTTTAAAACATAAAGCAAGTGTAGTTGAAATAGATGATAAAGGAGGAAATGCATTGTGGATGGCAGTTAGAAGTAATAACTTAGAAACCGCAGAATTGATTATCTCTGAAATAAATCTAAAAGATCCTTCTCTTATTGATCACGGTTGTCCTATGTCTGTGGCAGTGTGGAACGGAAATATTCCTATGATCGATCTTTTACTAAAATACGGGGCAGATATAAATGCACGAAGAGGTGACGGCTCTACACCTTTAATAACTGCGATTAAACGTTTTTGCTTTTTTTGGAGGGATAAAGGAGTTTTAGAACATTTGATAAGAAATGGAGCTGATCCTTTGTTAGAAGATGATGACGGCAAAACAATCCTAGACTATGTGTACGACAAGCCTAAACTAATGGAGCGACTTTTAATCGAAATATTTGCAGCAAATAGTGATTTTGATTTAAACAAAGTAAGAAAAGTTCAGATTGGACGGGAATTTACATTATTAGGTAGGATTGCTAGATGGGGGGATAATAATCTAATTAAGCTATTACTTAAGTTTGGAGCTAATGTAAACGGTCGAAATGGAAATCAAGAAACTCCTTTGATGGAAGCTTTAAACGAGCGTGGAAAATTATCTACAATTAAACTTTTAATCGAAAAAGGCGCAAATGTTAATGCACAAGACCAAAGAGGTTGGGCTCCTATCCACCACGCAATAACTTGTGTATATCATGAGGTTTCAGAAAGAGAAACTAAAAAAAGAATTGAAATTTTATTAGAAAATGGTGCGGATATAAATGCCAAAGATAACATTGGAAGAACACCCCTTATTTGGGCTGTTACAAATGAGGGAATAGATAGAATAAGATTACTCCTAGAAAAAGGTGCACGCGTGGATATAAAAGACGCGGATGGAAAAACGGCAATAGACTATAAAAAGGAGTCCGTAAAATATTGGAAAGATAATGACCAATCTACAAAATCTTCAGAGAAAGTCCTAAAACTTTTAGAAGAATACGAAGCAAAACAACAACGTTCTTAATTTGGTGATTCTTTGAACCTTCGTGAAACAATTAACAAAAACTTGGACGATGAAATAAAAGAATTCCCTAAAGCTAGAAAGACCCTTGACTTTTTACGAACGGATAAAGAAATCGAACTAGCGCTTGTTATTAGTAACGATGTAACTGTTGGTAGACTTGGTTACAACGACCACGGAGATGTTCACGCTAAAATTGTTTCTTTTATAAGTGCAAAAATACTTCAAATTTTATATTCTAAAGGAATTAAACCAAACCTTCTAAAAGAATGTAAAAAAGCAACGTTTGAAGATGCATTGGAGGTTGTAATCATCGCAGGATACTTACACGACATTGGAAACTCGATATTACGCGATCAACATGAATTAACTGGATTTTTTATAGTAAAAGGAATATTAGATAGATTATACCATACAACAAATGAAATTAACGAACTAAACGAAAGAAAAAAGAAGTTAATCTTAGAAGCAATACTTTGTCACATGGGAAATTATCAATCGACTAGTTTAGAAGCTAAAATTGTGCCTCTTGCAGATGGATGTGATATGGAACAAGGACGAGCAAGAATTCCATACGAAAAAGGAAAACGAGACATGCACGGATTAAGCGCACTATCGATTACAAAGGTAAGGGTTAAAGAAGGGAAAACTAAACCAATAAGTATCTACGTTGAGATGGAAAGTAGTGCAGGAGTTTTCCAGATCGAAGCGAACTTACTTAAGAAAATAAAAGACGCTGGAATGGAAAAGTACGTTGAAATCGAAGCATTTATTAGTTCTAGAAAAGAAACGATTAATTATTTGAAAGAATAGCTCGGGAAAGGTTGAAAACTCATGAAAATAACACATATTTTGCTTTTTTTAATTGTAGTTGTATTTGTCGTCCAACTATCCGTTCCTGGTTTCGAAAAAATGTTTATACTAAATCCAACAAACTTAATGCCTTGGATGTTAATTACGAGCATATTTTTACACGGTGGAGTAATGCATCTTTTTTTCAATGCATACGCGCTAATTGCCTTTGGTCCTTACCTTGAAAATACGATTGGTAAAAGAGATTTCTTGATTTTATTCTTATTTGGGGGGATTATTGGTAGCATCGCGTATCTAGTTACTATTTATTTTGGAATAATTCCACCCATTCCAGCATTAGGGGCTAGCGGGGCAATTTACGCAATGCTCGGAGCGCTTTCGATTTTAATGCCTGAACTAACTTTGTTATTCTTCTTTTTTCCAGTTTCAATTCGAACAATGACTATAATTTGGTTTGTCTTAGAATTAATCGGTTCTTTTAATCCTGCTTCAGGAACAGCAAGCGCAGCGCATTTAGGTGGATTGATATTTGGATTAACTTTTGGTTATTATTATAAAAGCAAAGCTCAAAAAATGAATGATTGGGTGTACAAACAGTATGCAAATTAAGGATATTTTATTTATTTTTGTATTTTTAGCGTTCGCGTTAAATTATATCGGAACAAACAGCACGATACTTTTTGTAGTTTCATTACTTGCGATTCTACCATTAGCCGCTAAAATGGGCGAAGCAACTGAAGAATTAGCTAAAATATATGGCGGGCATATTGGCGGATTATTAAATGCGACATTTGGAAACGCAGCTGAATTAATAATCGCACTTTTGGCAATCAATAAAGGATTACTTGACTTAGTTAAAGCATCGATAGCAGGGAGTATAATTGGCAATATACTTTTCGTTCTTGGACTAAGTTTGTTACTAGGTGGTTTAAAATACAAGGAACAGAAATTTTCAAAGCATTTGGCAGGACTAAATGCAACCATGCTTTTAATTGCTTTTATGAGCATTATGATTCCTAGTTTATTCCATTTAATGCCAGATCAGGTAAGAAATCCAAAAGACGAACTAGGGTTAAGCATTATTGTTTCAATTTTATTAATTTCGTTATATTTACTTAGCATATTGTTTTCTCTAAAAACGCATAGTCATTTATTTACCAGTCATAGCCATAAAAGTCATGAAGATGAAAAACCAAAGTGGAGTCGGAATAAAGCAATTTTAGTTCTTCTAATATCAACAGTTTTTCTCGCATTAATCAGCGAAATATTTGTTGCTCAGATAGAAACATTTGCAAAAAGTTTTAATTTAACTGAACTATTTATTGGTGCAGTAATAGTTGCAATAGTAGGTAACGCAGCTGAACATATTTCCGCAGTATCTTTTGCAATGAAAAATGAACTTGATGTCGCAATAGGGATAACTGTTGGTTCTAGTTTGCAGATTGCATTGTTTGTAGCTCCTGTTGCAGTATTAGCAGGAATAGTTATGAAGCAACCTATGGATTTGGTGTTTACTCCATTTGAAATAATTGCAGTATTTGCTAGTGTATTAATTGTAAACGAAATTTCATCAGATGAAAGCACGAACTGGTTTGAAGGAGCACAGTTAGTGATAATGTATTTGATTATTGCGGTGTTGTTTTATTTTGTGAAATAGATTTGAACAACACGAAATATTTTTACTATAATAATCCGCCCTTTAACAACCTAAATTTCTTATTAGTTTCCCAAATTTTTTGTAAGTCAAAGAAATTTTTATCTGGGTCTTGCATTAAAACAGCTAAATTATCAATTTCTTCTAATTCTTGTTTAGACAACTTATTAAATTTTATATAAGTAGCTGGTTCTGGGACATGAAGGTAAATAACCTCATCATTCATTAAACAGTGAAAATCGTAAAATAATGCCCAGCAAACAGTAATTAAACCTTTTTCTGGCGCTGCATTCCGAAATTTATTTTGATCTAGTATACTAGAACGAATGCCAAGCCAAGAATCAGCAGGGAAATAGAATTTACCCAAAGGTAAATCGTAAGCATTAAGAGGTTCGTTCATACTCCAGCTTCCATCAACATCAATAGTAATCCATCTTTTTTCTTTAGAATTCCAATATTGATTTATCCAATGATCAGTACTAACATTTCTTAGTTCCCCCATATCAAAATATGGGGCATGACCAGAACGAACCCTGCATGGAATACTTTTTGATTTTAAAATCGAGGCCATTAAAATTGAGGTAGACCTACAGGTAAGAATTAATTTGTCATTTTCTTTTCTATTTTTTATAAAACCAAGTGAATTGCGATGGTATAATTCAGCGAACATTGATGAAGCAGTTGTTAAAATATCATCTTCTGGTTGTTTGTACCATGCAACTTTATTCATATCTCCAAATTTTTTATCTAAATTCGTTCCAATATTTCCATCTTTCAAGGTTGAACGATGAATTATTTGCCTTCTAACAAACTCTCCTATAGATCTAACCTCATCAGGTAAATCATTTTTTAGCTTTGATAAGTATAGTCCGGGATAGGTATACGTAGAAAAATCAAGGTAATGTGCAAGTATCTTGGAATTCATAGAATCATCAATGGATTATTAAATGCAAGTACATTTTTATTCCTTAACCTGCTTAAGTAAAATAACGAATTTTCTGATAAAAAAGGCGTATAATATGAGCAACGGCATAATCTTGTTTGAAGAAAAAAAAGTTCGTAGAATTTGGAACGAAGTTAACCATAAATGGTATTTTTCTATTGTTGATGTTCTTGCGGTTTTAACCGACAGTGTTGATCCCGGTGCTTACTGGCGTAAACTTAAAGAGCGTTTAAAAGCTCAAGGAAATGAAACCGTGACAAATTGTCACAGTTTGAAAATGGAAGCTACTGATGGCAAAATGCGTCTAACCGATGTTGCAGATACCGAGCAATTATTTCGTTTAATTCAATCAATCCCATCACCCAAAGCAGAACCTTTCAAACTCTGGTTAGCCAAAGTGGGTTATGAACGACTTGAAGAGATTGAAAATCCTGAAATCGCGACAAAACGTATGCGTGAAATATATAAACAAAAAGGTTATTCTGATTCTTGGATTGAAAAACGAATGCGTGGAATCGCAGTTCGGGATGAACTAACAGAAGAATGGAAAAAACGCGGTGTGAAAGAACATTTAGAATATGCTATTCTTACATCTGAAATTAGCAAGGCAACATTTGGTATGACTCCATCAGAATACAAAAATTTCAAAGCACTTGATAATCCAAAAGATAATTTGCGTGATCACATGACAGATCTTGAACTGATATTTACCATGCTAGGTGAAGCTTCAACAACCGAAATTGCGAAAAAGAAGGATGCGCAAGGATTTCCGGAAAATAAGGACGCTGCAGTTCAAGGCGGAACTGTTGCGGGAAATGCTAGGAAAGAACTAGAAGAAAAAACAGGTACAAGCGTATCGACACAAGCTAATTATAATGAATTAACAGAAGTAAGAGTAAGAAATAAGAAAATTTTAGTTGAAAAAGAAGCTTCAAAAAGTTAAACAAGAGATATAAATAAGGTAGCCAATATAAAATTTATAAACAAATAATAATTTCAAAGGGGTCGAATTCAACTCCTTCTTATCAAGTGTTAAAAGAGTTGCAAAAATAATAATCCAAGGTGAAACTTATGCCTTTAGTACCTATGAAACAAATCTTAGATGAAGCAGCAAAAAAACAGTACGGAGTACCGCATTTTAACGTTAACAACATGGAACAGGCGCAAGCGATAATGCGTGCAGCCGAAGAAGTTTCTTCTCCAGTTATAATGGCCGCTTCTCGTGGTGCGTTAAAATACAGCGATCTTATATTTTTGAGAAATATCATGATGGCTTGTGTTGAGAAATACCCGAAAATACCCATCGCACTACACCTAGACCATGGAAACAATCTGGAATCAGTTAAAACAGCAATTTCCTTGGGTTTTACTTCAGTAATGCTTGATGGATCATTAAAAGAAGATGCGAAAACTCCAACAACTTATGAAGAAAACGTAAAGGTAACCAAAGAAGCAGTTGAATATGCTCATAAATTCGGGGTAACAGTTGAAGGAGAACTTGGAACTTTAGGTGGGATTGAAGATGGAGTAGGTTCTGGAAAAATTCATTTAACTGACCCGAATCAGGTTGAAACGTTTCTTCATGAAACGGGTGTTGACGCGCTCGCAGTTGCTATTGGAACATCTCATGGCGCTTATAAATTTAAAGTACAACCAGACCCAGATAAAAACTTACTTGCAATGGATATTATTCGTGAAATTCATAAACGATGTCCTAATTTACATATGGTAATGCATGGATCTTCTTCAGTTCCACAAGAGTTACTTGCACAGATAAATAAATACGGCGGAAAACTAGCACCAACTTATGGCGTTCCTTTATGGGCAATTAAAGAGGGGATAGCAGCGGGAGTTAGGAAAATAAATGTTGATACTGATTTAAGACTCGCTTCAACTGCAGCAGTTAGAAAATTTCTTTATGAAAACCCAGATAAATTTGACCCAAGGGAATATTTAACTCCAGCTCGGGAAGCAATGCAAAAAGTAATTAAGGAAAGATTTATTGCATTTGGTTCAGCTGGACACGCTTATGATTACGTACCAACTACGATTGAGCATATGAAGGGAGTTTATAATACGAAATAGAATCCACAAAAGGTAATTTACATGAAAATAACTAAACAACTCGAAACAGAATTCCTAAAAGTTACTATCGCAGCAGCAATCGCGTCTTACCCTTGGATTGGTAAAAATGATCGACACGCTGCGGATGATGCAGCAACTAAAGCGATGCGCGCTAAGTTTAATGATATCGAATTTGACGGAACAGTAGTAATCGGAGAAGGCGAACGAGACGAAGCGCCAATGCTTTTTATTGGCGAAAAATTAGGCAAAGGAACCGGTTTAAAGGTAGATATTGCCGTTGATCCTTTAGAAGGAACTAATTTATGTGCTGAAAATAAACCAAATGCGATTTGCGTATTTGCAGCAGCTCCGGAAGGGAATTTATTTCACGCCCCAGATGTTTACATGGAAAAAATAGCAGTTGGGCCTAAAATTGGCAATGTTGTATCTTTATCTAAATCGGTTGAAGAAAATTTAGATGCAATTGCTAAAAAAACAGGTAAAGAATTATATCAAATTACGGTTGTTGTCCTAGATCGACCAAGACATGCGGAGATCGTTTCTAGAATAAAGGCAAAGGGCGCAAATGTAAAACTCATAACTGACGGGGATGTGTTTGGAGGAGTAACTACTGCTTTTGAGATTTGCAATGTAGATATGCTTCTAGGAATTGGTGCAGCACCAGAAGGAACGATTACTGCAGTTGCATTAAAAATATTAGGAGGATACTTTGAAGGAAGATTAAAATGCAAAGATGATAATGAAAAGGAACGAGCGCACAAAATGGGAATAACTGATTTAGATAAGATTTACAATATAGACGAACTAGCAAAAGGAAGAGAAATGACATTTATCGCAACAGGCGTTACTGATGGCGATTTACTAAAGGGAGTTAGAAAGGATGAGAATCAAATAACTACAAATTCACTTATTATAAGTTCGAACAATAAACAAGAGCGTGCGAGATTTGTTGAGTATGTTTACTAAAAAAATTTTAATAAAAACTAAATCAAAGGAGATATCGCTCGAACTCGAAGTGGCAGACACTTTTATAAAAAAAGTAATTGGATTAATGTTTCGTAAATCCTTAGCAAAAAACCAGGGAATGTTATTTATCTTTGACAAATCAGGCAACTATAAAATATGGAATATGTTTACACTAATTCCACTGGACGTTATTTTTATTTCAGAAGATAAAAGAATAATTACGATAGAAAAACTTTCTTCTTCGATGTTTCCATCTCAAACGGTTTGTTCATCAGAATCAGCAAAATACATCTTAGAAGTAAACGCTAATTTTACAAAGAATCATAACATCCTAATCGGAGATAAACTAATTTTTTAGTTAGTCTAAGGAAAACAATGTGAAACTAGTTCTCCAAGGTAAAAATAAATCTATTTAAATCTTTCTTTTGTATTAATATTCCCTTCGGGCTTATGTTTGAAGGATTGAATGCTCTTGCATTCAACGCATATTATTCGCTGGATAAACCAAGTATGATGGAGCGGTAAAACAAAAAATCTTAGGAAACTAGGAGCCATCCATTAAAAGTTTGAGGCCTATACAATTGTCCTTGGAATCTTGTGCATCTGTAAATGGGAATTCGTAACAGTGCATTTAGAATATAATCTATTGCAAGTCTTAAACCTCTGACCTTGCTGTCTAATGCCCGGTATCAAGGACAGACGTATCGCGAGAGAAGTCTGGTTAGATATTAGCAAAGCACACGCTGGTTGCTTGGACCCTAAAGCGAATAGTATGCAAACTTTTCTATAAAGAAAAACTAGGACGCGGTAAAATATCTACTCCTTAAATACCGCGTCTTAAAATTAATTTTTATTAATCTAAAAGTTCTCCGATTTTGAACGATTTATTAGAAGATCCTATCTTCGTTATTGTACCAGCAGCTAAATCAACAACAAAGCTGCCAATTTGATGAGATAATTTTATTTCCCCTAATTCAATTATTTTATTATATAAATCTATAAGCACAGTTAATGCATCCTTAACATCCTGATTTTGAGATAAACTCCTTGCTTTTCTAGCTTTTTTAATATTTTCTGGTGTTTCTGTTTTTACTGTATCAAAATCTATTGCAGGCGGAAAGTTAGCAAAACGTTTTCGTCTTTCTGTATTTGCACGCGCCATTGCTCTAGGTGTAACAATTATGTCTGCATGGATTCTTTTTCTTCTTATTTTAGCTTCTTTGGATAGCGGCTTTGGGTTATTCCTGTGTACTTGAATTTTTTCACGCATAAGATCAACCATTAAAATTAATCTATTTAGCTTGTTTTTAAAAGATCGCAAATATCAAATATCTGGTCTCTAAAAGAAGAAAAAGTAACCTTATTTTTAGCTAAATCTACTTCAAAAGAACCATCAATAGTAGGCAATCGGACACTAAAAACAGTTAGTACTGTTTTTGAGTCTAAAATTCTTCCATAAGTATTTAATAGCGCAATTAACGCAAGTAATCTTATTGATTCATCATGGTCTTTTCTGCCTAAGACAAATAATGTATCTAAAACCCTTGAGTAATTAAGCTTTGCATCATCTAAATTTCTAACAAGCAGCTCTTCTTTAGGTAACCTTTTCATTCGATCTTTGCGCATTCTTGCAATATTTGCCATGGCAGTAGGTGTAGCAAGCATAATATCCTTTTCTGCACGAACTTTTGCAGATGGTTTAGGTGGCTTTGGTTTGTATTTGGGTTTAGTAGACATATGACTCAACTATTAATTATTAACTTATCAATAATAAATCATGAAATTCACTTTAATCGGTACTGGAATCGCATTTGATTTAACAGAGTTAGGCATGGAAGAACTTAAAAAGTGTGATGAAATATATATAGAAGCGTATACCTTGCCAATGGAAAAGGAAAAAATAGCAGAACTGGAAAAAAGGTTAGACAAGAAAATAAACCTACTTGAACGCGAATCAATTGAAAGTGATTTTCTAGTTAAACGAGCTAAGGAGAAAAGAATTGCATTACTTTGTGGTGGCGATCCTTTAACCGCAACAACGCATAGCGCATTACTTATAGATATGAAAAAGGCAAAAATTGAAACGCTTGTTATCCATAATTCTTCGATTTTTGTAGCAGCAGCTGGTAAATGCGGATTACAAATATATAAATTTGGAAAAACAGCTTCGATTGCAACACCAAGAGAGAAGTATAAACCTGATTCATGGTTTAATCTAATTAAGGAAAACTTAGAAAGAGGAGCACATACACTGGTTTTATTAGATACGCAACCAGAACCGATGGAAGCTAAACTCGGACTGGAACTAATAAAGAAAACAGATACAGAAGAATTTTTGACGAATAAATCAATTGCTGTTTTATCAAGAATTGGAGAAAAGGACGAGAAAATAAATTATGGAAAAATAGAAGAACTATTAACCAAGGTAGATCAATTAGGTAAATCGCCTTTTGCAATAATTGTTCCGGGAAAATTACATTTCTTAGAAGAAGAGTTTTTGGAAAGCTTGTAAAAAACAAAAAGTGTTCGAAAAATCGACCAGAAAGTGGTAAAAGTGTTCGGAATTTTGAACAAAAAATCCAAAACACTAAACTCGCGAACACAAAATCCAGAGAAGAGCAGAAGGTCTTCTCTGGCTGTCGTGAAGAGGAGCACCCTTCACGAGCATGTTCGCAAAGACGTTTCTTTGCGACATCTCCAAATTCTGCAGAATTTGTAGACAGAATTATAAACTTTGCCCCCCCCCAATTACGTTGGTGATATTTTTATGGCAACGCCAACGTTTAAGCAACCAGAAGTAAAACCTCCAGCAATTGAAGAAAAACTTGCAGCAAGACCAAGAAAAAGACAGGAACTACCGGAAGAATTAACTGCAGCTAATTTACAAAGATATTTGCAAGTATCAAGACAACAGATAACTGCAATGGGAATTCAGGGTCCTTGGACTTATACTAGAGACGGAGAAACTCAAACTAACGTAACGCAAGGAACACTTTTTAGACTAACAAGTATCGACGGTTCATTTATAATAAACCAAGGACAGGCACCCAATAATAGGTATTATTCAGTTAGTGAGATTGTTTTTGATGCATCAAATGGAAAGCAATATGGTAGATTACCAAACGGAAAGTATATTGAAACTCAAACGGTTACTAATAACGGACCGCTTCTAGCTTTTTCTTATGATTTAAATGGATCAAGAATACCTGTAAGCATAAATATGGCAGTTTATCAAGGCGCATTTACTTACACATTAGACCGACAAACAAATTCACATGTAATGGATTCCTTAGGATATGTAACAATTAAACCTAGTGTTTCTGCAATAAATTCAAACTTTCGGGTTGAAGGACAAACAACAAACCAAGATCTTAAGTATGCAGTAATGCCGAATCAAAACGGCGCACCAGTTGATACCAATGCAGTATTAAGAATGCCTAATGGAAAATCCCATCGAGTTAATGATTCGCCTTGCATGGAATTCTTTGACCAAACAGGGAACGTTTCCTTTAGGATGGTTTTAGCTGGACCAGTTGATATAAGGTAAGCTTAAATAATTGGAATGATTATTTTTCCGTCATCGTTCCCAATCCCCCTAGCTTTACCTTCCAAATATAACTTCCCAGTAATCGCACAACAAATTCCATCGAGTTCGTCTTGAGTATATGCGAGATCTTTTATTTCTACAAAAGATTTTATCCATTTGATTATTTGCTTTTCGTCTTTGCGATTAACTTTAAAAATATCGTAACTCGCCCCAGGATAAACTTCAATAACTTTAATTTTAGGATTAATCTTAAGTATTTCTTCCTTTAGAAACATTCCACGTTTAGTGAGCATTCGCATCGGGCCAAGTGTAATTGGAAAAAAACGAATCCCTAATTTTCGAAGTTCAAGATCACACTGCCTAAAATGAATTCCATTATTTTCTTCTAGAGAAATTCTTCCGGAAGGTAAAGTTAAGGGGGCATCAATGCATACAATGCGAATCAAGTCTGCTAATTCTGTAATTTTTTCAATTATTTGCTCGTTTGTATTAAGAATTTGAACTTTAGCTAGTTTATCTGTGATTACGCAAAATCCAGTATCTCGTTTCTCGCTACCAGCTAGATCGATTCCAACTATCAAGTTAATCAACTTAAATTAAAATTAGCCACCAACAAGCATTCTAAGAATATCCCTAACTCCAGGCGCAAATCCCATAATTGCAATAGCTAAGGCAACAAAATTCTTTAAGTTTTCATCTTCTTTTTCTTTTATTAGTAAATAAGAGACTCCAAACACAATTAGGATTTTAACCAGATAAAAAGCAAAATAAGTACCAAAGAAGTCTCCTATAGCTGAACCTAGTACGTGTTGTTCGAAATATTTTAAACCTACGCTTGGCCCAAAAACATCGATAACCCAGAAGGTTGCAGCCCCATCTAGCGCGTGCCCGGCTACCATTAAAGTTGAAAAATCATTTTTAAAGACGCGACTTGCGATTAAAGCAGGAATTAGTGCTAAAACTAAAACTGGAATCAAATTGACCCAATAAGTCATAAAAGGAATCAGAAGTAACAGATGAAATACAAAAAGAACTGCACCAACATAGCCTAAATATTCGCTCTTTTTAAGTAGTTTTAGTACGATCATAGAAGCAAAAAGCAAGAATGCAACTATAATATAAATTCCAGGAGTAACCGTAAAATAACTGTAATTGTATATTCCAGATTTTAAAATAAGCTCGTGAACGATAGTTACGGGTTTAAACACACCGCTTGTTATAGCATCAGTAACCACCCGAACTGTAGAACCAAAAAGTACGAATGGAAACACTGCTTTTACGAAATTACGGTCGACCTTTAAGTTATACTTTTTAAACGCTAGAAAAATCAAGTATAAACAGATTATTGCAATTATTGCATAAGTAGCAGTATTAATTGGGTTATACCCTTCGCCATTTATTATTGGCTTTAGATAGTATTGATATATAAAATCTTCCAAATTGATCACTAATAGTGAAGAATGATAAGAAAGTATTTATAAAGAATATCGCAAAAGATGCGATTGATATTTATATAAAGGAAGCCGAAAAGGTTTATAATGTTGATAAAAAACTTGCACATCGCTACATTGAGCTAGCATGGAAAATGGTTAAAAAATATAAAATTCGATTAAGCGAGGCACAAAAACAAAAGTTTTGCAGAAAATGCCAATCCTTATGGGTTTTAGAAGAAACGGTTAAGGTAAGTTTTAACCGTAAGTTAAATTGTTTCGAAATTATTTGTAATAAATGTAGCCACAAACAAATCGTGAAGAAGTGATTCTAATGTCTTTTTACGAAATTGCAAAAGAAGAAATGCAAGAAATTGAAAAAGAAATCGAACGAACGCTTGCAAATGAACCGAAAGAAGTTTATGGTATGCTTTTAGAGTATATTAAAAGAGGAGGTAAGCGGATAAGACCTCTTTTGGCAATTTTATGCAATAAAGTCTGCAACGGCGATCCTAAAAAAATAATTAAAGCCGCTGCAATAATCGAGCTATTCCACAATTTTACCCTAATTCACGATGATATTTGCGATAATTCGGAATTTAGGCGCGGTAAACCAACGTTACATATAGAATATGGATTACCTATTGCACTTAACTCAGGAGACGCACTTTATACTTTGATCTGGCAAAAGATTACTCATCTGGACTTAGAACCCGCAAAGTTACAAGAAGTACAAAAAATGTACGCTTTGACTTTTAAGAAAGTTGTTGAAGGCCAAGGAAGGGAACTTGATTGGCATCAAAATAATAAATTTAGCATAAGCGAAAGCGAGTATATATCTATGATCGATGGAAAAACTACTGAACTTATGGCATTTTCCTGCGAACTCGGAGCGTTCTTAGCTAATTCATCGCAAAAAGAAAGAGAAGCGCTTAAAACATATGGGCAAAATATAGGAAAAGCATTTCAAATTCAAGATGATATATTAAATGTCACCGGAAATTTTGAGAAGTATAAAAAAGAGATAGGCGGCGATATTACTGAGGGTAAAAGAACTCTTATGGTAATATATACTCTGGAAAAAACAACAAACGATGAGTCAAAAAGGCTTAAAGAAATTTTACAATCAAGAAAAGCTGGAGAAAAAGAAATAAGGTATGTGATTGAACTTTTCAAGAAGTATGGTTCAATTGAAAGAGCAGACAAAAAAGCCAGAGATTTAATTGAAAGTGCAAAAAAGAATTTAGATGTATTAAACACAAGCCATGCTAAACAAGTATTAATTGATTTAACTAATTATATGACGTCTAGAGAAAATTAGATCTATTTATTTTAATAAAAAGAAAAAATAAAGAAAAAATTAAAAAAATGCTGAAATTGTTTTAAAATTAAGATTAGAATCTTGATTTTGGTTTGTAACAATTCCTGCAGTAAACTGGTCGACCATCTGATGGTTTAAATGGTACCTGACATGGTTGACCGCATTTTGAACATGTAGCATCGTACATTGTTCTGTCTCCTCCTTCGTATGCCATTACTTATTCACCTATATTTTATTTTATTATAGTTTGGTTCTAATTTCTTAGAAATTCTACTATTAAATAATATATATAGATAATGGGGTATATATAGCTATTGTTTTTATAAAAATGATACTTTAGCTGATTTGTTACGCAGATTTATTACTAATTTACACGAAAGCTTAATAAATTGATTTGGGATTAATTTATATTCTCTAGAACTAAGTTAATTAATGCAACTAGTAAACGGCTAACGCAGTCATTAGTATTTTAATAGTGCTGCGTCTAACAGGTAAATCATAAGAACGTGCTCTTTTCTTTTAGTAAGGAGTTTATAACTGGCAAATACTTAAGCCTCGATAGCTCAGTAGGTAGAGCACTTGACTGTTAACAGTTTAAAGTCTAGATATAGGCTTAAACAAAAGATAGTTATCAAGGGGTCGGATGTTCGAGTCATCCTCGGGGCGTAGCGAAACCACAGTTGAGCGGAGCACAGAGGAGACAGTTAACGAAACGTCGTTTACTAGATCCTCGGGGCGAATGTTAATGAGAACTAAGGACAGATGAACGGTTAACCTGTTCATAACTGTCCTCGGGGCGTAGCGAACTATTATTAATTCGCACTAATTCTTAAGCATATGAAACTAAAACTAATCTTTTTAGCATTAGTGTTTTCGATATTACTACTTATTTTCGGATGTGTTCAAACTATACCTTTGGAAAAGGGAACGCTAAACGGAAGAATTACAATTGGCCCAATTTGTCCTGTTGAACGTTATCCACCAGATCCAAGATGTCAACCTACAAATGAAACTTATAAGGCATGGCAATTATATGTTTGGAACTTAGACCAAACAACCAAAATCGCAATAATCAAACCAGAACTAAGTGGTAGCTATAATTTACAGTTACCCGTAGGAAAATATTTAATAGACCTTGAAAAGCAGAATCAAAGATTCGGAGCAGGAAACTTACCAGCAACTATCGAAATTAAACCGAACCAAACAACTAATTTGGACATCGATATAGATACGGGAATAAGATAATTTTACTAGATTAATTATACCGAACCAACAAACTAACGCGAACTAATTTATTGGGGGCTACACATGGATGACTGTTTCATTTGGTATTTTCCCTTTCATCGATAAAATTAATCTTAGACCCCAACTAATAAATATGTATTATTTGGTAATAAGGACATAGATTACCTTCTTCTTTTTCCAAATAACTTTAAAAGACTAAGGAAGAGATTGACAAAATCCAAATATAATGTAAGTGCCCCCATAACTGCTTCTTTATGATCCTCATCAGTACCTTCGTTTCCAAGAATATTTGTTTTCTTAATCTTTTGAGTATCATAAGCTGCTAACCCAGTAAAGATTACAACTCCGATAAAACTTATGATTATATCCGCAAAAGAATTTTTTATAAATAGATTAACAATTGATAGAAGGATAAGTCCGAATAAACCCATAATTAAAATATGACCTAACCCAGTAAGATCGGTTTTTGTAAAGTACCCATAAACACTTATAAAACCAAACATGCCTGCTGCAATGAAAAAGACCTGAATGATTGAATTGAACTCGAAAACAATAAATATTACTGATAAAGTTAGACCAGTTATAGCACAGTACAAAAGAAATGTTGTTGCACCAAGGTAAGAAGGAATTTTTTTAATAAAAGCAACAAGACCGCCAACTAGGATTAGTTGGAAAATCAAAAGAGCATAAAAGACTAGTTTGTTCCCAAAGATTGAAGTTAAGAGCCAATCCTGTGTAGAGGTGTAAAAGGCTATAGAACCAGAAATAAGTAAGCCTAAAAACATCCAAGCGTAGACTTTTTGGATGAATCTATTTGTTTCGCTGATTTGTTCTTGGGTAAATTCCATATTTATCAGACTAATAATATTAGGTGGGATTTTTAATTATTGAATTTGTGCTGACGACCGATTTAACCCAATACCAATAAAAACATAGTATGTTTAGTTTTATTTAACAATAAACTTTTATTTGGTGCATTTTATGGGATGGGGAAATTCTGCTGGATTTCAACAGAATAAAAATTACAGGTGATTTTTATCGGAATGAGCAAAAAGGATTTAGGAAAGAGAAAATCAATACTTAGAAAAAGACTTGACGATTTATTATTAAAGGCCAAGATGGATCCTTTAAAGAAAAATAAGGAATTACATTACGAAATTGAACAGCTAAATAAGAAGATGGCTGAAGATAACTAACTTTTTATTTTTTCTAATTTTAAGTCTATCCCTCTTTTTGCAATTGGCCAATTTTATAAAAATTTTACACAAGTAGAAGATGAAGAAGCAATCGACATATTAAAAAGGTGTAGGAGTTAGGATTTTAAAGTAAACACCTTAGAATAAATTTATGGGTTTAACAAAATTTTTATTTTATTTGTACGTTCGGGGAAAACCGCGAAATGAATTGAATGAAATGATAAAAAAATCAAAGCCTGAAAGTGAAACGACCTGCCCTTTTCATCAGGCGGTTTACAAGGAACTAAAAAGACAAGATCTAAGAAAAGAAAAAGAGGAGTTAATGAAAAAATAGAAAGAAGTATGTGCTGTAGAAAAGTAGATACGTTTCAAAAGAAGCAATAATTTATTAATTTCATATCCTTAATATTTTAGTATATGTCTGAACCAGAAGTAAAACAAAAGAAAGAAAATTCTACTCCAAGCGCTAGGGACAAAGAAAATGAAGAAAAAACAAACCTTAAAAAGGCATCGAATAATATAGGACAAAACAAGGAAGTTACGCACAAATTATAATATTTGATCAATCACTTCGAGTTATTAATCTTATTATATAAGCGATTAATATGGAAATGAAAAGGTTTCAGGCATACCTTAAAGACAAAATTTTTAACATTAGAAGGGTCTGGGTAGGGACAGAACGAAGTGGAAGAGTATGTCCTCCACACATAATTGCACAAAGATTTCTAAAATGTAGACCAGTTAAAGAAGAGGAAATAATATCTAGAAATCAAGCTAAAGCTCTTGAAAAACAAAGCCTAGAAGAACTAAAAGTAAAAAATATGAATTCAGACAAAAATATTTTTCAAGACAGCACCTTTCTAAATTCCACTTCTCCCATTCCTTATCAGGAAAATTTTCAACAGAATAACAATATAATTTTCGATCTCCAACTAAAAAACAGCATTATTACTCATTTTTTTAATATTAATTTTAAATCTGATCAAAGATTTTACGATAGAACTGAGACTGATAAATTAAATGAAAATGAAACGCCTTATTTTAATCTGCAATGCACCTTATTTTTACCAAAACTTCCAAGTTTTAAATTTGAAGATGCGAATGTAACTAATACGTACGATAAGCTAAGTAAATTGAATATAACTGCAAATATTAACGTAGAATCAAATTTAGGAGCAGAACTAGGGGCTAAAGAAAGAATGTTCAGAAATGAATTGTTTTTTCTAGATACAGAATATAATTCAACTTTAATTCCTCAAGTAAAGGACATGAATTTAGATTTAGGTTACTCAAAAATAGATTTCCAAGAAACAACGGAAAAGTTGCAAGATTCACATAATGGGGATATATTTAATCATTCCAATATGTTTACATCCTTAATAAGAATGGACAAAGATGATAAAATAGAATACAAAAGTCTAGATGATTCTGATAAGTTCAGCCCGCGTATTAGGATGAAAATTAAAAACAGCCCTAAATTAATAAGAAGAATAGCTCATGATTTCAAATCAGATAAAAAACTAAACTATAAAAAATTAAATAATTTTAAAATTCAGAAAAATCAGATATTTGAAAAACTAAAAGTCAACTTTTTAAATCAATTAAA
This sequence comes from Microcaldota archaeon, assembly GCA_038046765.1. GTDB lineage: Archaea > Micrarchaeota > Micrarchaeia > Anstonellales > Bilamarchaeaceae > JBBSVN01. The sequence continues at coordinate 77,830 of JBBSVN010000003.1, read as the reverse complement.
GTCTAAACAGAAATTTGCAATAACTATCAAAAAATTAATAAACCAGATTAGAAACAAGTTAATTGAAGCACTTAAAATTAAAACTCCTAAAAAACTTGAAAAACTTTGCAAGGAAGTTTCGAACTTGGCACGTAAACTAGAAACTAAGCTTTCAAAGGAAATAAGTAAACTAAAAAAGCTAGTTTTAGCTACTAAGGGCAAAAAACTTGCAACTGAGTTTAGAAAAAAGATCGAAAAATTGGAGGAAATAAAAAAGATAATAAAAATCTTGCAGAACAAAAAACTTGTTAAGGCACTTATTTTAGGCAATTTAGAAGTGAGAGGTAAAAACAAAAGTTCAAAGCTAAGACTTATCCTAAAAATTCTGGCAAAACTATTTAAATAATAGTTGACTCGATAAAAACATGGAAAAAAACAATAAGATTTACGATAAAGCAACTTTTGCAGCAGGCTGTTTTTGGGGAGTTGAAGCTGGTTTTAGGGAGCTTAAAGGAGTAACTGATACCCAAGTTGGATATACGGGAGGAAAAACAAAAAATCCTACATACCATAATGTTTGTGAAGAGGATACAGGACACGCTGAAGCAGTAGAAGTAACTTTTGACCCAAAAATAATAAGTTATGAAAAACTCTTAGAAGCATTCTGGAGTATGCACAATCCAACTACCTTAAACAGGCAAGGACCAGATGTCGGTTCACAATATAGATCTGCTATATTTTATCATAATGAAGAGCAAAAGAAAAAAGCAATAAAAGCTAAAGAAGAGCTTGAAAAATCAGGTAAATACCAGAATAAAATTGCAACAGAAATAACTAAGGCAAGCGAATTTTACAGGGCTGAAGAATACCATCAGAGATACTTAGAAAAACACGGAATGGCTACTTGTCATATTAAATAATGTCAAAAGAAGCCATTAAAAACCATTTCGGATAATATCTATTTGGAGATATTATGACTAGACTAACTGCGATTAAAGAAATAGGTAGAAAAACATATGAAGATGGAAACGTCAAAAAAGCTGGATATGGTAGATCAACTCTTCGTGAAACTATACAGGATTTAGGCTCAAGAAAGCAAGCAGTACTAGATGAGGCTAGAGAAGGGAGGAAAAAACGCGGCCATCAGGGGAGATAAAGTGAAACGATTAAAACATAGTTTCGAGCCTAGACCAATTACAGACATTCGATTTGCTAGAATTAAAAAAAGACTCAAAACCAAGATACAGAGGGCAATGGATGAGTTTAACGACCGATTAACAGAAGGAAAAAGCCTAGCCTTAATTGGTAAGATAATTGAACGTGCGAAAATAATTCGTGAAAAGGTTAAAGAAAAACTTGAAAAACAAGAGATAAAAAATAAAGAATCAGAAGTAAAAAATAGAATAACTCCAGTTGTCCTTACTGTATTTGAAGGAGGTAAGAAATAAAAATAGAAGATAAATAAAAAATTATAAAAAATAGAATTATTCTTCTTCAGCAAATTTCTTTATTGCTTCAAAATTTTCAACAATAAGTTTAGCCTTTCCTTTACCAAAACTAAATGCATATTGATCGCTTTCATCTCTTTTTAATATAATTAATTTGTTTCCTTTAAATTCACCAAATTCCACTATTGCCATTAAAATTCACCTTCGACCGCTTTCTTTCCTACATCTGTCCTTCTTAGAAAAAGAAAGCAGACGGTTCGCAAAGAAATTGCTTTTTCTTGTAATTGTAATTATAGATTAGATAAATAATTGAATAGATAAGTTTAAACAGTTATTTCTCAAGCATTTTCTTCATAGGTTCCCAATAATATGAACTCCAACCTTGTTCGATATCTTCATATGCCTCTTTTGGCACTCCTGTTTGCTCAAAATCCAGAATTGTACCATCCTTGTTCTTTTTAAGAATTATAGTTATGACTGAGTAGTGTCCTTCTGGCCAGCCATCTGTTTCACAGTACCATTCTTGGACAATTTTTTTATCTGGAACTAATTCAAGATTTTTACCATTGATCGTACCATCGTAAGCTTCAAATTTACCGCCAACGTCTCGACTTATTTTAGCTTTTGCATCGGTAAATTTAGCATGTTTTTTTTCGTCCATGAATGCCTCATAAACATCATGAGGACTTGCCTTAAACATTACTTCTTCAACAATTGTGTCTGTTTTCATGTTTTTCATAGTTTTCACCAAAATTTAATTACTTTAATTTAGCTGCATAATTAATTAAAGATAACCCCATTATTGCCAGAATGGTTCCGGCAAATGCAAAAGGAACAAATTCCGATAAGAGTACATAAGAAATTAAAAGAATCGGAATTGCTTCACTATTAACTATTATACTTATAATGGTTTGTTCAAATCCTTTTTTAGAATGAGTACGCGTAAATGCCTTGAATGCAAATAGAACGGCAAGAAAAACTAGAACACCACTTGAAAAAGGATAGAGATAATTATTTAGACCTCTGTCCTGAAATTTTGGGAAAAAATTAAGGCTAAAAACAAGTAGTATAAACAGAGCGCATATTAATGAGGAAAGGAAATTGGAAAAAAGATATATCTCTTCTGTTTGTTTTTCTTTAGCATCTGAAAGGAAAGTAAAATAAGTTGCAGCCCCAAATAGAATAGCTGTACCTGAACCGAATAAAAGATAAGATGGATTTGTAATAACTGAATTAAAAAAATCAAGTAAGCCAAACTTGCCAATAGAAACAATAAAAACTCCAGATATAGATAAAATAAAACCGCAAAGCACCAAAAATTTCTGATGATTACTGTATTTAGGACGTTCATGCATATAATAAAAGAAAAAGAAAATCACCCCGGATAGAGATACAAAAGGGGCAATAATAGTTAGGTTATTTTCAGATAATGCAAAAAGAAAAAATATGTTTCCAATTCCGGCTAAAAAACCCGAAAATAAACCGCACCTGGATAATCTAAATTCTTTTTTTGATGAGAATAAAAAAAGCAGACTAAGCAGAGATGCAGTAAAATATATTATAATATTGTTATATATCGGGTTGTTTGATGAGGAAAATTTTGAAAATAATTCCCAAAAAGCGGCAGTTATAACGGATATAATTGCATAAATAAGCCAACGCATAATTAACAACTTGCAAAGAAATTTATTACTTAAGTACGATATTTAGATCAATAACATTTAAAGGTGCATATATGGACTACGAATTAATGAAAAAATTATCTGAAGCAGATGGAATAAGCTCGAACGAAGATGAAATTGCCAAAATAATGGTTGAGGAATTTAAAAAATCCGGACTTAAGACTGAAATTGATAATTTTGGAAATGTCATTGCGTATAAAGTAATTGGCAAAAATCCGCTGATTTTAGGCGCGCACATGGACGAGATTGGACTAATGGTAAAGCATATTGACGACAGGGGATTTATCAAGTTTATAAAAATTGGCGGCATTGATGACCGAACTTTAGTAAACCAACAAGTACTTTTAAGAACAAAAAAAGGACTTCTAACTGGAGTAATCGGAAGTAAACCACCCCACATTATGAAAGATGAAGAGCGAAAAAGCGTAATAGATTATAGGAGTATGTTCATTGATATTGGTGCATTAAATAAAGAGGAAGCAATAAATATGGGAATAGAAATAGGTAGCCCCATATCTTTTCCAACCCAGTTTAAACGCATGGGCGAAAAAATGATTTCTGGCAAGGCGCTTGATAATCGAATTGGTTGCTACATTCTTTTGAAACTCGCAAAAGAATTGCCCCATAATATTCTATTAATAGGCACGAGCCAAGAGGAAGTTTCAACATTTGGAAAAGGAGCCCAAACTGCAAGCTACAAGCTCGACCCCCGCGCGTTTATTGCAGTTGATACCGCAGTAGCAGGAGATCACCCAGAATTAAAACCAGATGACGCACCAGTTGCCTTAGGTAAAGGTCCGGTAGTGACTCTAGTAGAAGCAAGCGCACGCGGAAACGTAGCAGATAGAAAACTCACACAAAAAATAATCGAAACCGCAAAGAAGATGAATATTAACCTGCAACTAGAAGTAATCGAAGGAGGAGCAACAGATGCAGCTTCAGTACATAATGTAAAAAGCGGGATACCTTCAATTGCAGTATGCGTTGCAACTAGATATATACATTCTACGGTTGGCGTAGCGCATGTAGACGATGTAATTAGTACGATAAAACTACTTGAAAAATTAGTTTCAGAATAAAGTATCTTTTTATCTTTTTTTATTTATTATATTATTTATGAAAAGAAAACTTTCAGACAAAATCTTAATTAGTGCTGCAATAGCTGGCTTTATCAGCACAGGGATAGGTATTGTCGCCCTTATTAAATATAAGGATGCCATTGAAAAACAAGAAAAGAACACCTTAATTAGATATAAGGAACTAAAGAAATAAGGAAAAAAATATCAAAAAAAGAAATTATCAAGGCTAATTTTAAAAATAGAATAAAGAAAAATAAAAAGAAAAAAAATTAGATCTACTTTACGTAGAAACTAACTGTTTTTGTCATTGCGCCTACTGCATCAGAATGATCATTCTTTTGTACCGTTACCTTAATTGTATTTTGTCCCGGAGGAACATTTGTAACAGTACACGTTGTTGATGCGCACGGTATGTAAGTACCCCCATTTAAGAATAAGTGGAAGTGACCCTGGCCTGCTGCATTAGTACCTGGTGCAACTACCTGGAAATTCAATGGGTTTAAAGTTACCGTAACAGTGCCTCGATCTACCCAAGAACCAGCTGTTGGAGATACTATCTCAAAGTTATATCCACCAGTTGGTGTTGGAGCAACACTTGCTGGAGCTGCAACAGTAAATGTTACACTCTTTGCTGCGACATCTACGTTTGTTGAATGATCATTGTTTTGTACCGTTACCTTAATTGTATGGGTACCAGCTGATACATTAGTTACTTCACAAGTTGTTGAAGCACATGGTATGTATGAACCATCATCCAAAAATAGATGGAAATGACCTTCACCAGCTACGTTTGCACCTGGTGCAACTACTTTGAAATTCTTTGGTGTAAGTTTAACTACAACTGTTCCAGAAGCTACAGTAGAACCTACGGCTGGAGAATCAATTGAAAAATCAGCTTTTGCCACGGTTGGTGCTGGGGTTGTTGGCACATTATTTACTGGTGCTGGAGTGTTTGTTGTATTAGTATTGGTTTGTTGAGTACAACCAAAGACTAATAGCATGAACACTACGCTCAATACTATAAAGTTTTTCATTATTTATCACCTATATATTTTCGATACATTTATTTTTTAATATGAAAACTAACTATTATGATAAAAGTAGATATTTAAACCTGACATTTGAGAAAATTTATTCACAGAATGAATTATTTATTTATTAAGTTGTATAAAAATGGCATAAAATTAGAAATCAAGGAAATTAAGCAACTCATCAGTTGATTTAACTCTTGCAATATTATCTCTAAAATATGCCGCATTTGGGATACCATTTAAAAAATTCATTGATTTAAGTTTTAGGTCTTTTAATTCTAAAGAACCGAAATACGTTTTATAAATACCAATGTACTCATGAAAAATCGCAAGCTTTTCTTGCTCGCTTTCAAGAGCCTGGCCGCAGAAAATCTTTGGATTTCGCATCGCAGCCCGTGCAACCATAAATGAATCAGCATAGCCATCTTTGATATATTTATTTGCCTGATCAAGGCTAGTAATATCCCCGTTTCCAACTAAAGGCACACACAGCTTTTCTTTAAGCATTTTTATAAATTCCCAGTCCGCTTGACCCGAATAACCTTGTCGTGCGGTTCTGGCATGGATTATTAGAAAGTCAACTCCGGCTCGTTCTAAAGTCTTACAAACAGATACAGTATTTTCAAAATCTTCGTTTATACGTATCTTTACTGACATAGGTGTGTCTGATTGTTTTTTTATTTTTTCTACTGCTAAGGCAATCTTATCTGGAAATTTTAAAAAAGCACTTCCACCCCCAGAATTCATCGTACGTGCAGATGGGCAACCACAATTAATATTTAGCCACTTCACAAATGGCTTTTCCTCAAGAATTATTTTACACGAAATCGCAAGCTGTTCCGCATCATTGCCAACAACCTGCACACCAACATTTTTTTCATCGATATGAACATCAACTAATGAAATTTTAGAGCGGTCTCGGGAAAGTGCGGTTGAATTTACAAGCGGAACACATGTTGCTTCCGCACCATAACGCTGACAAAGAAGTCTAAATGCGAGATTTGAATAGTCATCGATAGGTGAGAGAAAACTAGTGTATACCATAAACAAACTACCAAATTAGTTAAAAACTAAACTTAAAAAATAAAAAAGGATTAAATAGAATTAGAAGGAGTACTTACCTTCATCTACTGCTTTTATGAAGTCTTTAGCACCCTTGCCATCAACAGATATACCCATACTTACGCAGGTACCGGCAATCTCCTTGACCTTTTGCTTAAGATCTTTACCAAGAGATTTGGAAGCGTTTGTTGCAATTTCTTTTATTTTTTCAAAAGTAATATTACCTGCTTTTACTTCTTTGGTTCCAGAACCTTTTTCTACACCTGCTGCTTTTTTTACCAATTCAGCAATTGGAGGGGTACCTACTTCAATTCGATAAGTTTTAGTAGAAGTTTCTACTATGACTTTTACTGGAACTTTCATTCCTTCAAATGCTTTAGTTGCTGTATTTATATCTGCAATTACTTTTGGTGCTGGTACACCTAATGGACCTAATGCTGGACCTAATGGCGGGCCAGCTGTTGCTTTTCCTCCATCAACGATTGTATCAATTATTTTTTCACTCATATAAAATCACCATTAGTTTGGCCTTGAGCTTTGGGCCGTGTGCTCTGAGCCACGAAACTAATTATAAGTTGCTCATTGCCCACTGCTCATTGCTCAATGCTAAATATTAATATTAACCCCAACCTTCTGCTTTTATTTTTTCCGGTTTAGCCCCAAGAGAAACAACACATGTTTTCATGGTCTTAATAAATTCCAATGGACCGCAGAAATAATAATCAAAATCTTCAGCCTTATTAAGATATTTTTTTACCATAGGATCGCAAATTCTGCCCTTTTCCCCAGCCCATGGCCCGTCTGTTTCTTGAGTTAGTGTAAATATAATTTTTATACTTGGATTTTTAACCATCATCTGATTAAGTTCATCAAAGTATATGATTGAATCTTTGGTCTTATTTGAATAAAATAAAATGAAATTACCTTGGACATTTTTCTCAACAATCGTTCTTAGCATAGCCATAATTGGCGCTATTCCCGTCCCAGCAGTCATAAAGACAGCATTCGTTTGGTTTTCATATGTAAAAAAACCATACGGACCTGAAACACCAATTGTATCACCAACTTTCTTTTTACTTAGTGGCGCAGAAAATTTTCCATCTGGAAGTATTTTTATGCATAGTTCTAAGTCAGTTACACCTGGTGAAGACGCTATTGAATATGGCCTAAATATGGGTTTATTTTCTAAATCAGCTGTATGTAAATTTAGAAACTGGCCTGGAAGTGAATTTGGTAATCTATCACTAGTAACAGAGGATAAAGTCAGTATGATAATATTATGTACATCCTCCCGTATTGAAGTGATTTTATAATCACGCACTTTTCTTAATTCTGCAATATTAACGTTTGCCATTTAAATCATTTGATAAATTTGTTTAATTGATATTTTAGCAGCATTAAAGCTAGCAATAATGCATTAAATAAATGTAAAAGAGTGTTTTAAAGCTTATCTAGTATTTACTAGAGATATTTACCAGAGAATTACTCAGATGAAATTTCATCGATTGCTGCTTTAAACTCTGAATAAGGTAATGCTCCGGATAAGAATTTTGCTTTGGTTCCCCCTCTTTTTATAATTAAAAATGCAGGAGTACCTTTTATCCCTAGTTTAACACCTTGACTAAAGTCTTTTTGAACTTCTAAAGCATACTTTCCAGATTCAAAGCAGATATTGAATTTAGTCAAATCCAAAGAAGCTATAGAAGCCGTATCTTTTAAATCCTGTTTGGAAATTGGAACAGTTCCGCTTCCTTTTACTTGTTGTAAATTATAAAGTTCATCATGGAATAATTCAAATTTACCCTGTTCATTTGCACACTCTGCTGCTTCAGCTGCCATTTGCGAGTCAGGATGAATCTCCAGAAGTGGGAAATTTTTATAAATTAACTGAACTTTTCCAGAATCGATATAATCTCTTTTTATACTCGGCCAACTTTGGATATAAAATTTCCTACAAAATAAACATTGAAAATCCGAAAACTCGATTATCAAAACAGGTGAAGAATCTGATCCGATTTTTTCTGAATTATTTTTAACAAGTTCTGAAAGATTGATTTGTTTATAATCAGTCTGCGAAGTACAGCCAAGTAAAAAAAATCCTAAAAAAATTGTAAAAAAGATCAAATGCAAGTTTTTCATAATTTTACGCCCGGACATAATTAAGATTAATAAAAAATATAAAATTAAAAAATAAAAAAAAATTAGTTAAGGTTTGACCATTCATTTTGATTCTTGAAAAGAACGTCATGCATCTCTTCAAATTTACCTTGTTCAAATGCACATTGTGCAACTTGAGCTGCAAGCTCTGCTTTTGGATGTATGTTGCTTAAAGGAAAGTCCCTAAAAACAATTTGAACCTTACCTGTTTTTACATAATCTGTTTGAAGATTTTGATAAGCAGCAGAGTAGAACCTTTCACAGAAAGGGCACTGAAAATCTGAGAATTCAATAATCAGAATTGGTGCACTATCTAACCCCAATTTAGGATCATCATCAGCAAACGTACTTGTTTTAGTAGTTACATTTGTTTGATTGGTATTTGCTAATTCAGCTTCTATTGCAGCTTTAAATACAGAATATGGTTGAGCACCAACTAATGTTTGTGGAGCCCCATCTCGTCTTCCTATCATAAATGACGGAGTACCTTGAATTCCTAAAGCTAATCCATCTGAAAAGTCTTTTTGTACTTCTGTACTGTATTTAGATGTATCCAAACAACTGTTGAATTTTGCAGTATCCAATCCGATTTTTTGTGCATAGCCCTTAAAAGTAGCTAATGCAGTTACACCTATTGGTGTCGGAGTTGGTGTCGGAGTTGGCGTAGGGGTTGGTGTCGGAGTTGGTGCGACTGTTGTTGATTTAATAATACCAAAGCCCTGTGTAAAAATTGATCCTATTAATAAAATTCCTAATAATGCGATTATTACTAAATAAACTGTAGATTTATTCATTGTGATTGTATCTTCTTTAGAAGAATCTCCCATTCCCATTTATACACCTCGATTAATTTAAGTAGTTTGAATATATAACTCAGAATTATTTACAATGCTTATCTTAAAAAAGCTTCTCCCGATTGTTTTGTATGGTTCTTTTATGATTACGATTAATATTGATGGCGCTTGTTTTGGAAATCCCGGACCTATGGGAATAGGGGTTGTTATTCGTAAAGATGGAAAAACTATTTTAGAACTTAGCGAATTTTTAGGAAACGGAACTAACAACATTGCAGAGTATACTGCCGCAGTTCGAGCGTTAGAGGAAACAAGGAAAATTATAGAAAAAGAAGGAGAAAAGGACGAGATAATCTTAGTTCGAAGCGATAGCCAGCTTTTGGTTAATCAGTTAAAAGGAATTTATAAGGTTAAGGCTCCGCACTTAAAGGAATTAAATAGGAAAGTAGTTGCTCTTTGCATGCAATTAAACGTAAAGTTCGAGCACGTTCCAAGGGAAGAGAATGAATGGGCAGATAGATTGTCGAAGGAAGCAATAACGAACCAATCAAAAGCTTAAGTTTATATTCTCTTTCGAACATTATAAATAACATGAAAAGAAGACAATTGCATAGTCCAGTCTTGGTAATAGATCCAAAATCAGCAGAAGGCAGAGTAATTGCTAATGCAACTACAAAACCAAGTATTTATGGAAAAAGAGCTAAACCATTAATAAGCAAATATCCAAAAGCATACCGAGTTGAATCTAAATATTTTGAAACATTTTTTAGAGGAGTAGTCGAAGAAGTAAAACAACCTTTGGATCCAAAAGAGCTACGCAGACTTTTGGCAATGGCAACTTTTAGCAGTCCTATGGAAATGAAAATAGAATCAAAGGACATATTTGTAACTGATCTAATTAATGGATTCCATGTTTATTTAGCTGGTTGCTTATTTTTACGAAGTTTGTACATACATTTTACAGATGATAAAGAACGAGGAACAGAATTTGCATTAAACGCAATAAAAGAGCTCGAAGCATGGAAATACTGGCCATTTTACTTAGATATAACAGAAAACAGAAGAGTTATGGATACTTTATATTGGTTAAAAAGAAGAATACCAAATTCTAGTAAGGAAAAAATTAGAGAGATGCTAGATGAATTTTATTTTTATTCTTTAAAAACTCAGGAAAGAATTGAAAGCGATGTTGAGATTAATCACACGATTTTAGAAGAATTTGCAAAACACATTCGTAGAATTATAAGACACAAACCTCTTTGGGCAATATTCCAAAATGATTATTCTAATTTACTGGCAATATTTGGAAGCACACTTCAAAGCAGTGATATTCCTATGTCTAGAATTGATAATAAAACATCTGATCATATAGCTGTATTATTGCAGCATCCATGCGAAGCAGACCAATTGGAAAAAGCTAAAGTAATGCTAGAGCGCGGTGTACAGGTTGAAAGGCCACTTGGAAAATTATTTGTAAATGATCAAGAATTTTCTTTATTTAGGTGGGTAGAAGGAACCCGTTTAGACAAAATAAATGAGGTAACCATCTGGGAAGCTTATGGCAGGTTTATTAGGTTCGCGCATAAGAATGGGATAGCAATAAATGATGCCGCCGGAAGAAATGCAATCTGGAATGGAAAGGAAGTAATAGGAATAGATTTTGAGCATACCTGGATTTCAAAAGAAGCAGTGCCTCTAGAATGGGCTGACCGAAGACCAGCAATACAGAGGATTAAAAATGAACTTAGTAATGAAACGCATTTATATAGAGCATTTAGAAAAGGATACGATAGTTATTGAAGTAAAACTGCATCGGCATACCTAATCTCCTTCGCTCCAACTCTTTTCGATTCGATAAACAGTTTCCGGTAGTTCAGCAACAAACCTTGAAACAGGAAGTTCTTCAAACTTGTAAAATCTATCTGCAACCCGCGGATAAGTCATGAATAATCTTTTCTTTGCACGAGATGATGCAACGTAGAACAGTCTTCGCTCTTCTTCTAAATAACTAGCTTTTGCAGAAGGAAATAAACTTTCGGCTAATCCCATAACATAAACGTTATCCCACTCTAAACCCTTGGCTTGGTGAATTGTTGAGAGGATTACTTTTGGTTCGCTGCTATCTTTATTCTTTTTCTTAAAACTATCATTATTATTTAAGACAAAAACAGAAACAAATTCTTCTATATTTTCATATTGCGATGCAACACTGATTAACGCATCTATATCAAGTTGTCGTTCTGCAAAATCATCAAAGTATTCTTTCATATATCCAGAATAGAAACATTCGTAAAATGCACTTAAGACTCCTGCCGCGTTTTTATTTTCTAAGGAAAAATTAAGTTTTTCAAAAACTAAAGGAGAAAGATGGCGAATGTTTTCAATAGATTTCTTAAAGTCATCAACAGAATGCTTTTGTACTAAATTAGTCATGTCTTCTGCCTTTTTCTCCCCAATTCCTGGAAAGAGTAAGAACAATCTTTTAAGCGAAGCAAAATCATTCTTATTTACACAGAGCTTAAGTAAGGCAACTAAATCTTTTACGTGTTGCTGGTCAAAAAACTGCAAACCACCACGTAATTCGTAAGTAATTCCACGCTTAGATAACTCCAGTTCAAGTTCAGAAGCCAAATAAACAGACCTAAAAAGAACTGCAACAGATTCCTTGCATGCAACCTGCTCTTCTATTCCATCAGCTATAGCAAATGCTTCTTCTTTTCGATTATTTACTGCAATTAAAACAGGAACTTGGGCGTCTTTATGTTCACCTACAGCATCGAGTTGTTTTTCTAAGGCTTCTTTACTGTTTTTTATTACTTCGTTTACAAGTTCAACGATTTGTTTTGTACTTCGGTAGTTTTTAAGTAAATAGAAAACTTTTGCTTGATGTTTATCCTTGAATTTTAGTATGTTTTGAATTTCAGCGCCTCTAAATGAGTAAATACTTTGAGATTCATCACCAACTACGATAAAGTTTTTTGTCCGGTCTTTATCGTATAACAAGTCAAGCGTTGCAGACTGCAATTTATCAGTATCCTGAAACTCGTCAACAAATATACTTAGGTAAATACCAGAATAGAATTTTCTTAAGTTTTCATTATCACGAAACAGAATGTAAAGATAAACTAATAAATCATCAAAGTCCATGCAATTTGTATTTTTCTTTATTGTAGCATAACGCTCTGTAATAAGGTTTAGTTCCTGCAGATTATCCTTTAAGTAAATTAGTTCGCTGTGCATTACCAAATCTTCTAAAGAGATCATCCTTAGTTTTGACAGAGATATCAATCGTTTAAGGTCGTTACCAGCTAGTTCATCTTTTTTCTTTGTTTTTTTTCCGTTACTTGAAACTTCTGTACTACCAGTTAATGCTTTTCGATCTGAGATTATTTTTTTAAGTAAAGAAACGCTATCTTGCTCATCTAGAATCGTGAATTTATTATTAAACCCGATTAAACTCGCATGACGTCTTAGAAGAATGTTTGCAAATGAATGAAACGTACCTGCGATTACTCTCTTAGCTCCAATACCGACCAGTTTCTCCAGTCTATTTTTCATTTCCTGCGCTGCCCTGTTTGTAAATGTAAGTAATAAAATACTTTCAGGAGAATTTCCATCCTCAATAAGTTTTGCAATTTTATATAGAATTGTTCTTGTTTTTCCAGATCCCGGACCAGCGATAATTAGACAGACTCCGCTAGCATTATCGATGATTTGCATCTGTTCAGGATTTAGTTCTTGGGAGTAAGAAATTGACATAATTAACACATTGTAGATAATCTGTTTTTACAGCAAAACTTTATGAAAAGCTATTGTTTATAAAAAAGTTTAGATTTTCTTTATCTTTTTAACTACTTCTTTTAACAGTTATATTTATGTCAATAACTCCAATTAAAATATCCGAAAACTTGTTCCTCGCTCCGTTTGTTACATTCGAAATAAGCAAAACTAAAGCGATTTATAACTGGTTTTATTACAAAGAAGCGTTTTCTCCTGAATTGGTAGAATGGGCAATTACTAGGGAAAAAATAACCGAGCAAAAAGAAAACGTATTGATTGCAGATCCATTTTGCGGTATTGGAACAACTGTGCTAAGAGCCAAAGTCCAGGGGCTCAAGGCAATCGGTCTTGATGCCTCGCCATTAGCAGTATTTATTTCTCAAGTTAAAACTAGAGATTATTCTAAAGATGACATTTCAAATGCACGGCAATTTGTAGAAAAAGTTTTTGAAAAATTACAAAAAAATCGAAACAATGAACTAAAAGAAACAAAGGGCGAAAACAGGTTCAAATGGCACTTTGAATTATTCGATCCTCGCGCGTGTATTCCAAAAAGTAATTTGAACATAATAGAATATTTGCGAGAAGAAATTGAAAACCTTGACGAAAAAGTCGGTGGGCTAATGCTTCTAGCACTTCTTTCAATACTTCCTCAATGCAGTTTAATTGTAAAAGATGGGGGAGTACTCAAAATTGACCGATCAAAAAGAGCGATTCCAGTTAAAGATGCTTTTAGGAAAAAAGTAAAAAATATGCTGACGGATTTGGAAGGGAATTCCTTTAGTGGATCTAAGCCAGAAATTCATTTAGATGATGCAAGAATTTGCCAGAGTATTAAAGACGAAAGTGTTGACTTAATCGTAACTTCGCCCCCATATCTAAATAATATTGATTATTCTAAAGTTTACGGATTAGAATTAAGTTTGCTTGGAATGAGTAAAGAGATTACTAAAGAAACAAGAACACAAATGGTTCGATCATTTATTACGTTAGATAAAAAAATTGAAAAGATGCCTCCAGAAGTTGGGGAAATTGGAGAGAAAATACCGATAATTGGAACTTATTTTTATGATATGGAACTAACGCTAAAACAAATTCATAGAATTCTTAAACCAGGTAAAGCATGCTATTTTAATGTAGCTAATTCAGTGATTTATGAAACGCATGTTTTAGTTGATGAAGTTTTAGCAGAGATGGCAGAACGAATTGGATTTAAGGAAGTCGAAATAATTGTAGCAGCTAATAGATTAGCAGATGTTAAACCTAAAAAAATAAATGTAAGGGAAAGTATAATTGTTATGAGGAAGTAATGATATATCAAAGTTCTTCTTTATCCATTATATCGCAAATGATATTCAAAGCTTCGACTAAATTTACCTCATCAAATAAGTTTTCTGGGAGAAGAAAATAAGTTTGTTTTTCAGAAATTACAAAGAATTCTAGGATAGAATTAGGAAGGGTAAAAGATGGCAATACTGTTGAAAATTTAGAAAAAAGACCCAAACTTTCAATTCTTGGTGCGATATAACTATATTTCGATTCAATCGTTTTATTTTTATAATCAATAGGCTGGATTTTAAGCGTGAGATTATTTCGTTTATTTAGTGTGTCTATCCTTAAGTAATAGAAATGAGCGAATTTAGTTGGTCTAAAAATTTTTAGGCTCAGATTAAAGGTTCGATTACGATAAATACCAGACCATAACTCTCTAGAATCTACTTTTTTAAAATTCAGTTTTTCTAAAAAAGACAGAGAATTAATTAGATTATTTCGAAAAACGTATTCTTCATAACAATGAATAATCAGAGTGGCTAAAAACCATAGTATTAGCAATGGCTCTATATAAGTTTTAAATGTACCTAGAGATTGGGTCTCTGAAAATAAAATGTATAATATCAGTAAGATTACTAAGATGACGAAACTTGGGTTTGATAATTTCTTTTTATACATGTTTAGTTTTTTCACCCAACATTTAAAAGGATAATTATGAAAATGTTAAATACTGCTAAATCTTAAAAAAACCCAACATTTCTTATACTTTTTATTAGAAAAATCTGATAAACCGTAAGAAATTACATGCACTCTCTTAAAACCGATTTAAGCGCGGCAATCATTTCACCAGGCGTTTGAAATCGATTTTTTGGATCGTATTCTAAAGCGATTCTGACTAATTCTTCGAGTTTAGGTGGAACTAAATTTCCCTGGCCTACAGAATAAAAACTTGGAATATCTTCTTTTTTGGCAATAGAAAAATCAGTGTCCAATATACCAGTTCGCATTAAATGAGGTGGACGTTTGGCAATCAAGAAATACAAAATCGCACCAAGAGAATATATTTCAGACCGAACATCGTCAATTACAAAATTTGGTGGACCTCTTTCAGGTGCAAGGTATTCGTCTGCGCCAATTATACTATTATACTTCTTTTTAAAAGCACTTGGTTCTGGAAGATGAAATGGATTAACACGGAAGTTTTCAGCACATGCCCCACTAAGTGCAAAATCAATCAGAGTGGGGTTAAACATATCATCAACAATCACATTATCTGGTGTTAGGTCTCGGTGTAAAATTCCTTTAGAAAACAAATAGCTTACTGCCTTGCAGATTTTTATTGTAATCTCAACACAACTTTTAATCGAAATAAAACCGCTACCCCTACGAACATGTAAATCCATGCCTTCGATTAATTCCATAACTATATATGGCGAAGGAATAACCTGAGCCATAATCAGGTGATTGGATACTAAATGTTCTTTAATTTCAGGTGGATCATTTTCTAAGGTTCTTAAATCAGTTATTCCCATGCTAATAAAAGGATGCTCCAATCGCATAAGTAACTTAGCTTCAACAGAGAAACTTAAGATAGAACTTGGACTTGTGATCCTTAAAAGTTTAACAGCATATCGCTTTGCAGTAAGCGTATCTGTTGCAGACAAAATATCTGCTTGACCACCTATATCAAAAAGATAAGGATCAAATTTAAGGCTAGTAATATCAAACATTCTTCTTGCAACTTTTACATCTTCAACTCGGCGTTTAAATGCTTCTTTAGTTACTGCTCCCATAAATAACATTTAACTGAAACAATTTTAAAACCTAATGATTTAAATCATTGTTTAAAAGTATTAACCTCTAAATTATCTTTAGGTGAAAAATCATGAAATCATTAATTTCAATGTTAGATTTAGATAAAAATCAAATAGAAAAAATATTCACGCTCGCAGATGAACTAAAAGATAAAAAATTAGAAAGGCAGGGAAAACTCGCTGCACTATTGTTTAACCGTCCATCTACTAGGACGCTTGTATCATTTGCAGCAGCATTAGAAGAAAGCGGAATCGGATTCATTCATCTAGATTATGGTTTTACGCAGTTAGTTCGTGGAGAAAAACTAAAAGATGCAGCAAAAGCTTTGGAACAATACGCTTCATTAGTAATTGCAAGGTTAACTCCGCATGATATGCTTGCTGAACTAAGTAAAGAATCTAAAATTCCAATAATAAATGCTGGAAGCGATGTTGAACATCCTTGTCAGGCTCTAGGAGATTTATACACACTAAAATCATTAGGAAAATTAAAAAAAGGAAACAAGATTGTTTTTATCGGTGAACCGACAAGCAATGTTGCTAATTCATTACTAATTGGAGCTACGAAATTGGGACTGAATTTTACGTTCCTTAGCCCGCTAAACTATGAACCAAATGCAAAGTATTTGACAGAAGCTAAAAAACACGCAATAATTGAAATTACAAATGACATTTCAAAAGCATTAAACGGTGCAAACATAATTTATGTTTCACCTTGGATAAAAGAAACAATGGAAGAAGAATCCACTAAAAGAATGAAGGATTTTCTAAGTTATCAAGTTAATGAAGAAATGCTAAGTAAGGCACCAAAAGATGTTGTTTTAATGCACCCCTTACCAGCATTTCGTGGGATGGAGGTTTCTGAAAAAATACTTGATAGTAAAAACAGCGTAATCTGGCAGCAAGCTAAAAATAGATTATATACGCAGAAGGCTATTGTTAAGATGATGCTGAATGACTAAACAAAAAACTTGCGTGTTTTGTAAATATAAGGATGAAGAAGCGATTATTTACCATGATAATATTTGTTATGCTGTAATAAGCCAAAGTCCAATTAACAAATACCATGTTCTTGTTATTCCAAAGAAACATTATGAGAATTTTATAGATTTACCAGACACGCTTGCATCGCATCTTTTTATTGTTACAAAGAATATTTCAAAAGCAGTTCGGAAAGCTTGTAATCCCGTCGCAATAACGCATTTATCAGATGATGATATTTCTAAAGAAGGATATAATCTCGTAGCTCATTATAAAATATACATAATTCCAAGTTTTAAGGATGATAAAGTAAAAATAGAATGGAACCGGGATCCCGATCCTGGAATTGAAATTAGATCAAAGTTTGCTAAAGAAATTAAGAATAAAATTGAGGCTTAATTTACCTTAACGCTGCTTGTCTTCTTCCAGAAACTGTTTCGACACGATTTCTAGCTAAAGAATTAATTTGAGTTACTCTTCCGCTTCGCATTATTTGATCTAGTGGACGCGAAACTGGTTCGAAGTTAGGGCTAAAATGAGTTAATTTTTCCAAAGTTCTTTGAGCAACTTCTGGAGGGAGCTCGATCATTAATGGAACAGACTCAAATCCAGTCATCCGAACTTTCTTTCCAGCATGTTGAATATCGCACGCTTCACCTATGCTAAAAGATTGATAAGCATCACGTACGATTGCAGTTAAAGTTTCTCTTCCAGATTTAAAATCAAACATACCGAGGTCATCTTTAGAAGTTGGATTCTTGACTTTTGGCAGAATAATTTTTCTAACGGGAATAATTCCAGCAGCACTTCCAGTTAAAAATAGTTCATGACCTGTTTTTGAAAGCTCGGCTAATTCAGATAAATAAATATCTCGATATTCTGATTTCCATCCGAAGGTTTGGCCTACTTCACCTTGAACTAAATCCTGATGTACAAATTTCTGTGTTAGACCAGGAAAAACAGTTCCGTCAATTTTTGGACTAAAGAACGTTCCGCTTGGAGAAACAAAAACTAAATTAGACCCGCTTCCTTCCGACAAACGAGTTCTTGTATAATCCATTAGAACAATATCGTTTGCAAGATAAGATTTGCCTGATCCGAACAATCCGTTATGCCTATTTTTTTCTGCTACACCAGGATTTCTAGTTGGGTCATAGGTAGAACCAGCTTTAAATTGAATTTTTGAAGTATCTGGAGCTGGTGCTAAATAGTTTTGAGGGACAAGAAGAGAATAACCAGGGAAAGATGGATGTCTGGGGCCAAGTATTGCTGGCCAATACATCGGAATAACTGAATAATTTGCTTTGTATAATGAAGCATCAATTGCACAATCATTAGGGATTGTCTCATCATCCATACGGGAATTTGATAGAACTACTATTGGACGAATATAATTAGATTGACCAAATCCTTCTGAAATTAATCGGAAAAATAAGTTTACAAATTTTTCCATATATATTTGAAAATCAAGTTGTTTTCCCTTTTCAAGAGTTAGTTTTAAAGAAGGGTGAGATTCATAAGACCGACCTAGGTTTATCGCCCGATCTAAACTAATTAAATCTTCGTCATCGACATTTCTAACCGATCTAGAACTGTTTAAAATATGCCTTGCTAGATGAGCCCCAAAATCAGGAAAAACAAGATAAATTTTATCGTCAACAATTTTAATAGTAGCAATCATCCCATCTATACAGATTACACCATAATTAGCAGTAGGACTTGAAAGATTCAGAGTATTCGCGTTTGGTGGGATCAATTCCCCATCTCTTAGTACAAATGGTGCGTGTTCAGTTTGCATAGCATTACCTCTAAGTTAATTTGTATTTTTGTTTGTTTAATTTTTTTTTATTTTTTAGAAAAATTACACTAAAGACAAATGAATTACACAACTAATGTGTCGGAATACGTTTTTAAATATATGTCACTTCTTTTCGTTTTTTATAATTTTATGACTTGAAAGGAGTTAACAAAAGAAGGACACAAAGTTATATAATAAATGAACAAATATAGTATTTAGGATGATTAAGGATTAAACAGATATTTTAAGATTTATGACAAGTAATAATATAAATATAACATATTGTTAGATTTATAGACTAAGGAATGTTATAGCAAGGTGTGTAAATGGCAGAATCAATAAAAAACTTGGATGAAATAACTGATTTGAAAAAAATTGTTGGGAACTTGATAAAACTAGGAGAAAAAAATGGAATTAAAATTAAATACGCACCTTTCGGAGTAAGCTTAGTAATAAACAGATTAACGATCAAGGAACTTGGTCTAAACATAGATGAATTAGATAAATATGCCCCATATATAATCGGAACCGTAGCGCCAATACTAATTAAAGATAACAAAGAGGATTTTAGTGCAATAATAAAAGAAACAAAAAAAACGGATGAGTATCAGTTAATAATAAAAGAATTGATAGAAAAACTAAAATTAAAAAATAGATATGAAGAAGGAGCTTACGTTTCGACATCTATATTAGATGAATTTATGTGGTCAATAAATACTAGGAATAATGATAGTCGATTTGAAAAAAAGAAAATAGCTATGTTAGCATACTTAAAATTCAACGTAATTGACGCTCAAGATAGGCATATAAGAAAAAATATAGATTTTGAAATAGGCATCGAAAGATTAAAGGAACTAATAAAAGAATTAGAAGATGTCAGAGAAAAATTAGAGAGTGAGAAATATGAATAATTACTTTTCTGAAAGGGAAATATATACAAAAGATCAGAGTAAAGATTTAGAGATAAAGCAAGATTACGAACACAGAGTACCAATGACAGAAAATATAACAATGATCAGAGAAACAGACAGACCTTTAACTAAAACACATAACTTTAAGCTGCCAGTATTCCTTGTAAAAAAAATGGAAAAAGAAGCAGCAGAAATGAAAATAAGCTATGATGCTTATTTTTTGGCATTTTTAACATATGTATTTTTAATAAAATTTACAAATATAAAAAAAGCAGTAAACAAATTTATTAGTTCAAGGAAAAAATATAAGAATGATAAACATGGTAGATAAAACTTATATCGATACTTGTGCGATTAGACTTTTAATTGATTTAGAAGCACACAATTTTTTTAGCCATTTTAAAGAAGTACAGATCCCACAGGAAGTAAAAGAAGAACTAAAAAATTACAAAGAAGTCGAGCATATTTTGAAGGATTTAATAATATCCCAAATTAAAAATAAACCAGATGAAAAATTTCTGGATATATGTAAAAAAGTAAATGCAGGTAAAGGAGAAAAAGCCTGTTTATATCACGCATCAGAAAGTAATGGCAACATACTTACCGAAGATTTTAAATTTATAAGAAAGATTATATTTTATAAAAATAGATTAGAATTTAAAGGAATTTATTTTATATTTGAATATATTTTTAAAAACAAAGACAAATTAAATGGTACATTTTATATTTATAAAGAATTATTTAGCAAAGCACTCGAAAAGGGAAATTACACAAATATATTAGAAAGAAAAGAAAATGACGACATTAAAAATCAAATATTAGATTGCTTGGAAAATTATGGACTAGATATAAGCTAATCTTTTTATTTATCATTTGTTAATAATGTTCTATGAATTTTTCCTTAGAATCTTCTTACGCTCCAGCGGGTGATCAGCCCCAGGCAATTGAAAAACTCTTTAGAGGAGCACAAAAACCAGGAATGCAAACACTTCTAGGAGTTACTGGTTCTGGAAAAACTTTTACAATGGCGAATGTAATTGCTAAATTAAATAAACCGGCAATTGTAATTTCACATAATAAAACTTTAGCAGCTCAACTTTACGCAGAATTTCAGCAGTTTTTCCCTCGAGACAAAGTAGGCTACTTTATTTCTTACTATGATTATTATCAGCCTGAAAGTTATATTGTCCAGACAGACACTTACTTGGAAAAGGAATCACAGATAAACGAAAAAATAGAAGAATTTAGACTTCAGGCAACATCTTATCTGCTTTCTAAAGCACCAACAGTAATCGTTGCATCTGTATCATGTATTTATGGTTTAGGAAACCCTGGAACTTATGAAAGTTTGGGAATTGACTTTAAACTTGGAATGAATTTTAAGAGAAAGGAATTGATGTATAACTTAGTTAAAATGCAGTACGAACGCAACGATTCAGTGCTAGGTAAGGGTTCATTTAGATTTAGGGGAGACGTACTTGAAGTATTACCTCCTTTTTCTGATAATGCCGTAAGAATAGTATTTGAAGATGAAAAAATAAACGCAATCGAATTCTTTGATGTTATTACTGGACGAAAAAATAATGTTTCAAACTATTTACTTTTACCAGCTAAACACTTTGTTATTTCAGATGAAGAAAAAGAAAAGGCACTAAAAGCAATTGAAGCAGAACTCTTAGAATACGCTCCAACGTTAAAACCACTTGAACGCCAGAGATTAGAGCAACGAACAAAGTATGATTTAGAAATGATTCGTGAACTAGGATACTGCTCGGGAATAGAGAGTTATTCAAGACATTTTGATGGCAGGATGGCTGGGACCAGACCTTATTGTTTACTAGACTACTTTGGAAAAGATTTCCAGATATTTATTGATGAATCACATGTAACACTTCCGCAATTACATGCAATGTATAGCGGAGATTACACTAGAAAGAAAGCATTAGTTGAAAATGGATTTAGGCTTCCTTGTGCATTTGATAATAGACCGCTAAAGTTTGAAGAGTTTGAAAAATTTATGGAAAACGTAATCTTTGTTTCAGCAACTCCTAGCGAATACGAATTAAAGAATTCTAAGCAGATAGTTGAACAGATTGTCAGACCAACAGGTTTAATCGATCCGGAGATAGAAATTAGGTCAACTAAAGGGCAGATTGATGATTTACTAAATGAAGTGAAAGAACGAGCCAAACGAAATGAACGAACTCTTATTACTACGTTAACTAAAAGAATGTCCGAAGATTTATCTGCATATTTGCATGAAAAAGGCGCGAATGTGCGTTATTTACACTCTGAGATTGAAACGCTGGAGCGAACCAAACTAATTCGGGCACTGCGAGCTAAGAAATTTGACGCACTAGTCGGGATTAATTTACTTAGAGAAGGATTAGATATTCCAGAGGTTTCATTAGTTGCAATTCTTGATGCTGATAAAACGGGATTCTTGCGTTCAACACAATCACTAGTTCAAACGATTGGACGAGCAGCGAGAAATGCTAATGGAAAGGTAATAATGTATGCTGATTCAAAATCAGACGCGATGAAGCAGGCCATTGCAGAAACCGAACGAAGGAGAACTAAGCAAATAGAATTTAACACTAAATACAGCATAACTCCTAAAACGATAATTAAACCGATTCCCAAGGACTTGGATGACGCGGAGATCGAAGCAGCAATTCCTAAGTCAATGAATGCAAAACAGCGAGAACAAATGATTCAAATATTTGAAGAGGAAATGAAAAGTGCAGCTGAAAGGCTGGACTTTGAGCGAGCGATTGCAATAAGAGATAAGATTCGGGAACTCAAGAAATAAAGGGCGAAGGACACATGACCTATTTTATCAAAAAAGCTGGATCAACCGATTGGAAAGCGATTTTTGATATCTTATCGACTTGTACAGATTGGTTAGCCGAACAAGCAATGAATCATTGGAAAGGTGGACACACAAAAGAAAAAGTAATAAAGAGAATAGAAGAAAAAGAAGTTTATATCGCTTATTATGAACATTTAGCGGTTGGAACAATTACGCTTAGTCTTTTCGCTCCTTTTTATTATAATGAAAATGACAAAAAGTTTTGGAACGATGAAATTGCTTCTGCAATTTATGTTTCTGCTTTAGCAGTACTGCCAAAATACCAAGACAAGGGAGTAGCAACAGAACTCTTAAAGTTTGCTGAGCAAAAAGCCAGGGAGATGGGAATTTATTATATTCGCTTTGATGCCGTATCGTATTATGTAAAATTAAATGAATTTTATTTAAAAAATGGATATGAAATAGTTGGAAAAAGAATTACCGGGAACTTGGAGAGTAATTTTTTCGAGAAAAAGATAATTCTAGTAAAGTAACGCAATAAGACTTCTTGACTTGCCATAATCAGAATTACGTTTATTGACGAATTATAGGAATCTTTTTATATAAGCTAAGTAGTTAATTAACTTACGATTATTATGCGAACGCTTAAGCTTTTAGTAAAGGGAATTGTCCAGAGAGTCGGCTATCGTGCATTCGTAGAAAGGGTAGCTAGGCAATTAAAAATAAAAGGAACTGTAAAAAACCTAGCAGATGCTGATGAATCTGTAGAAATTATCATTCAACATAAGGACAGACTAGTTACTGAAGAATTTCTTAAAAAAATTAATATCAGAACAGAACTGGTTAATGTTGAACAGATTACAAAACAGGAAGTTGAACAACCAGAATTTGTAAAGTTTGAAGTTCTGCGTGGTTCTTATGAAGAAGAAAATGCAGAAAGATTAGATGTTGCAGCAGCTCATTTAGATAATTTGACTAGAGAAATGAGAGAGGCAAGAACAGAGAATAAAGAAGGGTTTTCTGATGTGAATAATAAGTTGGATAAAACCAATGAAAAACTAGAAAGTATAGATGAAAAACTTGAACATGGTTTTGCAGGTAACCACAAAAGATTAGAAAAGATTGACCAGACAATGTCTGAGCAGATGCTTGAACTTAGACAAAGAGTTTCTAAGATAGAACAAGTTTTACATATAAAATCCTAATTCTGGCAAAGTAATAAAAATAAAAACAACTAATAAAATAAAACCTTATAAATACCTTAATTGACCTACATATATTGAAATAAGAAATGCTAAAGTCAATATCCAGTGAACTTCGTTCACTAGCTTTCCAACACGCTTCGTGTTGAAAATGCATCGCGAATCGCGTCTTAAAGAATTACGCAAGACTAGCGAGGCTTAAGTCAATAAGTAAAACATAAGTAACTTAGGTGAAACCATCCAAGACAAAATCATAATTAAAGGCGCACGAGAGCACAATCTCAAAAACGTAAGTGTAGAAATTCCACGTGACAAGATTACTGTTATTACAGGATTATCTGGTTCAGGCAAATCAACTTTAGCTTTTGATACTTTATACGCTGAAGGACAACGCAGGTATGTTGAATCTCTTTCTCCATATGCTAGGCAATTTTTAGGAATAATGAACAAACCAGATGTTGATAGCATTGAAGGGCTTTCTCCAGCGATTTCAATAGACCAGAAAACAACCTCTCGAAATCCTCGTTCAACAGTTGGAACAGTTACTGAAATTTATGATTATTTAAGATTACTTTATGCGCGTGTCGGTATTCCGCACTGCCCAATATGTAAAAAACAAATTTCTAAGCAAGGACCAGATGAAATTGCAGAAAATCTTTTTTCTAGCGTAAAACTTGATGAAAAAATTGAAATACTTGCGCCAATTGCTAGGGGAGAAAAAGGGCGTTTTGAAAAAGAATTTGAAAAACTAAAGAAAACCGGTCTTTACAATGTTTATGTTAATGGAGAATTAATTAGTATAGAACAAGAAATGCCTAACGATTTAGATAAGAACAAAAAGCAAAACATTTCTGCAATTATTGATAAAATAACGCTCAAACTTGAAAATAAAGAAAGGCTCCATGAAGCGATAGAATCAGCATTAAAAGAAGGAAACGGAGTCATGATTGCAAAAATTGGAGGAACAGAAAAAATATATTCAAAGAAAAACGCCTGCCCAGAACATGGAATTTCTTTAGGTGAAATCCAACCAAGAGATTTTTCATTCAATTCTCCGTTTGGAGCGTGTCAGGAATGCCATGGGTTAGGATTTAAGATGGAGTTTGATGTTGATTTAATAATTCCTGATAAAACAAAATCAATAATTGATGGAGCAATAGTTTGTTATGGAAGATTAATGGAAGCAGGCTGGAGATTACAACAAATTCGCGAAGTAGCAATAAATTCTGGAATTGAAATTGATGAACCAATTGCTAAAATACCAGAGGAGAAATTAAATATAATAATGTATGGAACTAAAGATAAAATGCAATTTAGGTATGAGAGTAAGCGGGGTTCTACTTACGAATATGAAAGAAATTTTGAAGGAATTATCCCCCAATTACAAAGGCTATACCATCAAACGGAATCAGAGGGCAGAAAAGAAGAAATTGCCAAATATATGAGAGAAGAAACTTGCCCTAAATGTAAGGGTAAAAGACTTAAAGATGAAATGCTTTCGGTTTTAATCGGAAACAAAAATATAATGGAAATTTGTGACATGCCGATAAATTTAGCAAGAGATTTTGTTGTAAAATTAAAGCTAGTTGGAAGCGAACTAAAGGTTGCAACTCCAATTTTAAAAGAAATTAATTCAAGGCTAGAGTTCTTGGAAAATGTAGGATTAAACTATTTGACAGTTTCACGCGAAAGTGCAACGCTATCAGGTGGAGAATCACAAAGAATAAGACTAGCAACACAAATTGGAGCGAATTTAACAGGAATTGTCTATGTTTTAGATGAACCATCGATTGGATTACATCAAAGAGATAATTCGAAGCTACTTGGAACACTAAAAAGACTTCGAGATTTAGGAAACACTTTAGTAGTTGTTGAACACGATGAAGAAACAATGTTTGAAGCAGATCATATTATAGATATGGGTCCGTATGCTGGAATTAAAGGAGGGGAAGTTGTAGCAGAAGGAACTGCAAAAGATATAATGAATAATGAAAAATCAATAACCGGACTTTATCTATCAGGTAAAAAATCAATACCTAAACCTAAGGAAAGAAGAAAGCCTAAAGAAATGCTTGAAATAATAGGAGCTAGTGAGAATAACCTCAAGAATATTGATGTGAATATACCACTAGGTATTTTTGTTTGTATAAGCGGAGTATCTGGTTCTGGTAAATCCTCTTTGATAAATAATATCGTGTATCCCAGGTTATCATTTGCATTAAATGGAACTAAATTAAGGGAAGGAAAACACAAAAATGTAAAGGGAATGCAACACTTAGATAAAATAATTCAAGTCGATCAATCCCCAATTGGCCGAACACCACGATCCAATCCAGCTACTTATGTTGGTTTATTTACTCCAATTCGAGATTTATTTGCGAACACTCCTGAATCTAAAACGCGCGGTTATTCGCCCGGAAGGTTTTCATTTAACGTAGCAGAAGGAAGATGCGATAGCTGTGAAGGAGATGGAATGATAAAAATTGAAATGCATTTTTTAGCTGATGTTTATGTAATGTGCGAAGTTTGTAAAGGTAAAAGGTATAACTCGCAAACGTTGGAAGTGACTTATAAGGGTAAAAATATCTCAGAAATTTTAGGAATGAGTGTTGATGAAGCACAAGAATTTTTCCAAAATATTACATCAATAAACAACAAACTTCAAACGATTAAGGATGTTGGATTAGGTTATATAAAATTAGGTCAAAGCGCAACAACTTTATCAGGCGGGGAAGCGCAGCGTGTGAAATTAGCAACAGAATTATCTAAGCGTGGAATAGGAAACACAATGTATTTACTTGATGAACCAACCACTGGATTACACTTTGACGATGTTAATAAGTTATTAACCGTATTACAGAGACTAGTTGATAAGGGAAACAGCATTGTAGTTATCGAACATAATCTTGATGTATTAAAAAGCGCGGATTGGATTATCGATTTAGGTCCTGAAGGCGGAGATATGGGAGGAAAAGTTGTTGCAGAAGGTACGCCGGAAGATATTGCAAAAGCAGGAACGCATACTGGATTTTACTTAGAGAAGGTGTTGAGAAAATAAAATGGGTAATGAGAATACCCAATTTTAGATATAAATGGGAATTGTTAAGTAACAATATCCCGAGTCAAGTAAAAAACTCGACTCGATCTATGTCGCGAACACCAGACGGATTCGCGAGCATGCTCATGAAGACGTTTCTTCATGACATACTCGTCCAACTTCTATAACCTCAGATTTGGGAATCGGTAAAACTTATTTGGACGAGTATATACAGGAATGGGAAAATAGGAGCGGGACGCATACTGGAGAATATTTGGGGAAGGTGCTCTAGGAAATAAAAAACGCTAATTTTTAAGAAGTTTTATTTAAAGAGATTTTATGTCTAGACCTAATTTAAAAAAACTTTTTGTTGGTGAACAGTTAGACATCGTATTACGAAGGCCAAAGGATTTAATTGTAATGACTAGAAAATACAAAGACGAACTTACAAAACTAAGAATCGAAGAAGTACTAGAAAAACACAAAAATGCAAATGAAGCGGAAAAAGAAGATTTTTTTGCACATAATTTAAGATGTTACCAATTAGAAAAAGAAGGAACAGAACCCAGATTAATTCATGAGCAAACTATGCCTGCATTAACTGGAGATTATATTGACCCAAGACTTTCTTATTTAATTTCTAGACCAAAGGAATTTAGAGAGGCAGAAATAGTTAGTGAAGCATGGGGGGTTAATTTTGTCAGAGAAGGAGATTTAGTTATATCAAGATTATTAGGTTTTGATAGAAACGGAAATTTTTTTACAGTAAAGTACAGTCAAGATGGATTTACAGAAATTGTAATTTTTGGAGATGGACTACAAACAGAACCAAAAATAGATGGATTTACAGATTTTCGTGGTTTTGTAAATTTAGATCAAGAAAATGTTTTAATTGGATCTAGTAGTATGATCATAGGATTTCCGGGGCCAGCTTCTGTGCCCGCAACCGGATTATGGATATTTAACACTAAAACTGGTGAAAAATTTATTTTTGAATCTGGCAGACCAAATATAGTTAAGATAACGGACCTACAAAATGAGAGTTATCTAGTCCAAACAGACCAAATAATTTTTAGACTGATTTTTAAGGATTACAAAAGAAAGAAAATGGAGATGCACCCGCTAACGATTTCACCAAATAAGAATTGGTTTGATGCCGCACCGCCTTACTATGACCATGAAACCAATACAATTTGGTTCATAGATAAGGAAATCTTAGGATTCTTTGATTTTAGGAAATGGCATGTAGTTAAAAGAGAAACATTTGAAGAATTAAGAGGAGATCGAGGAGTTGAAATTACTGGGGCATTTGGAAAACTTTATTTGAATAAAACAGATAGATACAAATCACATATGTTTGAAGTAGATGCAAAAGAGTTGGCTAAAGCTATAAGAAAGCTTGGATAAATCAAAAATAAGCAGTTTCTCTTTCTGTCAATTTCTGTAAAAAACAAAAATATGTCAAAATATGTTTAATATTTTGATAGCTAGAGAATTTTAAATAACTAAATAAAATTCTCTGGATTTAAATAAGTATTGCTTGAATATATTGTGATTAAATATCTCGAGACCATGAAGCGTTCCGGTCTCGATCTATACGCAATGTTTGATTGCGTATATCCGTATAGGATTCGGCAGGGTAACTTGTGCGGCTTGTGCGGTTCACATCTAATTTTAATTTTTAACTAAACCAACCATTAAATAGACTAAAGATTATAATTATATATTATAAATAGGTGAAATATGTGGCTAAACCAATAGAATCAACTCCTGTTTTACATGGCAAAGATGCAGAAGCATTTATCGCATCTTTAAAAAATGTGGAATACAGCGAAAAAAAAGAGCAACTACTAAAGAATGCGGATAAAGCTTACAAGAAGTATATTAAGAAACAAGAATAGCTTTAGCTAGTGATAAAAATGGACGAAGCTTTAGATTTTAACAAAATAAGTTTCGTCAAATACACCCAACTGCTAAGTCCACTAATAAAAGAATCTGATTTTAATTGTGGAAATACAGATTTAGACGAATTTTTAAGAGAAGAACTAGAAAAACATAGAGAACAGATGGTTACCCAATCAACATTGATAATATACGAAGAAAAAAAGATCATAGGTTACTTTTCGCTACAAACCGATTCAATAAGATTAGCAGATGAAGAACGAAGTAAGTTTGAAGCTGCAGGAATTCCGTATAAATCATTCCCTTCTGTAAAAATAGGTAGACTTGCAGTAGATGAAAGATATGCCAAAAAAGGACTGGGAAAAACAATTTTAGAAGTAATAATCGGAATTGTTAGAAATAGCCAAGAGAATATAGCATCGCGATTTATAACAGTGGATTCAAAGAAAAATGAACACGCATTACGCTTCTATAGAAAGAATGGGTTTGTCGAAAACCTCATTTATAATAAAGACCCCAAAAGAGAAACAGTAAGTTTTCGATTTGATCTTTATAACCCTTCCAAAAGCAAAAATTAAGTAAACAGATATTTAATTCTAATCTGCTTAATCCCCCGTATGCTAGAAAATACATTTATTCATTTACCAAAATTCGGAGAGAAAAAAGAACGTGCATTATGGGAAAATGGTGTTAAAAACTGGAATGACTACATCGATAATTTTTCTAATTCGCAAGATCATATAGAACACTGCGCAATTATCCATGCATCTAGGGAGGCACTTGCAAACAAGAACGCGGAATATTTTGGAAACACCCTACCTAGAAGAGAAGCATGGCGAGCATTTCCTTATTTTAATAAAATCGCTTATTTAGACATTGAAACAACTGGAATTTCTAAGCACAGAGATTATACAACAGTAATTGGATTATTTGACGGAAGTAAAACGCACAGTTATGTTCATGGGAAGAACTTAGATCAATTTGTAGAGGATATTAAAGAATACGAAATGGTCGTAACATTTAACGGATCACTCTTTGATATTCCTTTTATAAGAAGAGATATCCCGCAAGCAAAAGTCCCAAGTTTACATGTTGATACCAGATTTTTATTATCTTCATTAGGAGTTCGGGGCGGACTTAAAAAAATAGAAGCGCAGTTTGGTTTAGAAAGAGAAGATGATCTTAAAGGAATGAATGGTTATGACGCAGTAATTCTATGGAAAAAATACAAAAAGAACAACGATTTAGAAGCATTGGACAAATTAGTTAGGTATAATGCTGCAGATGTAGAGAATTTGAAAACACTTTTAGAATGGGGGTATAAGGAAAAGAGAAAGAACATAAAACTTGACTAGAAAACCTCCGACAAAGCAACGTTTTAAAAAAGATAAATGTACAGCCTGATTATGAAAGAATTTATAGTAAAGGCAATAATTTTCGACATGGATGGTGTGCTTATTGACTCCCAAGATTTACATTTTAAGGCCGAAATACAAACAGTCAAACAATTTGGACATAAAATAACAAAAAAGGAATTGATAGAATATTTAGGTTGGAACGAAAGAGCATTCTGGACTGAAATTATAAAAAAGTATAATATAAATACGACTGTCGAAGAACTCCAAAGAATCGAACGACCTATTTATGAGGAAATACTACAAAAAAACTTAAAAGAGGATAAAAAACTCCAGAAATTACTCAAAAATTTAAAAACAAAGAATCTCAAACTAGCTGTTGCATCATCATCACCAAGAAGATGGATTAAGATGGTTCTTGTTGGTCTTAAAATAGAAGAATTTTTTGATATAATCGTAGCAGGAGATGAAATAAAAAATAGCAAACCAAATCCAGAAATATTTCTAAGGGCAGCCAAGAAACTTGAGATCGCACCACAAGAATGTATTGTAATTGAAGATGCTCCAGCTGGAATAAAAGGCGCAAATAAAGCAGGAATGAAAAGTATTGCATTAATCACAAAAATAAACAAAAACTTAGATTTATCGGAAGCTAAATTTAAAATAGAAAAATTGGAGGAAATAGAAAAA
The DNA here is from genome assembly GCA_038046765.1 of Microcaldota archaeon. Taxonomy (GTDB): domain Archaea; phylum Micrarchaeota; class Micrarchaeia; order Anstonellales; family Bilamarchaeaceae; genus JBBSVN01. The sequence goes on along the minus strand of JBBSVN010000003.1, from coordinate 47,044 downwards.
ATATTATAGAATTTCTACGAAATAAAACCAGAAAAATAAAACCAATAAAAAAATAATAGAAAATAAAAAAAGATAAAATTATTGCTTCTTTGGTTCTTCTTTTGGCACTTCAGTCTGCTCAAAGTAAGAGATTTCATGTGGGAACTCTTCATAAGATTTTATTTTACCTTGTGAAAGCATAAGTTCTCTTGATAATATATAAAATACCAATGCCAAAGATTTTTTACCTTTATTATTAATCGGAATTACTAAATCCAGGAATTTTGTTTCGTTATCTGTATCTGCTAATGAGATAATTGGAATTCCATTCCTAGAAGCTTCTACGATTGCTTCTTTTTCTCCTTTTGGATCACATACAAAAATGACACTTGGTTCCTTGAAGTTTTTGTAGTCTAAATTTGTCATAGTTCCAGGTATAAATCTTCCTCTAATTAAGTCAACGCCAGTTAATGCTGCAAATTTACTTGCTGGATTACCAGAGTAAGTACGTGATGCTACTACTAATACATCTTCTGGTTTGTATTTTGAAAGTAATTTTGACGCTAGTAAAAGCCTTTCATCTGCTTTTCTTAAATCTAATATATATAGGCCATCATCCCTTCTTTTGAAGATGAATTCTTCCATATCATTAGTCCTTATTTTGGTACCTATATGTACCCCCGCTTACAGATAAGTTTCTTGCTTTACAAGCATAGTTGGTTTTTCAGCCATATGTTACACCTTTCCTTTAATAAATCGCGTTTGACCGCGAGATATAAACATGAAATTTAAAAAATTAACTTATTTTTATGTGAATTATTTCTAGTTTATTATATTAAATTTATGGGGCCGCCGTGAAAATCAGTTTTCTGTTTTCAGTTTTGGGTTCTGGAAACGATAACTTTTGAACACAGATAACAAACACCCCAAGCTTGCAGGATACCAGGTTACCTCACAGCCCCTTAAAAATAAAAGGGAAATACAAGCACAGTTAAATTCTTGAGTACTTAGATATACCCTGAATTAATTCAACGTGTGAAATGAACATTCTTCTGCAGCAGTATCTATCGATACCCATACTATTTAATGTTTCTTCAGCAGTACTTTTTGCTTTTAAACCGTTTTTATACTGTTCGTATAAATCGCCGATTATTGCACCACATGTAAAACATCGTATTGGAAACTCCATCGTATTTGCACCTCAAATATAAACTTGCGAAAGATAATAAAATAAAAAATAAATAAAAATCCAGAAAACAGATTACCTGTAAGATTTTTGGTATCTTGCTCTTGCTTTTGGACCCTTGTATTTCTTTGACTCAACACGCCTTACATCTTCAATTAGCAAGGTTCGGTCAAAGTTAATAAACATCTGTTTTAATGTGTCATCTTCAAAGTACCCTACCAGAGCATTTGCAATTGCATTTCTTGCGGCCTGAGCCTGACCCATTACTCCGCCACCATTTACCGTTATTGAAACGTTTATTTCTTTTGATCGATCTCCTAGTAAATGAAGTGGTTCGATTGCAATCGCACGAACATACTTATTATTATAATAAGACTCCAAGCTCCTGTGATTTATTCTGACCTGACCTTTACCTTTTACAACAGTGGCCCTTGCAACACTTTCCTTTCGCTTACCTCTACTTATTGTTGCTTTGTCAGATTTCTTTGATTTTTTTCTTGGAACTTTTTTAGCTTTCTCTTCTTGAGGTACTGGTTGTACTTCGGTTTTAGCTTCTGTTTTAACTTCTTTTACTTGATCGTTTATTGAAGCAGCTTTTGAATGAACAACAGGAGTAGCAACAGAAAGGTTTTCTTTTGTTTCTACAGAAACACTAGACACTTCCTTTGGAGCATCTTTTGTATCTTTTACTTTTCTTGGTCTCTTTTGTTCCTTAATTTCTTTTGTTTTCTTATCTTTAGATTCTTCAACCATAAGTATTCACCATTATTTTACTTTGCATAACCTAAGGCTACACACAAATTTTCTATAGTTATAAACTTTGAAATCGAAGCTGGTTTTGCAACATCTACTGTAACCGCAGCCATATTTTTTGGATTTGCAACATAAACACGCAATCGTCTAAAAGCAATTTTACCCCTAGAACTTTTCCATGGTAACATACCTCGAATAATTCTTCTTACAAGTAAATTAGGAACTTTTGGCCACACAGGCGACTTTTCAGGAGTACCTTTGTTCTGCAACCTTCTTCTTTGAGTATAGTGTTCAGTTATTTCTTTTTCATTTCCAGTGATAATTATTTTTTCACAATTTACAAGGTGAACTTCTTCCCCTTGGATTAATTTTTTTGCAATTTGTGTCGCTACTCTTCCTAATACCAGACCATTACCGTCAATAGTTAACATTCCAAATACACCTTATTTAACAATAATAATTCCTTTTCCAGATGGATTTGATTCTAGAAGTTTTTCAAAAGAAACCTGTTTAGAACCAGTTTTCGCTAAAAGCATTGATGCACTTTTTGTGAAAGAAAATGCTGCAATCGTGACTTTTTTATCAAGATTTCCTGATCCAAGAACTTTCCCTGGTACAAGTACAGTATCTCCTTCTTTTACAATCGTAGAAAGCTTACTTAGGTTTACTTCTACCTGACTCCTTCTTGGCCTATTTAATTCATAAGCTACCTTTTTCCATATTGCGTTTTGGCTCATATTAAGTTTATTTATAAGAGCAGATAAAACGTTGTTGCTTTTAAATACTTTTTTTATTTTTTTCATTTCAAAACCTCCGGCTTACGCCTCGCCACATTTAAGAACGTGACTAAAGATAAGACTAGTTATATATAATATTCGAGGATAAGTTTTTAAACTAGTGGTTTTTTGGAAATTTAATGTAAATCACTAAAATTACTGTGTTTGCAATTTTGACTCAAGGACAGCAAGAACATAGTCTTGCATATGCTCGCTTTTAATTTTTCTTACTGCAGACTCAAGAAATCCACGTACGAGCAGGTCTTTTGCCAAATCTTCTTCAATACCTCTTGATTTAAGATAAAAAAGCTTATCTTCATCAAGCATAGACACAGTTGCAGCATGTCTTGATGAAACATCGTTATTTTCTACTTCGAGGTCTGGGTTAGCCTCCGAAATAGCGTTTGGACCAAGTAATATTACGTGTTGATCCAAAAATGACTCACTTTTTGGAGCATTTTTATTAATTTTTATCATCCCATTGGATTTGGAACTAGAAACATCTTTACCAATTCCTTTGATGTGAATATTTCCTTTAGTACCTAACTGAGCATGTTCAAGAACAGAATTTAGTTGTAATTTGTTATCTGCATCAGCTACAAATATTTCTAAGTCATAACCATTGGCATTTGTACCAATAAGTTTATTGTATATTTCCCCGCTTCCCCCACCGAACCAGCAAGCATTAGCGTGAACAGTACTAAAATTATTTATTAGATTTACTTGGGAAACGAAACTTTGCTTGCAGTTATCCTGATAAATAAGAGAATTAACGTTGCAATTTTCGCCAGTATATAACTCATTTGATTGCATAGTTAGACCACTTACGGAGTTTATTAAATCAAAATCTAAATCATTACCAAGTATAAAAAAGTTCAGGCTGAGGCCAGAAAGGGAGTCGATTGCAATTTGAGCATTTGTATTATCATCAACGAAATAAAAAGTACAGTCAGTAAAAAAAGCATTTAGAAATGCCATTTGGGGATTCCTAAATGAATGATTAAAACGATTGAGAAATATTTCTTGATAGAATTCTGATTTGTTGCTATTAAGAATTTCCCCTAGTGAAAGGAACCCAATATTTTCATGTTCAAGAATTTCTTTTTTAGCTCCTTTAATTGATTTTGTTTTTTCAAAAAGAAAAGTGAGGTCATTTGCAAGTTTCTGACTTTTATCTTCTTCAATAAAGTTGTCAATTGCACTTAATGCTTGCAAACGTTCTTCTAATACCCATTCGGGTTCACTTCTTGAGTTTGAAATCATTGTAACATATTCCTGATAAAGTCTTGAAAACATGTTAATTAACCCACTGCACCTTCTAATTGAATTTGTATAAGCCGATTAAGCTCAATTGCATATTCTAACGGAAGTTCTTTTGTAAAAGGTTCGATAAATCCCATTACAATCATTTGCAAAGCTTCCTGTTCGCTTAGCCCACGAGACATTAAATAGAACAATTTTTCATCACTAATTTTTCCTGCTTTGGCTTCATGACCAACCGTAGCATCTTGTTCCTGAATTTGTATGTTTGGATAAGTGTCGCTTCTTGAATCCTTATCGAGCATATAAGCATCGCATTGAACATAGCACTTTGATTTTTTGGCCCCTTTTAGAATTTTAACCATTCCTCTATAGCTGGTTCTGCCAGTATGATTACTGATACTTTTTGAAATTATTCTTGAGGTTGTGTTTGGAGCCATGTGAAATATTTTTGCTCCAGCATCCTGATGTTGTCCCTTTCCAGCATAAGCTACGCTTATAACTTCGCCCCTTGCGCCTTCTCCTTTTAGATAAATACTAGGATACTTCATTGTGACCTTTGAGCCGATATTTCCATCTAACCACTCAACTAGAGCATTTTCATGAGCAACCGCCCGCTTGGTAACTAAATTGTAAACATTATCGCTCCAGTTTTGGATCGTTGTATATCTTATGTGTGCACCTTTTTCTGCGATTAGTTCAACTACGGCGCTATGTAATGAAGATGCGGAATAGATTGGGGCACTGCAACCCTCGATATAATGTACGCTCGAGCCTTCTTCAGCAATAATAATCGTTCTTTCGAACTGACCGACTTTTTCCGCGTTTATCCTAAAGTAAGCTTGAAGTGGGATTGGAACATGAACTCCTTTTGGAACATAAACAAAACTACCGCCACTCCAAACTGAACCGTTTAATGCGGCAAACTTGTTATCGGTTGCAGGAATTATTGTACCGAAATACTTCTTGACAATTTCCGGATAGTCCCGAACTGCGCTATCCATATCAGTAAATATGACACCGAGTTTTTCCCACTCGGCCTTTAAATTATGATAAACTACTTCGCTATCGTATTGCGCACTGGCACCACTTAAAAATTTCTTTTCCGCTTCGGGAATTCCTATCTTATCGAAAGTTTGTTTAATTTTATCCGGAACCATATCCCAAGCATCAACGTTCTTATCATTAACACTTTTGTAGTAAGTAAGATCCTTAAAGTTAATTCCGCTTAAATCGGCCCCCCAATCAGGCATTTTTTTACTAATGAAAATATTGTATGCCTGGAGTCTTTTTTCAAGCATCCATTCAGGTTCATTTTTGTGTTTTGAAATATCTTTTACAGTGCCAACATCTAGGCCTAACGCAGTACTATAAGTATATTTAATGTCATCGCTAAAACCTAGCTTGTAATTACTTAAAGATTCCAAAGCTTCTTTTCCTTCTGTCATTAGTACCAACCTAAAATTCTTTATACCCTTTCTCTTCTATTTCTTTAGCAAGAGTATAATCACCACTACGAACGATTTTTCCAGCAACCATTACATGAACGAAATCCGGTTTTAGATGTTCTAAAATTCTGTCATAGTGAGTAATAAGCAAGAAACACTTCTTTTTATCAACAGAACGCATTTGATTTATTGCATTTGCAACATGCCTTAATGCATCTATATCTAACCCAGAATCAATTTCATCTAAAATAACTACCTTAGGATCTAAAGATATCATTTGAATCATTTCGTTTCGTTTCTTTTCTCCACCTGAAAACCCGACATTTAGGTCTCGCTTAATAAATTCCTTACCCATACCAAGACGAGAGGTGATTTCTTCGACAGATTTTTGGAGTTTTAACATTTCTTCCATATTTATTTTTTTATCCTTGATCTGTTCACCAAACTTAGCTTTTCGAAGCAGATTATAAACGTTTACACCATCAATTTCCTGCGGATTTTGAAATCCCAAAAATAGCCCTTTTTGCGCGCGTTCATTTACCTTTAAACTAGAAATATCATCTGAATCCAGAATTATTTGACCGCTGACTTCAAGCTTTGGATAACCCATAAGCGCATTAGCTAAGGAACTTTTTCCAGCACCGTTTGGCCCCATTATCGCATGTACTTCGCCATCGTTGATTTTAAGACTTAAGTCATCAATAATTTTTTTTGGACCAATGTTAACAAATAAATTTTTTATTTCAAACATAAATTATTTCACCGATTTTTAAGAAATTATAGATATACCCTATAATTAATATCTTAGGTAAATAGTAATTATAGTAATATATTAGGCACGCCTAATTTTAAAATTATCGCTCTAAGATTATATATTATAATCTGATTAGAATAGATGATTTCCATGAATTTAAATGAGATTAAAAAGGATTTTCCAATATTCGAAAAAAACCCAGAGTTGGTTTACCTAGATTCTGCAGCGACTTCACTAAAACCCAAAAAAGTTATATCTGCAATGAATGAATACTATGAGGAATTTAGCGCAAACGTACACCGGGGCGTTTACAAAATAAGTGAAATTGCAACTGAAAAATACGAAAAAACCCGCGAAAAAGTAAGAGATTTTATTGGTGCAAAAAGTGAAAAGGAGATAATTTATACTAGCGGAACTACCCATGCAATAAACTTAGTAATGCGTTGTTATGGGGAAAAATTTGTAAAAAAACCAGACAAGATAGTAATATCCGTAATGGAACACCACAGTAATTTTGTCCCATGGCAGCAGCTCGCTAAAAAAACTGGCGCGAAATTAGAAGTTGTAAAAATAACAAATAATTATGAATTAGATTATGAGGACTTAAAAAATAAAATAAAAGGAGCAAAGATCGTTGCACTAACACATGCATCAAATGTTTTAGGAACAATAAATGATGTAAATCAAATATGTAAGATGGCAAATGAAGCAGGAGCCGTATCAGTTATAGATGGCGCGCAAAGCGTACCGCATATGAAAATTGATGTAAAAAAAATGAATTGTGATTTCCTTTGTTTTTCAGGCCATAAGATGCTAGGTCCAACTGGAATCGGCATTCTTTATTCTAAAGAGGAATTATTAGAAAAAAGCGACCCTTTCTTTTACGGAGGCGAAATGATTAGTGAGGTAAAAACTTACGAAAGCACTTGGAACAAACTGCCATATAAATTTGAAGCAGGAACACAGCCAATTGCACAGGTGATTGGTTTAGGTAGTGCCATAGAGTATTTAGAAAATATAGGACTTGATCAAATCGAACAACATGAAAAAGAGACTACAAAGTACGCACTAGATAAAATTAATCAGATCGAAAATGTAAAAGTTTTGGGACCAAAAAACGCAAATAAGAAAGTAGGTGCAATAGCATTCAATATCGGAAGTGTTCATGGACACGATGTTGCAACAATATTAGATGAACTTAATATTGCAATAAGAAGCGGTCATCACTGCGCAATGCCACTTCATGACTATTTGAAAATCCCAGCTAGTGCAAGAGCAAGTTTCTATTTATACAACACGAAAGAGGATGTGAATAAACTACTTGGGGCAATACAAGAAGTAAAAAAAGTTTTTAAGGTTTAGAACATGCAAATTTCTGATTTTATTTATGGAGACTATGAACTAGAAGAGCCTGTTTTAATAGAACTAATAGAGTCTAAACCAATGCAAAGATTAAAGAAAATCTCGCAATACGGTTTACCAAAAAAGTATTACCATCTTCAAGGATATTCCAGATACGAGCATTCAATTGGAGTAATGCTTTTATTACGTAAACTAGGCGCAGAGATACAAGAACAAACCGCAGGATTAATTCATGATGTTTCTCACACTGCTTTTTCGCATATAGCAGATTGGGCTATAGGAGACCCGCTTAAAGAAGGTTATCAGGACAGCATACATGAAAAAGTAATACTTAGAACAAAAATTTCTAGCATACTTAAGAAATATGGATTTAATCCTAGAAAAATGGCGAACCTGGAAAATTTTAAATTGCTCGAGCAGCCAAAGGGCGAATTATGTGCTGACAGGATAGATTATGCACTTAGGGAAATATACTATGAACATAGTAAAGAAACAGCGAAGGAATGTTTTGATAATTTGATCGTGCACGATGGTGCGATCGTATTTTCTTCAAAAGAAACAGCTACAAAGTTTGCGTATTTATTCTCAAAGTGCCATCGTGAACACTGGGGAGGACCGGAAAGTACAATAAGATATTATTTGATGTCAGAATGTTTGAAACGGGCGCTTAACGAGAAAATTATCACCTTAGAAGATTTAGACCAGGATGATGAATATGTATTAGAGAAACTTAAGAGTAGTGGCAATAGACACATCTTAAAATTTTTACAAACTCTTAAGAATAAAATTAACTACAAGGTAAATTTGGAAACCCCACAGTTAAAACTTAGAAAAAAATTCAGGTACATCGATCCAAAATATCTTGAAGAGGGAAAATTAAAAACATTAAGTCAAACAGATTCAACTTACAAAGAATTTTTGAAAAAAGAAACAGAAATAGATGAAAAGGGAATTAATGTAGATATTGATTAGCAGTTAGCATGTGGCAAGTAGCCAGTAGCAACTGAGTTGATAAGATGCCAAACGATATTTATCAAGATTTTATACTAGAACTTTACAAAAATCCAATAAACTTTGGAAAGCTAGATGGAGCCAATAGAACCGCAAAAAGCTACAACCCACTTTGCGGAGATAAAATAGAACTGTTTCTTAGGGTAAATGAAAAAAATGGAGTTATAGAAGAAGCAAAATTCATAGGTTCTGGTTGTGCAATAAGTCAGGCAACTGCTTGTTTACTTACAGAAGAAATTAAAGGTAAAAAGCTAGTTGACTTGGCAAAGTATGAAAAAGAAGATATTTTGCGGATTATAAAAATAGATTTAAGCAAAAACCCGTCAAGATTAAAATGTGCTTTAATGAGTCTGGAGGTTTTGAAAAAGGCACTTATACAGGCAAACGAGAAAGAGGGTAATAAATAGATATATAAGTATTTCCATAGATATATATAGTTGATACTCATGGGAAATATAATGATTTCTGTTAGCCAAGAAAAAGAAAACGAGATTAGGAAGTATGCTCAAGAGGTAATGGGAGGGAAAAAGGGCTCTCTTAGTGACTTTATTTGGGAGGCAGTTTCTAGTTATATTAACAACTTAAAAAAAGAGCATGAACGACAAGCAGCAGTAGAAAGAATGCTCTCAAGAATGCGCAAAGGGATGCATATTGGCTTTAAAGGATACACAAGCCGAGAAGAACTTTATGAACCAAGGATCAAGAAAACTAGTGGACACTAATATATTAGTTTACGCAGAAGATGACAAAAACCCTGAAAAGCAAAAGTTAGCGATCAATATTATTAGTTCTAGTGTAAATGAAAGAAATCTTTTTATTAGCATTCAGAATTTATCAGAATTTTCCAATGTACTAACTAGTAAATATAACATAAAAGGATTAGACATAAATACAAGGATAACGGATTATAAAATAGCATTTAATATTTTATTTTTTAACATAGGAACGATTCAAAGAGCGAATGCATTGGTAGATGAATTTGGAATTCATTTTTTTGATGCACTTATTGTTGCTTCTATGGAAGAATCAAAGATAGATATAATAATCACAGAAAACGAAAAAGACTTCAAGAGAATACCTTGGATAACGGTTGTTAATCCGTTTAAGTAAACTAAATATCCAAAACAACAAAAGCATTCCATTCTTTATTTTCCTTATCTTCTTCTATCTTAAACATATGCCAGCTAACTGCCTTAACATCAACGATTAGATCATGCTTTTTCATATTAAGTTTTTCTCCTTTTAACTTAGCAGATAAAAAGAACTGACTGTAACGCTCTTCTATTTTTAACTGGTATTCTTTAAACAGAAGAAGTTTTGCATCTTTATAGAATATGAGTTCCTGCAAAAAATCATGGAGTAATTGTTCTAGGCTGTTTGATTTGAGTTCGAAAACAATTTCTTTTTTTAGTATAATTGAATTAAGGTCACTAACCATGGTGTTTGTTGTCGCTTGTCCTGCGCTTTCAAACATTTCTTCGATTGTTTTTCCAGTAGCTAGAAAAGCAACATCTGCAATTGCAACATCATCAAAAAATTTGTAAGGCATTATATCAACTTTAATTTATCGACTTGGATTGATTATTTAGTAAGTTTACATTTCTGCAACGCTTTTTTTACTTCTGTTTCGTGCTTTAAAACATCTTTTCCAATAAAAACTAATTCAGTTGATTTAGCTGCAAAAGGCTCTAATTCAAATCTTCCAGCAACGTAATTTAAAAGGTAAGTTTCTTTGTTTTCACATTTTATAAATCCTTTTGCACGATAAATTTCCTTTGGAAGATGTTCTAAGAATTTTACTAATTTTTCTTTATTTAAGTGAATGTCCTCTTCAAATACGAAAACTTCAGTTTCATTGTTGTGTTTTTTATGTTCCTGCATTATATGATCCCGATTTAACCCAAATAGAAATTCAGGAGGAACTTTCGAACGAATTGCTTTTGCGATGATTATTCTTGGATTAGGATTTATTTCCTGAATTTTGGCAATAACATCCTGGATTTGATATTCGTCAACTAAGTCGATTTTATTTAAGATAATGATATCTGCAATTTGTATCTGTTCTTTACCAGTATGACCTAATTGAGGAAACCTTAGCATCGCATCAGCATCAACGATAGTAACAATTGCATCTAAACGAACTTGATTTAGATCATTTCCTATTTCAAAAACTAGTGAACTAGGTTCAGCTACTCCTGTTGTTTCTAGAATTATCCATTCGGGTTTTGCTAATTCAATAATTTCTTTTACTGCGGCTTCAAATTCGCCAGTCATCGAACAGCAAACGCAACCCCCAGATAGCTCTGCTATTTCTACATTCTTACCCTTAATTACTTTTGAGTCAATTGCAATATCACCAAATTCATTCATGATTATTGCGATTTTCTTTTTCGATCGATCTAGGATATGCTTAAGCAAACTTGTTTTACCTGAACCAAGGTAACCTGTAACTAGAGTAATTGGAATACGCTCCAAATTGCTTAAATCTTTTGAATGATCCATGCTTGTTTCCATGAGTTATCCCTTAATTTATTACCCCTTAACATTCCCAATCGGAATTAATTTAACAACTTTATTAGATATTCCGCTTAGATGAGCTGCTTCGATTACTTCATCAATATCTTTATATGCAGCGCCCGCTTCTTCAGCAACTCCAGCATTTGAAACGCTTTTAACATAAATTCCTCGCTTTTCCATGTCTTTTAGTAGCTCGTCTCCCCTAAACTGGCCTTTAGCTCGTGTTCGTGACATCGTTCGTCCGCTACCATGCGCTGTTGTGTACCAGGTTTGAGCACCAGATTCTAAACCAGAAAGTAAGTAACTTCCAGTTTCCATACTTCCGCCGATCATGATTGGTTGACCATCTTCTCGGTATTTAGCAACAACTTCGGGTCGATTTGGGCCAAAGGCTGCGGTTGCTCCTTTTCTATGCACAACTAATTCTTTCCATGATCCATCAACTAAATGTTTTTCAACGCTAGCCCGATTATGTGCAATATCATAAACTTGTTTCATACCAAGTTTTTCAGAATCAACCTTAAAAACAGTTGAAAATGCTTCCCTTATTCTTTGAACGATTGTTTGCCTATTTGCAAAACTCATGTTAACTGCGCATTTCATTGCTTTAAAATAATCCTGGCCTTCAGGAGAATTAAACGGAGCGCATGCTAATTCTCGATCGAGTATCTTTATTTTGTATTTACTTTCCATAACACTTAAGAAAAGATTAAGATAATCAGTTGCAACCTGGTGACCAAAACCACGTGAACCACAATGAAACATAATAACGATTTGATCTGGGAATATGCCCCATTTTTTAGCAAGCGCTTTATCGATTATATTTTCTTCTTTTACATGTTGTATTTCTAGGTAATGGTTTCCTGAACCAAGTGTTCCGATTTGATTCATACCACGTTCAACGGCTTTGCCGCTTACTTTTGTATTATCTGCGTCTTCGAAGCAACCGTTTAGTTCAGTTACTTCCAAATCTTCCTGCCAACCGTAGCCCTTGTCTACGCACCACCTGGCTCCTTGCTCAATAACCTGCCTAAATTCAGTTTTGTTCATTTTTACAAATCCTTCGCTTCCAACTCCAGCTGGAACACGCTTAAATAAAAGATCGATTAATTCTTTTAGTTTCGGTTGAACATCTTTTATAGTTAGATTTGTAGTGATTAAACGCATACCGCAATTAATATCAAACCCGATTCCTCCTGGCGAAATTACTCCGCCATTGTTAATATCCATTGCAGCTACTCCGCCAATTGGAAATCCGTACCCAGAGTGGCCATCAGGCATACAATAGGCATGATTTACAATTCCAGGTAGCGTTGCAACATTTGTAATTTGATCGTAAACATGTAAATCTATTGCATCGAGTATCTTTTTTGTTGCGTAAATTCTTGCTGGAACACGCATACCTTGTTTAAAACTAGTTGGAATCTCCCAGATGTAATCATTTATTTTTGTAAATTCTGGTTTTTTGAATTCTTTTTGTTCAAATGACATTTTAAAAAACACCCCTATAAGTATATTCAAAAACAAGTTTAATAGTATTAAATAATTAAAACAAACGAATTTATAGAACTTATCCCGAGCTATTTTGTGTGTGGTTTGTTAAATTAGTATTATTTTCTTGTATGGCTGGGGCAGGTTCAGGAGAATTTACTCCAGGAGACGGCTGGTCCCGAGGTTCAGTTATAACTGATCTGGATAAGGGGGGTGCCTCGGCAGGGGTTCTAACAGAAGAATTTTGCGAAGTCTGATTATTTAGAAACTCAGCATTGGAATCCGTACTTGTTCCAGATGATTTTTCAATAACAAAAATTTGATTAGACGTAGGAATTATTTCACTATTTACTTCTATTGGTGCAAAGGATTTTTGACTAACTGAAACGAAATTTGATCCCTGAACACTAAACGGATTAGTATAAAATAGTGCAAATGCAGCGATTACAAATAGTGCCAAAGCGGACAAAAGAAAAATCATATTTATGCGTTTTCGTTCAACCAACTTTCTACCAGTTGAAGTTAATTCGTAATATTTCCATTTTCTTTCTATTGACTCTTCTGATCTCTTTATTAGTTTTGCATTTTCCAATTGTTGGACATGATCTAGCACAGTTGGAGGGCTTAATTTTAGTTCAGTAGCAAGTTCACTCTGAGTTTTTTGTCTTTCTTTTAATGCTTTTAAAATATTTATCCTAGTGTCTGCTCCTATTGCTTTTAGCATTTCTTTACTTACTACAACATCCCCATCACTATCCATAAAGATAATTAGTTTTTTTGCTTTTTATTACTTGCGATTTTGTTAGGTTTAAGGCTTATGACTAGAACATACACTAAATGAATAGGTTTTTCCTTCAATCCGAGCAGTTACATTGGTGCCTACTTGAGTAGTAACTATAGCTGGAAAAACAAGATCTTCTGGTGCGTTAAAAATATTTAAATGTATTGCGTCTGCATTTTGTTTTGCCGTAGAGGGTTTCCTTACGCTAAAACTGTTGACGTCATAGCAAAATTCACTTGCAGCGTGTTTTGAAAAGGGTTTTTCCTCTCTACGTCCTCCGGCAAAAAGAGGAACTGCTAAAAGGCTGGCAAATGCTAGAACAGCTAACGATGAAAAGTTCGATTGTTTTTCAGGTATTATTATTGTAGGTTTTGTTCGATGAAATGGACAACTCATAAGTTCACCTTGTACGAATATTCCTTCTATTAGTATTATTATAAAGTATATTTAGAAATAAATTAAAAACACAAGTGTCTATGTAAATTCGTCATTCACCTAACCCCACACCATACTGCTTTTTATTTATTTAGAGGGAAACATTTTTCTAATAAATAACATCAATTTAATTCTTAGGTGATTTTTATCGTAGTAGGGGATATTCCAGCAGGAACAGAAATCGCAGTAATTGGTGGAGGACCAGGCGGATATGTTGCAGCAATACGAGCAGCACAACTTGGAAAAGAAGTAACTGTAATCGAAAAAGACCCAAACGGATTAGGCGGGATTTGCTTAAATCATGGTTGTATTCCTTCTAAGGCATTAATTTATGCCGCAAACCAGTACGAAATGACTAAGAAAGGTGCTAAATTCGGACTTATTTGTGCGGATGTAAAGATGGATAATGCAAAGCTTCAAGAATGGAAGGAGAAAAATATAGAACAATTACGAGGCGGAATTGCTGGATTATTTAAGAAGTATAATATAAACTTGATTAATGCAGAGGCTAAGTTTGTTTCATCTAGGAAAGTTTCAATAACCACCGAAGAAAAAACTGCTTATGTTGAATTTGAAAAAGCGATCGTAGCAACGGGTTCGAGTCCCACATATTTGCCGGGTTTTGAACCAGATGGAAACATTGTAATTAATTCAACTCATGCGTTAAAACTAAAGGAAATTCCAAAATCCATGATCGTATTAGGCGCGGGATATATTGCAATTGAAATGGGAATGCTCTATGCAAAATTAGGTACAAAGGTTAGTATGATCGCAAGAAGCGTTTTACTTTCGCAACTTGATCGGGACATAGTCGCACCAGTTTATACTAAAATGAAGGAACTTGGAATCGATCTTTATGAGGGCGCAACTCCAGAAAGAATACAAAAAGGAGATTTAAAATCGACTGTTTCGATAAACTCGAAAGATTTAGGAATGGTCGCAATTGAAGCACAAAAAGTTTTAGTCGCAGTAGGACGAAAACCAAATACAGCAAATTTAGGACTAGAAAAAACACAGGTTCAGTTAAATGAAAAAGGATTTGTAAAAGTTGATGCACAAAGAAAAACAAATGACTACCATATTTATGCAATTGGAGATATCGTTGATGGACCGATGCTAGCACATAAAGCATTTATGGATGGCAAAGTTGCGGCTGAAGTAATCTGTGGAATGAAAAGCGCATTCGACACGAGTATTATCCCTGCAGTTGTTTTCTCTGATCCTGAAATCGCTTATGTTGGTTTATCAGAAAAAGAAGCGATAGCACAAGGTTACAAATTAAAGATTGGAAAGTTCCCGATGACTGCCTTAGGCCGTGCAGTAAGCGTAAGTAAGAGCGAAGGTTTTGTAAAAGTAATCGCTGATGAAAAAACCGAACAGGTTTTAGGAGTTCACATTGTTGCAGCGAACGCTAGCGATTTAATTAGCGAAGCAGGATTAGGTTTAGAAATGGGAATGACATTAGAGGATTTAGCTTTGACAATTCATCCACATCCAACATTCCCAGAAGCGCTTGGAGAAGCGGCTGAAGCTGCTTTAGGAAAGGCAATACATTTGTACCAGGCTAAGAAAGCTTAGATAAAAAGTTATAGTATTAAAACCATCCCTAAACCTAAGCCTTCTTTGCGAGCATTTCCAGTTAACAATAAGGGTAATTTAAAGCTGTCCATTTTTATGGACTAAAACAATTAAATTCTTTCAGAATTATGGACAGAGAAGACAAATTGTTCTTCATTCTCACCTTTTAAAAAATAACGATCTTGAAGACTTTTATCGCATTTGCAGATAAGCAAAGATCAGAAATAGACTAAGCTAGAATAAACCAAAGTTTAAATTTATTTCTTAAAATCAATAGAATAAAAATGCAAAAGACAAAGTGCACATTAATATGTTACTAATAAAATTATATTGTGTATTTAAAAACGGATAGGAATTAAATAGAATTATGGTGAGAACAGAGACTAAGGTTGCTAATGGCGCAAGAAGTAGTTTAATATCCATATTTCCAGGTTCAGTTGCAGGACGAAAAACGAGTAGAATTAAGCTTGTAAATTTTGATGGAAGAGAATACCAGGAACTAATGGCACAGCGTAGAAAGTTAGCGCATTATCTAGATAGTTTCTACCCAGAAGTTAAAAAAGATAGATTAAGTGTAGCATGGGATTATGGCCATAAAGTCACTACTGCAGAAATAGCTGCACACATACTTAGAGGAGGTCATTTTATAGTAGAAAATGACTTTGATGTAACCAGAAACGAGGTTAAACCGATTAACCTTGTGACTCCAATTTACGACTTCATGCTATTAGAAAAAATAGGGGCAGTATACGAAATTAGAAAACTAAGGACGGCTATAGATGGAATATTCAAACTGGAAATTCCATTAGTTATTTCTGGAAGTTCTATAGGAAATTACGAAACAAAAGTAATTCGAATTCTTACAATAATAAATGCAATAATAGAACTAAAATTGGACCTGATCAAACTTAATGAAGATGAAAAAGATGAATTGAAACAATTGGAAAGAGATTTCAGAATAGAACGATTATTTGTAGGGGATTTGGAAGAATCTAGATTAAAGGATATACAAAGTTGGAATTGGCGTGCAGTAACAAACATGGTAAACGAAAGAACACGTGTAATGGATTTTTACTAATTTTTCAATAAAAATAAGTACATTTGTGGTATCTGGTAGTTATTTAAATATATTGAATCATAAAAACTTACATTACAAATAGAGGTTTTCTAATGCATAATGCTGAAATTGTAGGACATATAAGAGCACTTTGGATTCTAATCAAAGATGAGGAAAAATCTGATGAAATAGTAAAAGAAATTTCTTTGAACAGAGCTAAAAACATCTTGGATCAATACAAAGAAGTTCATGAGGCTGCGTTTGAATTGGCAATGGAGGTTAAAAAAAGAGGGATTATCTTAACTTCTCAGCAAGAAAAGGAATTGAAAGAAGTTTTAGATAGAAGCACGAACAAGATGATCGTAATATTCAAGTATTTTGCACAACTAGACAATGTCCCTGCAAGTATTGAACAGAAGCTTAGAGAAGTGGGAGAACAAATTAGAAGAAGAGACATTGAGTTAACACCAACTCAGGCAAGGGAACTTAAAAGCTGCAGATTAAGTATTGAAAAGGCACTAACGAAAGAATGCAGGTTTGGAGATTTAGAAACTCTACTAAGAGGTAGAAAATCACCAGATAGGAGTCCAGATTTAAGAAAACATAAATTAAGCTAACCCAGTAGCCCTTTTAACTAATTTAGCTACTTTTGAAGCTTTACTTTTTCCACTAGGTCCACGATACTTTAATGCCAATTGTTTTTTAGAAACAGATTTACCCTTTTTCTTATTTTTTAACTTAGTTTTTAATTTAGGTTTAGAAGAAGACTTTACTTTTAATTTTTTCTTTAATTTTGCCATCAAAATCACAGGTTATTAAATAAAAAATTAATTAAAACTGGACTCGGTGAAAGCAGTTCCTTAAACGACTACGGATTGAAATCTTAACCCATTCGTTCGCTTTAAAGGTTATCTCTTTCGCGCAGATACACAATGCTTACCTAACAGGGGTTTCATATGAAGAGTTATAGTCCAGTCTTCATATTTATGGCCATAATGTTAGATAGAGGCCGGTATTGTCGCACCATTTTCAGGGCAACCGAATTGTCCTTTTTCCCATCCGAAAAAACATCGAAGGGAAATAACAAACGAAGAAAAGATTTATAAAGCTTTTGCTAAGATGTTGGAGAAAATAAACGAAAATAAGTAAAATTATACATAAAAGTTGATGATTAATAATTATAATCAACTTTTTAGCATTACCGATGCATCGAATTATCAAATTTTTCCTTAATTGCACTAGTAGTCATAGGTCCATAAATTCCAAGTAACATCGAATTGACTGAAGTTTCAAGAGATTTAAGAAGCGCGTGCGCAATAGAAAACGGAACTTGTTTCGTATCAAAACCAATAATCTGATTTGTTATTTGTATGTTCCCGTCAGGAGACACTTTCCCACTAGTATAGCAAACGGCAAGCTGATAATGATAATCAGGCATTTCTTTTTTCATAAAGTCCCGAAGTTTTTTTTCAAATTCTTTTGGTTCCAAATATAACACCTCCAATATAATTCTAAAATTTTTATTCTAAAATTTCAACATTATCAACGATTCCGTCCCCATCTTCATCGAATCCTTCGACAACCTTAGCCAAAATATTTGAATTTATGCTATTACCTTGCTCAACCTCTTTAAGTTTTTTTATTAGACTTAGCGTAGCTGCCCTCGTACCTGCATGATTTAACCCGCTTATAGTTAATATAGATTTACTATTGTCAAAAGGATTTTGCATAAGTTCAATTAGACCGACATTCCCCCCGTAAGTTTTTTTCGATAGTTTACTATATATTCTGGTCATATCCAAGGTAAACCCGATTTTTAAAGAGCTATTTATTTTTTCTACAATAGTATTTACCTTAGGCCCTCCTGCCAGAATAAGATTTTCTTCAAGATTTTTTTGTTGAATCTGGGTATCAAGAAGATAAATTGGCGGATAAAATGCAGCATAATTACCAAACAACATTGCTAATTCAAGTACGGTAAATTCACTTCCACGTGCCCTGTATTTGCCGTGAGGCTCAGGAGAACCAAGAACAAATTTTGCGTCGAAAATATCATGATTAATAAAGGGAGAAATAATTTTTGGAATAGACCTGTTTATTGGAGAATATTTTTTCCAACCTTTTTCATTGATTACAATTGCAATTGCATTTGAATTAATAGAAAAAGTTTTTGCTATTGCACCCTGTTTTTCTTCGTAACCTGAGAATTTTATAAGTTCAGCATCTTTTAGAATTTTAATATGATAGTAAACGGCTTGTATTTGAATTTTTAACATGCGGGCGATTTCAGCTGGATACATAGGCCGGGAACTTAACATTTTAAGTATTTGTATTCTGTCACTAGAAAGAACATTTATTTGATCTTCTTTAAGTTCAACACAGCTAAGCATTTTTTCATCATCGGAAAGTAATTTCATATGCAACAACCACGAATTTAGTTTTCTATATCTACTACTACAAATATTTTTTTAATACTATTAAAAATTAATTTAGATACAGTTTAAAAAGACTTCGCTAGAACGTTCTATAATCGAGGTGCAGATATGTGCGGAATTATTGGAATGTTAAAATTAAAACCAACTGATACTCATATTAATGAACTAGTAAGTGGACTAAAAACTCTAGAATACCGAGGTTATGACAGCTGGGGATATGCTTTTTACGACCAAAACGGCCTGAATGTTGAAAAGAAAAAAGGAAGAATAACTTCTGCAACAAAAAAAGGAGTCTCAGATGTACTCGTAGGCCATACCAGATGGGCAACACATGGAGGAGTTACTGACCAGAACGCGCACCCGCACACAGATTGCAAAGAAGAAATCGCAATAGTTCATAATGGAATAATCGAAAATTATTTGGAATTAAGAGAAGACTTAATAAAAAGAGATCATACGTTTAAATCCCAAACAGACAGCGAAGTAGTTGCACATTTATTTGAAGAAGCAGAAGGTAACCTTTTTGAAAAAGCAAAAATTGTTTCAGGAAAAATAAAAGGTTCATTTGCAATTGTTGCGATTTCATCTAAACATGAAAAAGAAATGGTTGCGATGAAAAACGAGAGCCCCTTAGTTGTTGGTTTATCAGATAATTGTATTATGTTTGCAAGTGATCCACTCGCATTTTTTAAGCAGACAAACAAAGCAATCTATTTAAGCGAGGGGGAAATCGCACACGCAAAAAAAGACAGCAACGATAATTTTAAACTTTTATTTTACAATAGTTTCAAAAATGAAAATGTTGAGAAAAAACCAATAACCATAGATTGGGTAGCAGACGGGGCAGAGCTTGATAACTATCCGCATTACATGTTAAAAGAAATATTTGGACAACCGCAAACATTAAAACTTGGTTTAAACACAAATGCAGCAGAAAAACTCGCTAACTTTATGAAAAATAAAAAGGTTATTGCGATTGCATGCGGAACAGCCAGGCACGCGGCAGTAATAGGAAAACACATGCTAAATCGGATTGCTAACTACAATTTAGATGTGATGATGGCACATGAGTTTAGCTATTTTGTAGATAACCTAGATAAAGATACAGTAATTTTAGCTGTTTCTCAAAGCGGCGAAACTGCTGACGTTTTAGAATGCGTAAGAAAAGCAAAACAAAAAGGAATAAAAATAATCAGCATAGTAAATGTCCCATCTTCTACACTAGCTCGTGAAAGCGAGGAAGTTTTTTACATAAATTGCGGTCCAGAAATTGCAGTAGCTAGCACAAAAGCATTTACTAATCAGGTTCTTGCATTTTATTTGATTGCAAGCAACCTTAATGGTTCAATGGAAAATGCAGTTAAACAAATAGAAAAAATTTCTGAAACATTACAAGAAAACTTGCCTTATTTTGATCAAAAAGCAAGAGAAATAGCTGAGTACTTAAAAGTTAAAAACCATGTGTATATGCTTGGACGGGGAGTTAATTTTCCGCTAGCCCTTGAAGGCGCATTAAAACTAAAAGAAATAAGTTATATCCATGCTGAAGGAATGCCTGCTGGAGAATTAAAACACGGAACGCTCGCTTTAATTGAACCTGGAATTCCGGTAATTTTACTGGCTCCGGAAGATTATACGATGGTTGATACTTTGAACAATGGTCTTGAAACTAAAGCGCGCGGGGCGTATGTAATCGGAATAAGTAACAAGGCACACCCTTCATTTAACATCTGGGTACAAATTCCAAAACTAGACGAGGATGTATTGTATCCGTTTTTAGAAGTAATTCCAATGCAACTTATTGCGTATCACACAGCAGTTCTCCTAAATCGAGATGTAGATAGGCCAAGAAATTTAGCTAAGAGCGTTACTGTTAAGTAAGAAAAGGGTGTGTTTAAAAATTTATAAACCGCATTTACAAAGATGAACGAAACTAAAACCTCATTTTTACCCATATATTTTACAGTGTTTCTTGATCTACTTGGATTAGGTATTGTCATACCTATTTTCGCCCCTCTTTTTTTAAGCGGAGGGCCAGGCTTGCTGCCAGTAGAGTATACTATGGCACAAAGAACACTACTACTTGGACTTGTTATAGCATCTTATCCTTTAGCACAATTTATAGGTGCACCGATATTGGGCGGATTATCTGACAGATATGGCCGGAAAAAAATGCTACTTGTTTCCTTAGTTGGAACACTTTTTGGATATATACTTTTCGCAATTGGAATTGTACTAGGAAGACTAGACGTAATGATTATTGCGAGATTAATTGACGGATTTACTGGCGGGAATATATCAATAGCACTTTCAGCAATTTCTGACCTTAGCGATGAAAAATCAAAGGCAAAGAATTTTGGCATGGTAGGCATGGTTTTTGGTTTGGGATTTATACTAGGGCCATTTATAGGAGGTAAATTATCTGACTCAACATTAGCCCCATGGTTTAACTTTTCAACCCCATTTTTCTTTGCAGCAGCACTTTGTTTGTTAAACATAATAATAATGAGTTTAAATTTTAAGGAGACATTGAAGCATAAACTAGATGCTAAGATAAACGTATTTATGGGAATTAAAAACATCCAAAAAGCACTAACAATGCCAAATTTAAGAATTATGTTCTTAGTAGTGTTCCTTATAACATTTGGTTTTAGTTTCTTCACACAATTTTTTCAGGTATATTTAGTTCAAAAATTTAACTTCAACCAGTCACAGATAGGCGACATATTTGCGTACATTGGGATTTGGATTGCGATAACGCAGGGTTTAATTAATAGACAGTTCGTTAAAAAGTATTCACCTCACCACATTCTACAAAGTTCAATATTAGTTCTTGCAATCGCATTGTTAGTAATATTAATCCCAAACGATCCAATAATGTTTCTTATTGTTATGCCACTTATTTCAATATCAAATGGGTTAACATATCCAAACTCAACAGCATTAATATCTAATTTAAGCGATAAAAAATCCCAAGGAGAAGTTCTTGGAATAAATCAGTCAATACAAGCCTTAGGTCAGGCAATACCACCATTAATAGCAGGAGTAATTGTATCAATAGATAAAACTCTCCCGATAATAACTGCAAGTATAGTAATGTTTTGTGCATGGGCATTTTTCTATTTTTATTTTATAAAAAGAGATATGCATAAGTTTGCTGAAAAATAGGTATTTATGAATAATTCTGTAAAGATCCTTCTTTTGAAAACCTAATGCAGAAATTGTTATTTTTTTTCTTTTTGATATATTATCTTTTATGGGATTTGGAAGTATACTTTCTTTCTCACCCAAATTTCGCAAACTCAAAAAATCTTTACGACGAACGCGGAGATTTCGCACTTTCTCGCAAAGAGTCGTCTTTGCGAGTATTAGAAAAATCTGCTAATTTTTCTAAACGAAGAAAAATGTAGTGGAAACAGTCTCGACGTAACCTGATGCTTAACCATTTTCGCATCGACGTAAGCGAAATCGTATTTGCGAAAGTCAGGTCTCAAACAGATAAATTTACCAAAAACCACAACATTTAAATACTTTTAGATACATATATAATCATATAATAAAACATTAAAGGCAAAAAAGCTTTATGTTAAAGGTGAAAATATGATTTGCAAGATTACAAAGAAATGTCAAAAGAACAAGAAAAACGTATGTATGCATGAAATATTAGCCGTAGCATTAATTATAGGTGCAACATTAGTAGTAGGTACTATTGCGGCAGTAGGATTTATCTTTGGCTAGACAAGACACATATTAATGTCAGAAATTACTCTTTCTTTATGAATTTTTTATATACTTGATAAATTAGTATAATCGCGAGAATACCTAGAATGAATGGTAATAATTGAGTTACAATATCGTTTTGTGATCCAACTTCGATTACGAATTGTTTCGTGTTAAAACCAGTTTTACTTATAGTTAAAATATATTTTCCAGGAGTTTGAACGCTTAACGTAATATTTCCATTTGAAGTGTATTTCTTATTATTAAAATCGATTGCAAAATTTTGTACTACTGAACCATCAACCGCATCAACTACAGAAACATTAATTGATGCGCCCTCTTTTACTTTTGATGGATAAGTTACTAAGAATTCTCCTTTTTCTAGTGAAGTAGACCTTCTTAAATTAAGTTTTTGTCCAGTGGAAGAAGGACTATTACCAAAATTGCACTCGATAGTATTTAACCCCGGTTTTAAATTTTGTGGGTCTAGATAATAAGTCCAAAGATTGTTATTTAATTGAGTATTAGATAGAAGATTACCATTTAAGAAAAGATTAACATTATTGGCCTGACCTTGAGATACGGCTGCACCTTGTATCGCAATTTCTTTAAATCCGACTTGCGTTAAGTCAGGGGGCTCATTTATTGTACAACCTTGCATTGAATTTATCTGATTTATAGTTCCTTCTTTTGAGGCGATATAAATATTTGAATCTATGCTTGCAACACCGCCAATAGTATTTCGTGCTTGAAATCTTGCAAGTATCTTACCAGATGATTTTTCAAAAACATATAATGATCCACTATCCGAACCAGCAATAAGTGCCAAATTTCCGGCGAAGTTTGTAACTATAGGACTTGCAGAGATTGGGCCATCAGTTCTAGTTTTCCAGATCAATTTTCCATCTACCGAATTAACAGCATATAAATAACCGTCCAGGCTTCCAAAATAGACTACCCCATTATTATATAATACATTACCCGTAATCCAGCCGTTTGTTTGGAATTGCCAAAGTTTAGTGCCATCAATTATATTAAAAGCATAAACTGACCCATCAATTGAACCGATATATAACGTATTTGAAAAAACAACTACTTTTGATGTCCAGACCTGACCAATGGAGCTTGACCAGATTAGTTCGCCGGATGGTTTTATGGAAATTAATTTATTATCTGCACCAAAAATAATTCTTCTGTTATCTACAAATGGTCTAGTTAGCGTGGCATTAACTAAATAAAGCGGAGTTATACTATTATTTTTTTCTATAACTGCTAAACCCGCACTAGAACTTATATATACTCGATCGGAGTCGTAAGTTCCAAAACAAATTTTTGGATTAAATGAAGATGCCTTTACTGGGATTTGTTTTCTTATAGCCCCATCGGATTTTACAAAGAAGATATTACAATTTGTACTTGACACAACAAGCTCATTTTGATAAATAGATGGTGAATTTAGATATTTTTCCAGCATTGTATTCCAAAGGCTATTACCTTGTTGATCTAAAAAAGAAAGCATACCGGATTCTGTTTCAATGATTATCCCATTTTGAAAAACGAGCGGCTCGGCAGTAATTGAACTACCGGTCCCATAAAACCAATCAGATGAAGAGGCAGAAGTAAGAATAAATAACAAAAAACTAATTATTAAACCGCTTTTAACGTAAGTATGCATAAAACTAGTTACAAAGAAAAAGAATATAAAATAGTAGACTTAGGATTAGGGTTTTTAAAGAGTAAAGGGCATCAATATACTATGAGCGAAAGTGAAAAATTATACGAGTTTAAAAAATTATTAAGAAAACTTAGGGCATTTCAAGGTAGCGGTACCGAACTTATTAGTTTATATGTTGCCAAAGGAGCGCCAATTCATGATTCATCAGCCAAATTAAGAGAAGAACTAGGCCAAGCGAGTAACATCAAATCTAAGTCTACAAAAACAAATGTTATGGGCGCACTAGAACGAATGATTGGCTATCTAAAAATGTTTAAATCAACTCCGCCAAACGGACTAGCAGTATTTTGCGGAAATACCAGCAATAACTCGGCTAAGATTGAAATGGAAGTTTTTTCTGTTGAGCCACCTTTTGAATTAAATGTAAGTGCGTATAGATGCGATAATAAATTCTTTATACAACCACTCGAGGATATGATTGAGACAAAGGATGCATATGGATTAGTTGTAATGGATGGTCGAGAAGCCACACTTGCAATTTTAAGAGGTAAAAATACCGAAATTTTAAAGAAATTAGTTTCAATGGCCCACGCCAAAGTTTCAAAAGGAGGACAATCACAACGACGATACCAACGTTTAGTTGAAGAATCTATAGAGTACTACCATAAAAGAATTGGAGAGTATATGGACGAATGTTTCTTAGGTAAGGTTAAGGGGATAATCGTTGGAGGACCTGGCCCTGCAAAAGATTCATTCATGAAGCTTAAACCGTATAATTATCAATTAAAAATCTTAGGAATGGTAGATACAGGGTATACAGATGAATATGGAATACGAGAAGTTCTATCTAAAAGCGAAAACTTGATTGCTGAACAAGAAGCAATAAGGGAAAAACAAGTCATAGATAATTTTATTAAGGAAATATCAAAAAATGGTCTTGCACTTTATGGTTATGAAAAAGTAAAGGAAGCAACAATGATAAGGCAAGCAGAAAAGATATTACTATCCGAAGAACTGCAAAGCACAGTTTATTTATATAAGTGCAATAGTTGCAACGAAACGCTGGATGTTGTAAGCATGCAAAAGGAACCTGAACGAATCTCCTGCACCAAGTGCAAAGGAGAATTAAGAGTTGAAAAATCAGTTCTTGTTGTAGATTATATAATTGATTTAGCAAGAGAGAGCAGTATTGATGTTGAAATGATTTCTGATAAAACAGCTGAAGGGTCACAATTTTTAGCTGGATTTACTGGAATTGGTGCTTTCTTAAGATATAAGAAATAGAAGTGTGGATTAGCTTGGCTTTGTAGACCCATTTACCAATCTGCATCAGTAAAACTCCGACATTTCTAAGAACATTTCTACAGAACTAGCTTATTACTTTGATTGATTTTGAACACTAACTGCAGATGTATTAGTACTGCTTTGGTTAGTGTTACGTGGATCCCTAATCACGTCTGTAGCGATTTCTCTTATTATATCGGAAGCATTATTCGAACTTGATGCAACTGAAGATTTAGACAGGTTAACGAAGTTAACATTGCAGTCCCCCCTAGAATAATTTTGACCTAGACCAACCAGAATCCCCTGGTTATAGAATGTTGAGGTTTGTCCCTGTTTTATGTAAAAAACAACCGAATCAAGATTGTTCTTTATTTCTAGAAGACATTTATTGATAGGTACACTAAGAGAATTATCTAATCGATAACACTTTCCATCTTCAAAAGCAAATATCTTTTTATCCTTTGTCGCTAAACCAGCACTTCCGGCAAAGTCAATCCCACATTGTTGAATATTTTTACGAACGCTTTCATTTGAGTTTACTAAGTCTTGAACAATATAAATATTATTAGAAGAAATTACTGCGGAAACAAATTGCCCAGGTGTTGTCTTATCCCTAAGTATGTCGTTTATAGATAAATCAGGTTCCTGGAAAAAGAAGAGATAGATTAGAAACAAAGACAGCACTACTAATGCGCCCGTAATTAATGTTTTTTGTTCCATGAAATTAACCTTATTTGATTACTTTTGCTGTGCTACTAAATCACTTATCGCGCAAGATTTATAATAAAGCTGGTCTCCAGCAAGATATGATTTTACATCAAAGATAGCTGTAAAAACTGAACTTGGTTGATTCCCGGAGTATCGCATTACAAAAGCAGCATTGGATTTAGTATTGGCAACGCACTGGTTTACTGCAATTTCAATTCGGGAATCTTTTGTTATTAAGGAACATACAGCCCCATCATATTGATAAACAGTTGATGAAATTGATTTATTTCTTAGGTTATCTGCTAATGATAAACCACATTTAACCATGTCACTAGAGGTATCATTACTCGGTGAGTTTATAGTATCAACAAACACAAATACTTCTTTTTGGTCTTTTAGATCAATTAGGAACTCGTTAAGTTGGGCCAAATTAACTGTTTTTTCCAAGTAGATATGGAATATTGCGGAGATTAATAATGCACCAAACAAAAGAACACCTATGATAATTCCGAATATTGCTTTTTTTAGTAAACTTTTTGGTAGTCCCCTTATAGTATAGTATACCACAGATAGAAAAACAACACCCGCAAACAAGGATACGAATACTGCTGTAGACAAACTCCCAAACACAATAGGCCGATTATTAAGGACAGATGAATTGTTCAATTTGAAGTAAGGTAAACTTGAGGCTAACGCACTATTTACATTTCTTGAAAATGTTCTGAATTTGGATAAAATACTTATAGGTTTAGATTGTTCAGCCTGATTTATTGCACTGGCGGCTTTTGTTGCATTTTTATAACTTTCTGCAAGAGTCGATAATTGTGTTTCAGATGCACTACCACTCTTAAATAGATTATCTAAGCTTGAAACATAACTTCTAACTTTGTCAAATCTTGTTTTGGAATCTGCAGAGAGTTCTTGAGAATATAATTTAAATATTTCTACATCCGTTTCTTTTTTAGCAGTTATCGTTGCATTGTAGTATGTTTGCACTTTTGGCAATGTAGATTTTATGTTAGAAATTAACGTAGAATACTCATCTAAGTCAGCTTCAATAGAGGTAAAGTTTCTTCCAGAAATGCTTTTATTTATTGATAAGGATAACTCCTTTAATCTACCAACTTTATTTTGAAGAGAGGTGCTTAGGATTAATGATAGCACAGAATCCGCATCTGACGCAGTTTGTGTTGCATCATCAAACAGAGGAAGATATACATTTGTATAGTATAAAGACATTTTTTCAGTTTCAGTGTAGTTCAATCTTGAAGTAGTAGAAGAGTAGGTCTTTTGAGCAACAGATTGATAATTTATATAAGGGCCGATTCGAGATATTAATGAAGTAATATTGGCATTTAAAGTGTTTAGGGCAGATCCATTAAAAGATAGGTCTGGACAGATACCAAAACAATTTTGTACAATACATTTTTGCCAGTCTGCTCCCCTGGAATCTCCAACTGGAGTCCTAAAAACAGTACCTTCAATAGTATTTTTATATTGGCCTAACAAAGTAACTGATGAGGAAATCTGACTTAAAGAATTATTTATATTTGATTCTGAAAGATTATCTAAAAGAAGGAAATTTTTAGTTAGTATTTGATCATTGCCATAACTTGCAGTTGCAAAGGCCCGAAGCAGATTAGTTGTTGTAGCTAAATCATATTGTCTTCTTACTCCTTCAGTATATGGCGCAGTATAAAATATCACTGCAATTTTACTGCAATTTTCCGTACTGTCGCAATAGATCTTGGTTCCACCATAGTTAAAACCGTTTAATAATAATGCGTTTCTGCAAGCGTATTCTTCGCTAGGGGGAGATTTGAATTTTCCACCGTCATTCCTACTTTGATTGTAATTAAGCAATAAATCCCGAATAGTATCTAGTTCACTTTGTTTTACATAAAAAGTATTCTTGTAGTAGGTCTGTATTGCAAATGTGATCTGAGTTACGTCATTTAGTAAAAGATCATCTTTGTAAAGCAAAATAGGTGCACCAGAATATTTTACCAAAGAATAATTGCTACTATTAATAGTAAAGTTTTCAATAGAGGTTAGATTTACATTTTCTGATTTGTAAAGATATTTTGCATAATCAGGAAATGAAACCGAAAAAGAAACCGACAAAATCATCAAAAAGCTAATTAACAGATAAGAAAATCGCATGAGAGTAAATATTTAGGCAATATTTAAAAACATATTTAAAAATTTTAGCTAAAAACAAACATAGATATACACATTAGAATTAGACATAGGAATATAAAAAGTTTTATGTATAAAACTTTTTTATGAAGAATTAGACCGTAGAGGCATATTACCAGATAGTAAACAAACTTGACCGGAGAGATGGGTAAGATCGACGGCTACAAAGGTTTTGATAAATGAATATTAACACACTAAAAAATATACTAATAGATAAGAAGTTTTGGGCATTTTTTGGTACTGGCCTTATAGTTAGCGTAGCATACATGGATCCAGGTAACTGGGGAACCTCAATTAGTGCTGGTGCGAAATTTAACTACGACCTACTTTGGATTGTATGGTTATCTAGCATTATGGCAATGTTATTTCAGTATTTATCTGGAAAACTTGGAATTGCAGGTTACTCTCTAGCAGAAGTTGTAAAAATTAAGTGGAAAAATAAGTTCCTTGTTTTTTTATACTGGTTGTTAGCAGAAATAGCAATAATTGCAACAGACTTAGCTGAGTTTTTAGGAATTGTTGTAGCGCTTAACCTTTTATTTGGAATTCCGCTTTTGATTGGGACTTTTTTAGCGATCTTAGATGTACTTTTATTATTATTTTTAACAAGGAAAACATTTCGTACGCTCGAGTATGCATTCATATTGTTCGTATCTGTAATCGGTGTGGGGTATATTTATGAACTTTTTATCACACGACCAGATATAACCCTGATTGGTTTAAGCTCAATAACTCCCAAACTAACAGGGGAAACAATAATTTATGCAGTTGGGATAATCGGAGCGACCGTTATGCCTCACGCGTTATTTGTCCATTCGTGGTTACTTAAAAATAAACTTAGGGAAAACAGGAATGGGCTCGATAAAAAAACAGCATTAAATTACCACATAGTTGAGAATATATCTTCTCTTTTTGTTGCAGGATTAATCAATGCAGCGATATTAATTATGGCAGCGGCGGCATTTTTCGCTAATGGCATAACTGTCGCAACTATTGAAGAAGCATATAAAACACTTACACCATTATTTGGTTCTTTAGCATCTTTAGTTTTTGCAGTCGCACTATTATCTGCAGGCATTTCTTCTTCAATAACCGGAACTTTGGCTGGCCAAAGTATAATGGAAAGTTTGACTGATTTTAAAATTAGCGCAACTGTACGCAGATTAATTACACGTGTAATAAATGTAATTCCGTTATTAATTGCAATATTACTAAAAATCGAACCATTACAGGTTTTAGTTTACAGCCAAATTATACTAAGTTTAATGATTCCGCTTCCATTAATTCCTTTGATATATTATACTAGCGACAAGAAACTAATGGGTGAATTTGTTAATAAAAAAATAACGACGATTGCTGCGAGTGTATTTGCACTAGTCATTTTGCTCTTTAACGCATATCTGATTTATCAGACAATGGGCGGGAAATAAAATAAAATTTATATGGAGTAACTTAGTTGGGACAGTTATTCTTGATGCAGGTGTATTTCTTTACTTAAAGACCAGCTTAAAATTGTTCTAATTAATACGATCGCAGCCAAAGAAATTACCTCAGTTATACTTGAAACTTGAACTAATTTAATTAAATCAGCAACAAGAAAAAAATCTAGTGCAAAAATAATTTTTTGAATAAAAATACGTTTTATATTTTCAATTTCCTTAAAAGTCTCTTTTGTTTTTATTTCAGCTTTCACGATTCTAGTTACAGTTAAAATTGAGGAGAATAAGAGTAGCAATAAGCCAACTATATCAAGCAACAGGGAAAAAATATCCAAAAAAGACGTAAGAAACTCATAAACCATAAGCGAATAACAAAAACTAACCTTTTAAATGTTAAGTTATAGAAAAAAACATGAAAAATCTAACTTTAACATCAGTTTTATGTATTTTCTTATTGATTTTTGGGTGTTTACAGACAAATAACACAAATAATAATGGGATTACAAAGACTACAAATACAACTGCGAATGTAAGCCCTAAAACAGCAGTAGAATATACATATTATTCCTCACCTAATTTTTTTATTTACTATCCCAAAGGATGGAAAATTGATCAGAGTAAAAATGGGATATTCGAATTTAGTTCTGTTCTTGAGGATCAAAACGATAAGATAAGTGATGGATTTTTAGTTGAGATATGGAAAGGATTGGAAAATAATTCAGAAGAATTTAAAAATTACGAACTAAACCTTGCTAGCGCGAACGATAAGATAATTAGAGAACAAAATATATTATACAAAAACAGAGATGCGTATGTAATAGAAATAGAAGGACCAAATTCAGAAACAAATTCAATTATGTATTATAAGACAGTATTTTTCAGGAATGGACCTTGGGTTTATAGACTAAATTATGCGATTGAAAAGAGCAAGATAGATAGATACAAAGCAGTAATGGAAGAAATTTTAAATAAATTTGTAGTAGGAGATTAGATCTATAGCAAGGGTGAAAGAATAAATGAACAAACTCTTTTTACTAATTTTAATTTTTTCTATCTTGATCTATGGATGTACCGGTGATAAAAATCAAAATCCAGATTCAAAAAAGATGGAAAACATAATAGAAAAATTGAGCCCGAGTAGCGAAAATTCGGATATAGTTGGAAAATGGAGGAACGCCAGTATAAAGTATATCGAAACAGCAGCTGGAGAAAGCATACAAAATTACTATGCCCCAACGCGGATTTTAGAATTAAAACTAGATGGTTCATGGACACTTGCGGATTCTTCTGGCACTTGGCAAATACAGCGCATAGATGAAAAAGACTGGCAAAAGTGGAAAACAGAACCGTATGGTCCGACAAGAAAAATCATTTTTTATGGCTGGAACGATGAAGCATCTTGGGACGGTCCGATAGAAGAGAAGAATGGAGCTATTAACTTTTTTTGGGTCATTTATCAAGTAAGCGATGACTTAAATGGAGGTAAAAAACAAGAACAAACAAAATTTTTACGCTCAAACTGGGAATAAGACAAGAAAGTAAAAATTATTCATACCTTAACGCATCAACAGGAGAAAGTCTTGCAGCATTTCTTGCAGGAATAAACCCAGAAACAAAACCAACTAAAGCAGAAAAAATAGTCCCAAAAACAACGATCTCAAATTTGATTGAAACTGGAACTGCAAAGAAACTAAGTAAGTAAACTACTATAAGGCCAAGAACAGAACCAACTAAACCCCCAAGAGCACCAAGCAGAGTGCTTTCAAAAACAAAAATTTGCAGAACATTGTCATTTGTAGCTCCAATAGATTTTAAGACACCGATTTCTTTTGTTCGCTCAAGAACACTGGTAAACATAGTATTGGCAATGCCAATTGCCCCAACAATAAGGGAGATTGCTGCAACAGCACCTAAAAACATAGTAACTAGGCCAATAATACTTCCGATTCTTTCCTGAATTGTTTTTGGGTTTATTACGCTAAAGTCCTTGTCCTCAACCCGAAGTTTGTGTGAGCTTGCAATTTCTAAAGTAATCTGATCAGACACATCATCGATATTCGTCCCGTCCTTAACGCTAATAGCCAGTGAACCAACTTCATTTTCAGCGAGGTTCTCCTTAAAAAGATTTTGAGCTTCCTTAAATGGAACCAGAATACTTGTATCCAATTGAGAACTTGGCCCAAAACCACCGCCAGTTTTTTTCAAAACACCAACAACCCGAAATTTTTTTCCATTTATTGTAATAAAGCTATTTACCCCGATGATATTCCGGTCAAAAGAACCGTCTGCAATCGATGAACCGATAACAACGACCCGCTGGTCTGTTTCAACCAAAAACCGTCCGTTTTCGATTTCAATCGTAGTAATTTTCTCAAATATACCTGGTTCGATTCCCTGTACAGTAGAAGTTATCTGTTTTTCCTTAAAGCCAATTGAACCTCTACCGCTAACTACTTTTGAGATTGTATCTATTTCGCCAATCTTCTTTAGCCTTTCAGCATCTTTCTCAAAAAGCTTTCCAGAAGTAGTTATACTTCCAGGAGATGTAAATGCTAAGTTTGAAGTCTGGGATTCTGATACGGGTGCAACAAAAATTGTATTTGATCCAAAACTAGAAAGTTGCTTGTTTACCTCATCGCTAAAACCCTGCCCAATAGAAAGCAGTGCGACTACCGCACCGATACCGATAATTATTCCTATAATCGTAAGGTAAGAACGCAGTTCCCGATGCCGTAAACTTTTTATAGCGTAGTTTATTATTTCCAATGATTTCAAAACAGCACCTAAGATTTATGCTTTCTTTACAAATCTTTTTTTGTAGAAATAATATCCGATTCCAAGAACCAGACCTGCCCCAACAATATAAATCAGGGGGTTAGTGTTTTGTTTCTGTGCAAAATCAGCACTTCTTATCCCCACACTTGTAGAGATATTTTTATTTATCCATGAACCAGACTTGTCTTTATATTTGACAAGGACATTTAACGGATAGTTTCCTGCAGAAACTTTATTTAACCTTATTTTATACTGCACAGTACTAAAATCATCATTTTCAAGGCTTCCTATGTACTGTGAATTTTGCGCATTTAAAATCTCGAAGAAATCTGCCCGATCAAGCGAAACTTCTACATTTTCAATTTTATAAGAACCAATATTAGACACCAGAATAGATAGAGTATGATCCATTGCTGAAATTAAAGGTGATGGTTTAGCATCAAGATAAATACCTACATCAGCATCTGAAGAAATTGAAATAGGAATGGAAAATTCTTCTTCCTTTTCTACATCATCTTCTACCCATTTCAAACTAATATTCATATTATTAACTCCGGGTTGTACTTCCGCAAAGACATTTATTGAGATATTTTTTGATTCGCCAGATTCAATATCCCCAATCTTGGTTTCTTTAGATTCAGTGGGCTTTATTTTTGTATCAGTTAAAACTAACCTAAGATTTTCCAATTTTCTTCCGATATTTTTAAGATTTAAACTGAGCGCAGATTGCTTTGTAGTTAATATTACTGAATTTTGAGTAAATAAAATATCTGCCTTGTCTTTTTTAACGGTTAAAGAAAGATATTTTGTTTCATTTAATATGTCTCCATTTTCTTCCTGATAGCTAAGTACCAGAGGAATACTGTTTACACCTTCATTAGCGCGTCTAAAATCAAAATTAAGTTCAAAGGTTTTGACTCCCGATAAATCTCCGATATAATAACTATCATACCCGATAAAAGAAAAATCACTTCCTTCTTTTATTTTTAGCGAGGTTTTTGTCGTACTTCCGCCATTGTTTGTAAGAGTTAATTTTACAATATCAGTACTTTTTACAGTGGAACGATCAGAACTCATTGAAATAAATGGCGGGTTTGAAATTTTTATTGGAATAACTACATTCTGCCTATAAGAGGAGTCTTTTTGAGTTATGTAAAATGGTGCGGAAATTATCCCTCCTTTTGAAGTTGGAGAAACTTTAAATCCAGCAGTTATGATGATGCTTCCGCCACTATCCAAAGTTCCGGCAAAAACTGGACTTTGCGTAGTATAAACTATACCATTTAGGTCATTAAAATAAGCAGATATGTCGTATATTGCACTTGCAGAACTAGTAGAAGATGGAGGCGGATTTTTCAAGGTAATTTGTATAATTCCTTCCTGACCAGGTTTAAGCAATTCAGGTACTGTTTTGTAACTATCGATTGTAAGAGTAGAAAAGGATAAGGATAAGGAAAAAATCAAAACCAACAAAACAAATAATTTTTTAATATTATAGTTCATACAATTTCACCATCTTTTATTTTTATAGTTCTTTTAGTAAGCTTAGTTACTGACTGGTCATGAGTAATTATCGCAACAGTCTTGCCTTTATTATTAAGTTCAATAAGCATATTTAGGACATCAGCACCAGTTTTTGAATCAAGGTTTCCAGTTGGCTCATCAGCAAGAATTATTTCTGGTGAATTAACTAAAGACCTTGCAATAGCAACCCTTTGTTTCTGACCGCCGCTTAACTGGTTTGGATAATGATTTAACCGATCATGCATTCCAACCATCTGTAGGATATATTCTGCTTTTTCATTGGCTGATTCCTGTGATTGATTATATATAAGGGAGGGCAAAGCAACATTCTCACGTACAGTTAAATTTGAAATCAAATTAAAACTTTGAAAAATAAAACCAATTTCCTTTCCCCTAATATATGCACGTTCATTTTCAGTAAGCGTACTTACATTTTTTCCGTTTAATAATATTTGGCCTTTAGTAGGCTCATCTAAAAGACCGATAATATGCAATAGTGTACTTTTCCCGCTCCCAGATGGCCCAAGGATACTTATAAATTCACCTTCTTTGATATCTAAATTTATATTTTTTAATGCTGGAACTTCCTCGCCATCCATTGTATAAATTTTCCATATATCTTTTAGTGAAAGAATAGAATTTTGATGCATAAATATCACGCAATCATTTCTTTTAGAAATTGACTTCTAAGTGAACTTTTTTTCATTTTTGCTTTTAAAAGTTCCAGTTTTTTCAGACCTTGCTTCGTTATAAAATAAACCTTTCTGATTCGCTTACCCTGTTGTTTGTTTACTTTTGAAATCAAATTGTTTTTTAAAAGAAAATTTAGCATAGGATAAAGCTGATTTGCAGATATTACTTTATAGCCATGGTCTTCTTCTAGCAATTTCATTATCTGATAGCCATGCAGTTCCTTTTTTGAAAGTAACCACAACAAAAATGTTGAAAACATGTGCCTTAGAATCTTTTTTTCAGGATTTTTTTTCCTTGTTTCTGTTTGATCAAGCATGTAATCAATATATCATTATTTAGATATGTTTAAAATAGGACATAGTTAAGCAAAAAAAGAAATAATTAAAACAGATGTGTCCTGCCATACCAAAACAATTAAAGCCCGCTAATTAATGCATTAGGAACTACACTGAAATGGGCTTTTTGAGTGGATAATCTCCGCTCTTGGGTATGAACGAGCGTAGACCTTAACGAATTAACATGCGCGATTTAGTTGGAATAGTATGGGCTTTATCTTGTTAAATATACGATTATCATGGCAAGTACCCAAAGAACTACGCTAAGAAGACCTGAAAATTTATGTACTGTATTAGCCAATTGTTCTTTCTTTTCTTCCACCAGTTCAAGTATAATTATTGAAGAAAGCATGCTAAAACCTAATGAAAGGTAGGTTGCAAACATAAATTTATCGGCTAGAGTCAAATATCCTAAAGGAGGCAATTGGTTACCGATTGCTACATGAAACATTACGGCTGCAATGATAAAGGAGGTGTGCAATGTAATTCTACTTGCAACCTTATCTGGATTTGGAAAGTGTGCAAAGAAATTAAGTAAGAGAATTAGCATAACTGGAAAGAATACCTTTAGAAGAGATGAAAGGCTTTCTCTTTGCAGATTTATAGAAAATATATACCTTGAGTAAACTTCATCATAAACGGGGTATTCAATAGATTCAACCCTTGTACTCCAGTTTTTTAAATCCCAGCCAATAAATGAGACAGATTTTGAAATTCCGGTTTCTTTTTCATTTATTGCATATTCAAGTTCGTTTTTGGTCTTTGTTTTATCTTCTATTTCAATAGTTAATTCCTGGCTATCAAATGGAAATTTCCTAAAATCAGGAGAATTTTGTAAATTAGCTTGTATCCTATAGAATTTGTTATTCGGTAGATCAGTGATTTTATCAACAGTTGTAGATCTGCCATTTGCAAATTCAAAATTTGCTGAACAATTTACTTCGCACTGCATAGAAAGATAAAAATCAACAGTGTAGCTTCCGCTTTGAGGGTCAAACTTGCCAGCATTTATTATATAAGTACCAATCCTAACTTCCTGTGAATGGGAAAGTGTTTGTAAACTAATTAAAAATATAAATAATAGTAAAATAGTTTTGTTGAGCAAAGCCATAGATTTATTAAAAACCGTAGATTATTAAAAGTTAATAGACATATTTTTTTATGAATAAAAACGACATAGCAGCAGGTGTTGCATTAATAGGCGCAGCATTAGCTGAAGCAGCATTTCTTGGGCCATGTCCTTTATGTATAGCTGCAATAAGTGGAGGAGCTTATAAAGTAAAAGAGGGTCTAGATAAAAAAGAGTAAAAAGTGAAAAAATGACGGATCATAAAGAAGCATTACTAAAGGCAGCGGCAAATGCAAAAATAAGACTAACTACAGAAGAAGTACGAATATTAGTACCGCAACTGGAAGAAATATTAACTGCATTTAATAAAATGGACGAGATCGATGTAACAAACGTTGAACCAACGGTAAATGTAATCCGGCAAAGCAGAGAGTTAAGAGATGATATCTGGGAACAAAAACATTTTGATTCTTTTTCTAATGCAAAGTTTGTAAAGAATAAGAAATTTATCGGACCAAAATTAGTCGATTAGTAAATTTACTGCTTTTAGGCAGATTCCGAACTAAACCAAAAGTCTTTTATTAATCCTTAGCTGTAGCTAACTTGGTGATAAAATGGCAACAGAAGACAATCCAATCGTTTATGGTAACGGCTCAAAAGGAATAATAATCGCGATAATCATTGCAATCGCAATATTAGGCGGCGCATATTTACTTTCTAAATCCGCTCCAAATATTTATTTAAACTCAGATAATGCACAGCAGTTAAACAAAATTTCGGTTTCTGGAACTGCAACAGAGAAAGTTAGTCCAGACTTATTAGTAATTGCATTTAGGATACAAACAGAATCAAAAGATGCTAAAACTTCGCAATCAGATAACGCGGCTTTAGTGAGTAACTTTAAAACAAAAATGCTTTCAATAGGCGTTCCAGAAAAGAGCATTAAGACAACGTCTTATCAGGTTGTACCGGTGTATAAACAAAAACCATGCGAGTCTGGAGATGTTAAATGTTACACTTCGAGTTATTATCAATCTTATCTGGCAGGGTATCAGACAATTCAAACAATTTCAATTGAACTAACTGACCTTAAATTAGGCGGCAACGTAATCGATAGCGGAAGTAGTGTAGGCGTAAATGAGACTTTTGTGGATGGTATTAGTTTTACATTACAAGAACAGACTCGAAGAGAGCTTGAAAGCGCACTTCTTAAAAAAGCAGCCATGAGTTCGAAATTAAAGGCACAAAACATTGCTGATGGACTTGGTGTTTCTTTAGGAAAAGCGATTATGGGAAGCGAAACTTCAACATTTAATTACGCACCAAGAAATTATGGTTATAGCGGATTAGCGATGATGAAGGAGGATTCAAGCATACCGACACAACTATCTAGTGGAGAAATAGAAGTTAGCGCAACTGTTAGTACGCAATACCAGATACAATAAATTCTTTTTTTCTTTTTTTTTGTTTTTTATTTTTTTATATTTGATCATTGGCAGAAATAAGTCCAAGTTCTTCGGAGCTTAGATAAACCATCCCCTGATTTGGGGGAGAGTTAACACCATCATGATTCGAAGCTAAAAGCTCTTGGCCGTTATATTTTCTAGTTTGTTGCTTTATTTTAGCTAGTATAGTTAATACATTGAAAAAAACTAAAGGAGAGGTTCTAGCAGCAAGATCTAAATCGAGATAATGATATGACTTACGATAATCAGAATGAATAAAATCAATTTCAGCTATTTTAGAAAGCGATAGAATTACTGCATCCTTTATAGAAAAAATTAATCTTCTTTTTGCAGCCCTAACCGACTTAATTGTACTTTCCAA
Source organism: Microcaldota archaeon (assembly GCA_038046765.1). Lineage (GTDB taxonomy): Archaea > Micrarchaeota > Micrarchaeia > Anstonellales > Bilamarchaeaceae > JBBSVN01. The sequence goes on along the minus strand of JBBSVN010000003.1, from coordinate 8,973 downwards.
TCTTAGATAGAATCGCCAGATGGAGTCCAAGTTATTATGTTCTATATGAAATCCAAATTCTAATTTTCCAACTATACCTGTTTTGCTTAATGTAATTGGGTCTGATTTTAATGGCATTATCCTCCAAAAAACTGCAAGTGATTTGGGACCCGAACTTTCTTCGACAACAGTAGTATTAGGCCTTGGAGTTCTATGAGTATGTCTTCTTCTTATACTATCCATTAGCTAAATGTGAATAAAAATATTTATAAATATATATTTTTCTATAAATTAACACTTATTTTATGCAAAAGTCGCTAGTTCTGGTTAAAAGAGATAGATATTTAAAGATTAAATGACTAAATATAAATGGTGAGATTTTGTCTAGATTATTATCATTTCAAAGAATTACAAAACTAGTAGTTACAACTGCAATTGCTGCTACTTTAATTTTTGGATGCAAAAAACCAAAGAATGACTATTTACAAAAACAGTTTAACGATCCAGACAAATGGTGTGAAAAGATGGGCCAAGGCACGGTTTTAGTTTGTCAAGATACTGTACCATTAGCAGAAAGCAGGATTAGATGTGCAAACCAGGATGGATCGTATAGAGATTTTCAATATATAAATAGACAAGCATTTTCGAAATTTATGAAATTAACCGTTCGAGGAATAACTTTCGATAAAGGTGTAAAAAGAAGAGATTTAGAACTTAAATCAGATAGTGGCAAAGTAACCAAAACAAGCGTATGGGATTGTGAATATATAGATAAAAAAGAGGATGAGTACGAACAAAAAGAACAAGAAAAAATCAACCAGATTTATTGTCAAACTGAAGATGGACAAAGAAACATGAGATGTTTAGACAGAAAGTTTGTGGAACAAAATGTTGAATGCATTAAGGACGGACAGTTAGTAAGCAGATTTATGGGTAAATTTAATGTCGATAGTTTTGGTCCAAATATTAAGGTGAAAATTAAATCTACTGGAAAGGATTATGAAATTGAATTAACCTCCCCAAGTGGTAAAAATAACTTTAAAACTTTGGATTGCGACAATCTCCCTAAGACGGATCCTAAAACCATCAGATAGTGTGTTTTTACAGAATTTTAAAGAGAAGTAAGACACGCTTTAGCTACATCCCGTCGTTTCTCCACAATCAACGCATACACTGCAAGCTCCATTTCTTTTTACTTTCATACTAGAACATCTGCCGCATGATTCTCCAGTATAACCTTGAAGTTTAGCATTATCTACTGCAACAATAATTGAAGACATCGGAATTGATGTTGACGTGCCCGTACTTTTTGATTCTCCTAGTTTAGGCATAGCAGTACTTAAGACATGTGTACTTGAAGCATGAGCTTCCACTGCTTTTACACTATGAGTCGGTTTTAGCACCTGCTCACTAACAGAAGTGTCCTTCTTCCTTCCGCCTTCTAAATAATCGCGTTCAAGTACTCTAAACACATAATCGAGCATACTTGTTGCGTTTGTGATTTTTTCATCTCCCATTACTGCACCACTTGGTTCGAATCTGGTAAAAGCAAATGTTTCAACAAATTCTTCAAGAGGTACACCATATTGTAAACCTTTACTAACAGCGATTGCAAAGCAGTTTAGTATAGACCTGTATCCTGCCCCTTCCTTGTACATATCAATAAATATTTCTCCTAATTCGCCATCTGGATATTCACCAGTTCGAAGATGCATTTTATGTCCTGCAATCCTTGCTTCCTGAACAAAACCTTCTCTTTTTGTTGGGAGCTTTCTTCTTTGACCTCTAACAAGTATTTCCTCATGCAATTGTTTTGCATCAACTTGTTCATTAATTTGATCTTCTTCTGACCCCACTAATGCAAGAAGTTCATTTGCTTCTTTAGCTACGCTGTTTAATGGTTGTGAAAGTTTACTTCCATCCCGATAAAGTGCAATTGCTTTAAGCATGTGTTTCCAACTTTTCATGTATGCAACTTTTACTTCTTCAATAGATGCTTCATGAGGCATGTTTATCGTTTTACTTATTGAACCAGATATAAATGGCTGGACAACTGCCATCATTTTTAAGTGTGCATCATAGTGGATGTAACGCTTACCATATTTTCCGCATTTATTTGCGCAATCGAAAATTGCATAATTCTCTTCTTTTAAGTGAGGTGCATTTTCAATAGTCATAGTTCCGCAAACAAAATCGTTTGCGTCTTTTATTTGGTCTTGTGTGAAACCTAAAGATTCAAGAACATTTAATTTTGGATCATTTAACTGTGCAATTGTAAGATTAAGCTTTTGTACACAAAAATCTTCACCAAGCGTAAATTTGTTAAACACAAAAGATAAGTCGAACGCACCTAGCATTTGTTTTTCAACTAACTGCAATTTATCATCAGTAAAACCTTTAGCTCGAAGAGATTCGAAATTAATGTGTGGACAACCTAGTAAAGTACCATGTCCTCTGCAATAATCTTCGATTTCTTTTATTTGCGCGTCAGTATAGCTTAGTTTAGTTAATGCTCTCTTGACACTTTGATTTACAATTTTAAAGTATCCGCCTCCAGCTAATTTTTTGAATTTGACAATTGCAAAATCAGGTTCAACACCAGTAGTGTCGCAATCCATAACTAGACCGATTGTTCCAGTTGGAGCGATAACTGTAACTTGAGCATTCCTAAACCCATGCCTTTCTCCTTCAACTAAAGCTTTGTCCCAGGATTCTCGAGCAGACTTAATTAAATATTCTGGGCAGAATTTTGGATCAATTCCCATAGGGGTAACAGATAGTCCTTCGTATGCTGAAACAGGTGCATTATAAGAGGCTAATCTATGATTTCGAATTACCTTAAGCATGTGTTTGCTGTTTCTTTCATATGCCTTAAATGGACCAAAGTATTTTGCCATTTCAGCGCTTGTTGCATAACTTTCACCGCACATTATCGCAGTTATTGCTCCAGCAATTGCTCTTCCTTTATCGCTATCATAAGGAATTCCTAAAACCATCAATAGAGTACCAAGATTCGCATACCCTAAACCAAGGGTCCGGTAATCATAACTTTTCATCGCAATTTCCTTACTTGGGAATTGTGCCATTAATACAGTTATTTCTAATACGATTGTCCAAAGCCGCGTTGCATGTAAAAATTTATCAACTTCTAATTCTCCTTTTTCATCATTTAAAAATTTCATTAAATTGATGCTTGCTAAATTGCAGGCAGTATCATCTAAAAATACGTATTCGCTGCATGGATTTGTTGCATTAATTTTACCATCGCTTGCGCATGTGTGCCATTCTTGAATAGTATCGTCAAATTGTAAACCAGGGTCAGCGCATGCCCAAGCTGCATAAGCAATTTTATCAAATAATTCTCTTGCTTTAAGCGATTTCATTACTTTTCCGTTTGTCCTGGCAGTTAAATCCCAATAAGCATCTGAATTTACTTTATCCATAAATGAATTAGTAATTCGAACAGTATTATTGCTGTTTTGTCCGCTTACGGTATTGTATGCATCTCCTTCATAGTGAGTATCAAAAACATCAAGGTCAAATTCAGTTTTACCTTGTTCGAATAATTGTAAAGCACGCATAACATAAGAGTATGGAACATTATTTGCTAGTGCCATAACTATTGATTTTTTAAGTTCGACATTAGACCTCCAATCCGTTGTATTATTTTTCGCTGCAATTGAAATAATTTTATTTAAGTGCGTACTATTTAACCTGCTTCCTGTGTACAAATCTGCAACTTTTGATTCTTCTTCAACTTTCCACATAATAAAATCTTCGATTTCCGGATGGTCAGCGTTTACAATTACCATCTTAGCGGCACGACGAGTGGTTCCACCAGATTTTATTGCGCCAGCAGCCCGATCGAATATTTTTAAGAAGCTCATTAATCCAGAACTGCTTCCGCCACCGCTTAGTTTTTCTGATTTGCCTCTTAGCATGGAAAAATTTGACCCAGTTCCGCTTCCGTACTTAAATACTCTTGCTTCCCGAACTACTAAGTCAAATATTCCTCCTTCATTAACTAAATCATCGTTTAAAGATTGAATAAAGCAAGCATGGCCTTGTGGATGTGTGTATGCATCTGTGGAAGTCATTAATTGCCCGCTTAATGGGTCAACATAAGAGTGCCCTTGTGAAGTACCAGTAATATTATATTGTAAAGCTAGTCCAGTATTGAACCATTGTGGCGAATTTGGTGCGGCCATCTGATGAAGTAGCATGTACGCGATTTCATCTTCAAATACCTGCGCATCAATTGGTGAAGAAAAGTAACCGTATTTTTCTCCCCAGTATCTCCAGCAATGAGCCATTCTTTTGACGACTTGTTTTACGCTGGTTTCACTACCCGTTAAGATTTTTCCGCTTTCATCTATTTTAACAGAACCATCAGGATTAAATTGAGGTACTCCTGCTTTTCTAAAATATTTTTGAGCTAGAATATCTGTCGCAACCTGCGTCCAGAATTTTGGAACTTCAACATTTTTTAAATCGAAAACAACACTTCCGTCGGGGTTTCTAATTGTAGATGACCTAAGTTCGTATTCAACAGTAGAATACGGATCGATATTATCTTTTGTAAAAACTCTTTGTACGATTAACCCTCCACCATTTACCCTAAGTGTACTAACCATTCCAGCCAATTTTATCTTGTCAATAAGGTTTTCTGTCATCTGTTTTACCCCTAAATTAATAATCGTATATTATGCTTTTGATTTCGCTTACGTTGTTTGCCCGAGCTACTTCTCGATTGTTTTGATCAAAGAAGATTACTGTTGGTGACCTTGTCACATTGCATGTTACTGCTTGCTCATAGCCTTCATCACTAGCCACATTGTAATTTTGTCCACTAAGCATTCCTTTTGTTTCTAGTTCAGCTAAATATTTTTTAACTGGTGGACATGCTACGCATGTTGGAGTTGTAAATAATACATATTTTTTTACCATAGGATTCACCTTTAACCGCCCGCGTTTACAAACGCGTTTTTCTCTTTTTGTTTTTGTGCAGCAGTAACTAATGCGAAAATATATAAAAAGGTTCTTGAAATGAAAATGTGTATTAGTAGTTGATTAAATAGGAACTTAATACTATTAGTAGTATATGATCAGTTGTTGTTTACAGGTAAAAAAGGGCGCAAATAATTTTCTCGGGAGAAAACATTTTATAAAAAAGCGGTAAAAAACATGTAAAAATATTGCTAAAAAGTTGTAGAAAATATTCAAAGAGTTGTTTTGTTTATACACAGATTCATCAGAAGCATTTTATATACTGCCGTAGCTAGTATATACGTGAAAAACGCAAGAGGATATGAAATAGATGTAAATAGTAAAAACTACTTACCCCCAAAGTGGAAAATGCTTAAAGACATGATTCGGGGAGTAGACGTAGTCATGGAAATAGTAGATGCTAGAGACATTGCAGGAACAAAATTACCAATTATTGAAAAAATATCAGGTAGTAAAAAATTACTTGTTATTGCAAACAAAGAAGATCTATTAGCACAAAACGCTCCAAGAATTAAACTAGAAAATAAAGGAATTTATTTTAGTGCAACAAGAGCAACCGGTGGAGACCGAATAAGTTTAATCGAACTGATTTTATCAAAAACAGAGAACAGACCAGCTAAAGCACTTTTAATTGGATACCCTAATGTAGGAAAAAGTTCTCTAGTAAATTTCTTATCAAAAAGAAGCCCAGCTAGAGTTTCTCCAGTTGCTGGGACAACTCGAAATATCCAATGGATAAAAGTCCAACCAGATTTAATTATTAGCGATTATCGAGGCATTCATAGAGATAAGGAAGAAAAATTAAATTTAGCAATTAAAGGCGCGTTAAACGTTAGCGAAACTAAAGAAGTAGATGATTATGCAGTTAAATTCGCTGAAAAGATTCTAAAAAGCCACATCCTTCGAAGATGGCTCGAGAAAAAATATGACATTGACTTAAGTAAAGCTAATTATTATCACGATGTAGTTTCTGCAATTGCTAGAAGACGGGGCTTTTACGTAAAGGGCGGAGAACTTAATCTTAAGGAAGCGGCTAAGCATTTAGTTCGGGCGATGCGGGTTGCACCGGAGATATAGTGATTAAAAATGCTAAAAAGAGTATTTATAAACCTTCTCTGAGTAATATGTGTATAACGCTTTATAATAGGCTCAAAACTCAACCTCGATTGAAAATAGATTTATCCTACGAATTTCAAAAGACCGCGTACGATGATCTAAGTATATACCCAAAATTAAAGGAACTACGAGAGAAAGCACGGAAGGTTGGCGAAGGAAGAAAACTTTATCAAAAAATGCTAGAAACGTATGTTCCTCTTGAGGAGTTGCCAGTTGGAGAAAAACCAAAAATTCTAAGTGTTGGTTGCGGGATTTCTTACGAAGCACTTGTACTAAGTGGACATTTTGGAAAAAAACCAGGTGGCGCAGATAGTTCTGAAGTAGAATTCACTGGGATAGATTTAGATAAAGAATCTATTGAATCCGCAATAAAAGATAATGTTACCTTAGATTTTTCTACTTACGAGTACATCCCAAAGCCAAATTATCAATTTTTTTGCATGGACGCAAGACTAGTAGCAGATATAACGAAGGAACCATTTGACGTTGTTGTTGCATCGCATCCGGAAGTGTGGCATAATTATTTAGTTTGGCAAGGCATATTTGATTCTGCATATTCTGTACATAAACCCGGTGGTTTGATTATTTCAACGACCCACCTAGAGGAAGAACTAGATCAATTAGAAGACTTACTAAAAAATAGATACAAGATAATGGTAAAAGAAAGGAACATATACCCACACGATGTTTCTACAGATATGTTAAATCCAGTTTTTACTCACAAGTATGTATTGGTGGGGGTTAAAGAATAAAAATAAAAGCAATGTTTAAATAATGTTGCTATAATTATATATTTGTGGTAACATGAAAAATAGCTTTATTCATAATTTAAAAGCAAGAGGCCAAATTTTTACAGGTTTAATTGGAGACTACGTTAAAGTAAGACCAGAACGAGTTATATTCAGTCCTTTCTCAAGAACATTTCCACTTGAAGATAGGAAGTACTATATTAGGGATACACTAAAAGACAATTTGCTTGTACCATTAGGAATTCAATTAGGCATATTCGAACCAGTAGATTACCAAGCAGCAGTAGCTCTTTTAGAGGTGCAACCAGAGCTTCGAATTTTTCCAAGATTGATTTCACTTGGAGACGAAGAGACTTCGGAGAGATTGAAAGGATTTCCAGAAGAGATTAGAGAAATAACTAGCAGTTTATATTTTAGAAAAGCAATGCCAAGAAGTGATTTACGGCAAGCAGAAGAACTTGCATCTAAGCCTTTTCCAACGATCGATGAAATAGTTCACATCGGACTTCCGTTAGATTTAAACGATCCAGAAGTAAGAAAACTACAATTTAAATTAAACAATGCACACATACAATTTGTTGCGGACAGGATAACAGTAGCGAATAATCTTGGACAAAGAAGTGTGCACCAATTAGATCATTTAGATGTGCCTAAGCAGGAAGAAAAAGAACTAATACCAACAGTTAGAGGAGCACCTAAGTTAAAGATAATACGATAATTTTTTACTGAGTTTAAGAGTCGGCAAGAAATCAAATAAAAGAAAGACGAAAATTAAAAACTAGTTCTAAAAGATAATTTTTTAAAAATTAAATAGTTAAACCTAGCTATCGCTAATCCTAAAATTAAATAAATAAAATTAAAAATTAATTAATTATTAAATAATAAAATAAGAAAAGTTATTTTCTTACACTTCAAGTTTTACTGACGGAAATTAAATGTATAATGAATTAGCGTATTCTTCACGCGATCTTTTTTTATGAATTTCGCGCTTTTTGCACACAATGATTATAAAATTTTTATGAGGTGATCTATCCGCAGGTTCCCCTACGGATACCTTGTTACGACTTAGCCCTCCTCACACCCTTTCGATTCGAACTAGGCAATAACCTAAGTCTCATCGAAAAGATATTTGGATGACTTGACGGGCGGTGTGTGCAAGGAGCGGGGACACATTCACCGCGGGTTGATGACCCGCGATTACTAGGGATTCCATTTTCACGAGGGTGAGTTGCAACCCTCGATCCAGACCACGAATAAGTTTAGAGGATTAGCTTCTCCTTTCGGAGTCGCAGCCCGTTGTCTTATCCACTGTATGCCGCGTGTAGCCCATCGGTTTCGGACCATACTGACCTACCGTCGACCACTCCTTCCTCCCATTTAGCACGGGCAGTCCCTTTAGAGTACACCTCATCCGCAGATGAAGTTAGTAACTAAAGGCATGGGTCTCGCTCGTTGCCTGACTTAACAGGACAATTCACACCACGAGCTGACGATGGCCATGCAATACCTCTCGGCTCGTTAAGCAAGATCTTTAGTCTGGCTTTCATACTGCCGTCGCCAATGGTGATGTTCCCGGTGTTGTATCCAATTGAACCGTAGCATCCACCCCTTGTGGTGCTCCCCCGCCAATTCCTTTAAGTGTATTGATGACTCTTGATAATTTTTAGAGTATATTCGTTATCAAAAGCTTTTCAATCTTGCGATCGTACTCCCCAGGCGGCTAACTTAACAGCTACCCTACAGCAATACCCAGGATTACTCCTGGGTAACACCGAAGTCAGCATCATTTACAGCGAGGACTACCGGGGTATCTAATCCCGTTCGCTCCCCTCGCTTTCGCCCCTCACCGTCAGACGCGTTTTGGACAGGCGCCTTCGCCACTGGTAGTCCTCCCAGGCTCAGCGGATAATAAAAGTTATAGAACCCAATTTTGGGAACTAAAAACTATTTTACCCCTACCCCGGGAGTACTCCTGCCCTCCCCCGCTCTCAAGTTTGGAAGTATCTTCTGCACGCGATAGAGTTAAGCTCCATCATTTCACAGAAGACTTTAAAAACCGGCTACGGGCGCTTTAGGCCCAATATTCGTGGGTACCACTCGAGGCGCTGGTTTTACCGCGGCG
>JBBSVN010000002.1:0-121928 GCA_038046765.1 Microcaldota archaeon | reverse complement strand
GAGCCCCGCGATCATTGAAAGTGCGGTAGTTAATCCACCAAGAAAAACATTTACAATTTGACTAAGTGGGTCTATCACACTCGTGTTTACTACAGGTAAGGTTTCAAATAGCCGTATATTCATTGTCGCTTTTGCAGACTGTCGTTCATAGTATAATTTTTGTTGCGTAGTGCTATCGATTTCATATTGAAGCCGATTTAACTCCTGTTCTAGCTGCAGGATTTCACTTATATTATCAGTTTTATTGTATAGCGCCAAAACACGAGTTCGTGTTGCGTTTAAATTATCTAGCTTTGCACTAACATCAATATACTGTGTTGTAATATCCTGGCTATTACTTGACAAAGATTTTATTGTACCAACCGACCCAAGATCTTTAGAAAAAGAATCAAACTTATTTGTATCGATTTTTACGGTTGTATAATAATATTTTTCGTTTTCTGTTTCGGTATAGGAATTATCTGTAATTTCAGCCCCGTAATTTGAAATTAAATTGCTAAGTTTAGCATATCTGTCTTTTATAGTTCCACTTGGTACTTCTACTTGGGCATTACCTGTTTTTATGATTAATTTTGATACGGGTGAAGATGAGAGTTGTGAACTAGTTGAATCATATTTTTCTGCAGGTATTGAAGGGGCGGGAGCTGCTCCGATACCTACTTCCCCTCTTGATGGCATTATTGTAGAGGTACCACTTTGTGGGTTTAGATTAGTGCAACCAAAAAATAACAACGAGACTAATAAAATTGCAAAAACGACGTTTAGTTTTTTCACATTATCACCAGTTCTTATACGCACGACTAGATTTAAAAAAGAGTGTGGATTTGCTTAGGTGGAAAACTAACTAGATAAAAAATGCACTTAGTTCGTTCAGAACTGGAAGATCCTGCAACTTTGTGTTGCAATCTCTTGATTCTTCACTTTGTTCAGAACTCAAGATCATCGTCATCGAAACCTATTTCTAGATTCCTAGGAGGTATTGCATTTTCATCAATATAAGTACTTAGATTAAAAACAATTTAAAATAGAACGAAAATACAAGAACAGAAATAAATATTAGAGAAATAGAAAAAACAGAATTAAACAACAAAAATAAATAAAAAAATAATAAAAATTTAAAAAATAAGAAAAAATAAACTAAAGATTACAGGTTAACTTTTAGCCCAAGTTCTTTCTTAAGTTCTCTGTACCTGTTCCTGATAGTAACTTCAGTTACACCAGCAACATCAGCTACTTCTTTTTGTGTTCGCTTCTCTCCATGCATTGCACTTGCAATGTATAAAGCAGCTGCAGCAACACCAGTTGGACCTCTACCAGAGATTAAACCTTTCTTTAAGGATTTTTTAATCAATTTTATGGCTTCCTCCTGGATTTCACCGCTTAAACGCAAAGCTGTAGCGAACTTTGGTACATACTGACTTGGGTCAGTTAATGGAACTTCAACGTTAAGTTCAGTTTTTAAGAACCTATACGCTCGTCCAATTTCCTTCTTTTCAATTCCGCTTGATTTAGATATTTCATCTAAAGTTCTTGGAATAAGTTGGATTCTGCAGATAGCATAGATTACAGCTGCAACAACGCTCTCAATTAACCTTCCTCGGATTAACTCTGCCTTAACTGCTTTTCTATAAAGTAATGCTGCACTTTCCTTGATATTTTCTGGTAAGCCTAATGCCGATGAAACTCGATCTAATTCAGCTAATGCAATTACTAGGTTCCTTTCCATAGAAGTTGCAATACTTACTCTTTTATGCCATTTTCTCATTCTGTATAATTGAGCTTGTTTCTTTGGAGAAATTTTACCTCCCCGAATATCTCGATTATATTGGTCAATTTCGGTGACTAGACCTTTGTTTGGCCGCATATAACGAATTGGAGCTCCTCCTCTTGCTCTTTTACCTTTTTGTTCAGCATCAAAAGCGCGCCATTCTGGACCCTGATCTTCAATATTTTCTGAAATTATTAAACCGCATGCACCGCATAGCAATTCTCCTTTTTCATAGTCCCGTATAATACGAGTTCCCGCGCATTCCGGACATTTTGTTGGATTAGAACTAGACATAAATTCACCACCCTCCATATTTTAGTAATATTCAGTAATAAATCTCCCGTTTTAGATAGTTTTTCGCATCAAATACAAGTAGATTTATAAACATTCGTACTATCTTTGCTGCATAGGTTATATTTAAACGTTTGCTTTTGAACAGATTAAAGGTACGACAGGTGACGAAATATAGAATTATGATAAAATATGAACTTTGTCTCGTACAACTGCCTCCCCATTCACAATTACATCGCTTACGTTAGATGGATTAGCAGAATAAACAATGTTTGAAATTAAATCGTTTTCAGGCTGCATGTTTACCGAGCGATCGAGTAATACAATATCTGCTAGTTTTCCTTTTTTGATGCTTCCCGCATTTATTCCTAGTGCTTTTGCCCCATTAATCGTTGCAAAATCCAAGAATTTTTGTGTTGGAACAGCATCAGCTTTCCAGTAATGATGTTTTTGAAGTAGAGAAGACATTTTCATGGTTTCAAACATATTTAATGAATTGTTACTAGCTGCCCCATCAGTTCCAAGAGTTACATTAGCACCTTGTTCAAAATATTCTCGAACTGGGCAAATTCCGCCAGTAGCTAGTTTTAGATGGCTAATCGGGCAATTTACTATTGTGGCTTTTCTTTTTGCAACAATCCCGATCTCTCGTTTTGTTACCCAACTTGCATGAGCTAGAATAGTATTTTGGTCTATTAAACCTATTTCATCAAGAAATTCGATTGGATATTTTGCGTATTTATTTAGACAACCGAAGATTTCTTTTCGTGTTTCGCTTATGTGTATATGAAACTTAAGCTTGTTTTTATTGGCAAATTCCTTTGATTTAATTAGAAGTTCTTTGCTGCATGTGTAAGGAGCATGACAGGATATAGCGAGAGTTATTAGATCGCTCTTGTTACTCCAGTTTGAAACGAATTTTTTTGTTTTTTCAAATTCGTCTTCTAGTGAGTTGTCTGGCAAAAGGTCAAACATACCTAGAGAAATTGTTGCACGCATTCCTTCGTTGGCACAAACGCCTGCAATCTGATCTAAATTTTTAAGATACATTTCATTAATACACGTTACACCAGATGAAAAACTTTCTAAAACACCAATTCTTGCGCCTTCGTAAACATCTTTTGAAGTTAACTTGGCTTCTTGTGGCCAAATCTTTTTATTTAGCCATTCATGTAATGGTAAATCTTCGCCTAAACCTCGAAGAGAAGTCATACCAACATGCGTATGCATATTGATTAATCCCGGAATTGCGATCTTGTTTGTCCCGTCAACTACAAATTCTGCTTTTTCTTTTATGTTCTTACCAACTTGTTCGATTATGTTCTCACTAATAAAGACATCGCAATCACGAAGAATTTCACGATTTGGATTTTGTGTAACGACTGTTGTGTTTTTGATTAGGATTGACATAGATTTAGCCTCTATAATATTTATTGAATAATTAAACCTCTTAATTTCCTCTCAACATTAGAGATTTTTCTCTTTATTGATATCATACTTTCAACTTTATGCTAAAAGTTGAAACTATACTTTCAAATACTGCCCTGAGTTTTCCAAAAATGCCTGTGCGGAGATAACTTTAATATTTTCAGGTATTTCTACATTTTCATATCCATAGGCGCATATTAAAATTTTCTCGAGATTTTTTACTTGCACCAACGGATTTATTTCCCGCTCTAAATTTTCTGAGTTTAATTCATAACATACTTGTATTGCCTTATTATTCGCTATAAAATCGATTTCATGTTTTGGTGTTGAATAATAGGTTATATTTTGAATATTTCTTTTTAGCTCTTGGAAAATGCAACTTTCAAACATTCTGCCCTTACTTTCTTTTTTAGATATTAGACCATTGTCGACGAGGTATGTTTTAGAGGGAGTATTCTCTTTTTCGTAAGTAGAAGTTGCATATTTGTCTATCTTATAAACCGCATATGTTTGAGTAAAATAATGCAAAAATTTTCTTAAAGTTACATGACTTATATTAACTAATGAACCTAGTCTCTTCTTAGACGCAATTATACCTGGATTTTCTAAAATATGAAAAAATAACGTTTCTATTTCTCGAACTTCTCTTATTTTATATCGAGAAATTATATCTTTGTATAATATATCATATTTGTATTGTTGCGTTAATGCTGAATCAGAGGAAAAAACAGGTTCCGGAAATCCTCCTTCTTTTAGGTATTCTTCAAATGTTCTATTCGTATGTTTTTTGTATTCTCGAAAAGACAAAGGAAAAACAGTAATTACTTTATTTCTTCCTGTAAGTAAAGTCGCGTATTCTCCAGAAAGTAAAGATGCATTAGATCCAGTTATAAAAAACTTTGTTTTACCTATCTCTAAATGCCTACGTACCCATTTTTCCCATGCATCGATATTTTGTATTTCATCAAGAACAACTGTGGAATCATTTAAGTTAACTAATTTAGATAAGGTCGTTAAATCTTCAACTTTGGCATTTATCAGCCGCTCATCTTCAAAATTTATAAGATATACATCATTTTTAAGTTTTGATGCTACTCTTTGAAGCATTTTACTCTTTCCACTTCTTCTTACCCCCGTTATTATTGTTGCATACTTAGTTTTTTCGTTTTGTTCTAATAGAAGTTTTTCTTCTTCACGTTCTTTTAGACTATTGCTATTTGAAATTAAATTTTTGCTTTCCTTAAGTATGTCTTCCCATGTTGCTGTTGAAATCATATCATAATTGTCTAGCTAAGGTTTTTAAACCATACTTTCAACTTTATGCTAAAAGTTGAAATTATACTTCTAATTTGTTAATCGTGGTGTGATGATCTTCTTCTTTGACATACATAGAATTAGCTAGTCAAGAATTTATAACCAGCCGCCGCAAGCGGCTAGGTATTCGACCCAAGGTCGAAACAATAAAGGAAAAATAAGCAGAGCAGAGATGTACTCTATCGTTAAAAATTCATTGTTACTCCGAGCCTTGCATAAAGCAGATTTAGAACTTTCTTTAATCGTAGTTAAACAAATAGCCAAGCAGGAGATTGCTAAAGAAGGTACTAAAGAAAAAGCAATGGTACACCGCAATTGCTAGTGGAAAACATAGATAAGGAATTGATTGACTAATGGGAAATTGTTTGAATAATCTGTCTAGGCAATGATGTTTTCAAGTTTTTTTGGACTTGAAGAAAGCCGGGAAAATTCTCAGGATCTCTAAGTTTTTTAGTTGACCAGCCAGGCAACTTGCCTAGGATTTGAGGGGGTCAAGTTAAGAAGAATCTCAATTTTCTTGACATCCTCTTCCGGGACTTCTGCTACCACCGCAAGCAAATTATCGCGTCCATAAGAAGCGTGGTAGTAAGGGAAACATACATCACTCGCACCCATAGTTAAGAGACCAACATATGGTCGTTCCGTATTTTTGCTCAGAAATCTGGAATCTGATCTTTCTCCAACATCAATTCCATGTGGTATTCCTGTTTTAGGATCTAAATTATAATTTCCATTCACTGCAAAAGGGAAGTTTGGCACAGCCACTAACCGATTTTCTGGGATATCTAAAAGAGTATAATCACCATCCTTATGAAAATCAACTGAACTGAGACCCATAGCTACTAATGCAATATCTTTTTCGCCCTTATACATGCCGGTTGATAGAAGAACTGCCCTTTCTCCTTCCCCAGAACAGAATACAATTTCTTTCCATAGTTTTACGCCACGTGTTTCAAAAGCTATAGCTACATTTGTGACGAATTCAAAGTATTGATTATTCCAAATTTTTGGCGAACGTAGAGCTGCATCAGCTACCCCGGAGGGCACAACTCTAAGTTTAGTCCCGTGTTCTACATTAAATCCTTCTACTAAAGGATGAGCATCAAATAGTCTTGTTGATTCATTGCCTCTAAGAACCAACAAATTCCTTGTTTTTCCCCGAACTTGTACTTTCAATAATTTTTTTACATAAATTTGATTTGGTACTGCACTCATAAATGATACACCTTTAAGTAGTCAATATTCTTAGTAACTAATAGTATCACCAAAGTGTTTATAAACCATTCTTTTACATTAGAATTAACATATACAATACTTCGAAACTCTTTTTAGCAACCACTTTTTTAACTTTTTTATGCAAATACTTATTTATGTCTTCTTCTATCACATGTTCCGGATCAATCGCACTGGATACAACTCGAACTCCGTTTAAAACTGTAGAAAACGTTCTAGGCGGTGCTGTAAGTTACTTTTCAATTTCTGCAAGCTTTTTTTCTAAGGTTTATGTAACTGGAATAGTAGGAAATGATTTTCCACAAGAATATTGGGATTTATTAGCAAAGCGATCAGATGTCAACGGCATACAAAAAAAAGAAGGAAAAACATTTCACTATGACTGCACGTATTCATTTGATTTTTATCATAGACACACAAACAAAACAGACCTAAATGTCCTAGCAGATTTTAAACCAGAAGTAACAGAGGAGGCAAAGCAAAGTGAATTTGTTTATTTGGCAACAATGCCGCCAGCTAGTCAAAGAGATGTTTTAAAGCAAGTAATAACCAAAAAACTTTCTTTCATGGATACAATTGAATTTTACATAGAAAACTACAAGAGCGACTTACTAGAAACAATTTCCATGGTTGATGGAATAGTTTTAAACGATGCAGAAGCTAGAAAATTAACTGATGAAACTAACTTAGTAAAATGCATAAATAAAATTGCAGAACTTGGTCCTAAAATAATAATACTAAAAAAAGGAGAACATGGTTGCTTATTATACTATGAAAAAAAGATTTATCCGTTCCCAGCATTTCCATTAGAAAATATTGTTGACCCAAACGGAGCAGGGGATTCTTTTGCTGGCGGGTTTATTGGTACGCTTTCTAAACTAGATGCAAGCAATCCGACAATCGGGCAACTAAAAACAGCTATTGGTTACGCAACAGTAATGGGGTCATTAGCTGTAAGCGATTTTTCAGTAGAAGGATTAGTTAATACAAATATACAAAAAATAGATCAACAATTTAGTCAGTATCAGGAATTGTTAAGACTTTAATTAGGACTTGGCGTTTTATGTCCATAACAGCTCAATTACAAAAACCCCAATCTTTTTTATCAAGAAGGGTTTACTTTGTACCAACACAGGCTAATTGCTTATTAGTTGAGAAATTAAGAGAATTCGCTCCCACTAATGAACTGGAATTTATAAAATTACTTTTACCTAGTCCTATTGAGCAACTAAGAACAGGTATAAGGAACGATAACTTTTATTTAGAGGTAAGAAAAAGACGGGAAGTGTTTGAAGATTTAATTCTTGCAGTAGAAAAAATAAACATAGAAAATGCAACACTTATTTGGGGAGATGGGTCAATGCATCATCTTTCATATTATTTCGATTTAAGAGAAGGAATAGATAGAATAATGAAAGTTAATATAGATGGTCATGAAGATTTTGGAATGGGAAAGCAGATACACTGTGGCAATCACATGCGTTTTTCGCACGAGAGAAAAAAATATTTAGGAGTAACAATGTTGGCACAAAACAAAATGATAACAGTTGTTAGGGGCGAACCTAAAGTAGAAAAAGAGTTAATGCCAAGAAAAGAGATTTTTGCACTCCGAAATATGTCCCATCTCACAATAGATTTGGATGCAATAACCTCCTTTCCTGCTATAGCACAGTGGATAAATGATAAAGGGATATCAATAGCAAGAGTCCTTCGAATAATTTATGATTTAAAAAAGGCGACAGCACTAACAAGATTGGACTTAGGAGGGCTTGTTGAAGATATACCAGGATTTAGTGTTTTAAGCCATCCTCAAACAGTGGATAATCCTGAATTTAGCGTTGCAGAAGCTAGAAAATTTGCAGTAGATAAAGGAACAGAAACTTTACCCAAGAACACAATCGACCAGATAATGACGTTTACAGTAGCTTGTTATTATAAAATACTTAAAGCAGCTATTTTTGACTAACGAAGCGAACAGGGAGCTTTATAGAAAAACCCTAAACAAAAGCAGCAACGTTGGCAATATTATACTTCCCATCATATTAGTACGCTCAACATTTAGCCTGATCGTAAGAAAACCAATTGCACTCGCTAGTAAAAAAATAATTATTCCAGTAAATCCATCAATAATATAAACAATTGAAAACAGGTAAAATGCAATAATTAAATTAATTTTAGAAAAATCTAATTTTGAAGCTTCGACAAAAACTTTGCGATACCTGAATAATAAGAATGCAGAAACAGCAATTGAAATACCAAAAAGCGAAAGGACTAATAGAAGGTTATCTGGAATATTTATTAGTTTAGAAAGTGCAATTGTACTTCCATTTCTAGCTTTATCAATTGTTGCACTACTTGCAAAAGAAAAGATTTCCCGTGACGCAATTATCGATGAACTCGTTGCTAAAAAGCCAATCGTTTGCATCGGCATAAATGCAGAAATAAATGAAGAAATTTGTGAAGGCGAACTAACTGCTGGCAGGATATCGGAAAACATACCTAGGATTACTCCTGCAACAGTAAACTTAAGAAAATCAGTAGATAATGGTTTATCAATTTGTTGAGGAATTTTAGACTTAGAATAATTAAGAATTCCCCCAATAGCAAAAAGCCCAGAAAAAAGAGGAAGAAAAACATCGCTAATTCCAGAATTTAATGAATAATATCCGACAACTCCAGATGCAACAAATACAGCTACTGAAAGAAGCGGATTTTTAGTACGAAGAACAAAGAAAATAGATAAAAAAAGAACAACATATGGAATAAACTCCCTAATTGTAGAATAAACTTTAGGTATCAGTCCAAGTGAAAAATAGAATAGAAAAATCGAAAGTAACGTTGCAACAACGGTTGAAAACAACACAGTTTTTAACGCAACTAATCCTTCGCCTTGAGCGAGCATTTTCTGACCCGCGAGCATGGACATGACAGTTTCTTCTTCAGGAACACCTACAAATATTGACGGAATAAACGAACTTACAATATGTGCTGGAACTAAACCAAGGATAAATAAAGAAAAATCTCCCCCAGCTAAACCAAGCGGGGTTAAAAGAGAAATGATTGTGTTCGAATGCATACCGGGTAGCAATCCAAATATTAAACCAGCTAAGATACCTAGGAAAAAGAAAAGCATAACCTAATTACCCAACCATCAACTGCTTAACCCTAACGTGTGGACCGCCATCACTAACTTCAACGCTTTGCATAAATTTACCGCAAATACCAGGGGAAGAGCCAAAATCTTTTCCGATTAGTTCAACATTGTTTAGTGTTTCTAAGACATTCCCGCTTAGAGTTACATCGCTAAGGAAATTTTTCTTCTCCCCGTTAACGATTTCCCACGCTTCTTCGGATTTGAACATAAATCCGCCACTAAAGGTATCAACACTTCCACCTTTCATCCCTTTAACATAAATAGCATGCTTAACATCAAAAATATCTTCAATGTTATCAGAGCCGGGCTGAAAATATGTGTTGCTCATCCGAACGATTGGAAATGAAGAGTAGTCCATAGCGCGCGCATGACCGTTTTGAAGTATCTTTAATTTTGCAGAAGTTTCTAATGAATTAAGATAATTTACAAGTACGCCGTTTTTAACAAGGGGAGTTTTTTGTGCTTTTACGCCTTCATCATCATAAGCATAGTAGCCAAAATCATTTGCAGTCGGGTCATCAGTTATGTTTACATTTTCATTTCCGATTTTCTTATTTAATTTTTCAACAAGTATTGACTCCCGATCGATAACCCCATCTGCCTCGCTAGCGTGTCCAAGTGCTTCGTGAGAAAACACCCCAGTCATTTCATTATCCATAATAACAACAAACCGCCCCTTTGGAGGAGCGACTGCATTAATTAAACGTTCTGCCTTTTCTTTAGCTTCCAGACAAACTTTTTCGCAATCGATTTTGCTAAAACCAGATATTGATGCCTGTCTGCTACTTCCCTTTAAGATTTTATCATTGTATTTTGCAATTGCACTGCAACTTAGATAGCCATAATTTATCTCTTGATGAATTAAACTACCAGCACTACTGTAGAATTCTTTTTTAATAACCTGATCATAATAAGAAAGCATTTTATTCTTTATATATTGGCCTTCGACCCCATTTAAGGCATCACGAATTTCTTTTAGTTTTTGTTCTGGCTCGATATATTTGTATTCTTTTTTTACTTTTTTATTCGTAATAGGAATGTCAGTTAGTCGAATATTGCTTTTTTCAATTTTTGCAAGCTTTTCTGCTTTGTTAAAAAGATTTCCCATGTCATCAAAATCTTTTTGGTTATTACTGGAAGCAAACCCCCAGGAATCATTAACTAGAACCCTAACACATATCCCTTTGCTTTGCCCAGAAACTAATTTTAGCTCCTCGTCTGCAAAGGATATGGAATCACTTACCGATGATTCTACGCGTATATCGGCGTAATCATATTTTGAAAAAAAATGTGAGAATTTGCTTTCGTTTAACATAATAAGACCAGATAATTTGTTCTATAAAAATTATTTTAATTCAGTTTTAAGTTTAATTACGTAATCGCGCACAAATTGTTTCTGATCCTTGTTTTTTAGTATAGTACAGAGTATAAAGGTGCCAGTATGAACGACAAAAAAGGAAGTGCTACCAAGGACAATTTCCATTTCCTTCTGTTTATCCTTAAATTGTTTTAAAAGTGCATCACTGGTGTTTACAATTGTTGAGACAACATTTGCTCCTGCTTCTTCAAGCGCAAAATTTGAGGAGATGATTAAGCCATCCTGTCTTATAAGCGCAGAGCGTATCTCCTTATCTTTAAGCTCATTTAAAACATTTTCAATAAACGCAGTATTTATTTCGTCCATTTATTTATCAACCCATCAAAGAATTATATGCATCAAAGATTATATTACATTAATCCCATTTAATCCAAGTTTAACTGGTAATTGCAGACCATTTTGAAAGTCAATACTAAATGCACCTGCCCCCTTATCTACAAGACTTATAGGTTCATCTACATAACGCAGAATCGTACTAATAAGTTGCTTGTCATGAACACCTTCTTCTACTAAAATCAAGGTTGTAGCATTTGCATTTTTAAGTCTGCCCCCGACAACCTGGAGAAATTTTAGCATTGAATCTTTATTATTGTAAAGAAGAAATGTTGAAAATGTGTGGAAAACTACCCTGAATTTTTTACCAATGTTCTTTTCTAGAATTTCTTTTATTGTTACGGAAAAATCTTCTAATGCACTTGCTCCGCCCATGTAAAGAATGTTTTCTTGTTCTGGAAGCGCATTTGTATTATTAGTGTAACAATCAATAAAGATAGTGTCTTTAGGTAACTTAATTCCTATTGAAGCCGCTTTTTCTTTTATTGTTTGTGCATTTGCATCAGTTGTAATAAAAATTAGTATTTCATTTTCTAGTTTAGATGCAGCAAAACTAAATGCCATTGCACTTTTTTCCATTCCGGTTGGACCTATAAGAAGAATATTAGATGGATTTGAGTAACCTCCTTCCATTACAATATCCAGGTCACTAATGCCCGTTGAGAACTTGTTCTTTTTTAAGATTGGATTGTCCTTATCGACACCAAGCGGAGGAAGTTGTGACATAGGTTTTTCACGCTATTTTTTACTTTTACCTGCTGGCATCATTTGCTTTACTGGCTGTTGAAACCTTATTGTAGGTGGGACTATGGGAGGAGTTAGATTAAATACACGTGCAATGAAGGCTGCATTTATTGAGGCACTATAATTAATAGTATTAACAATTTGTTCTCCAAGAACCCCCATTATTTGTTTTGTTTTTTTCCATTCTTCATATGCGACTTTTGATTCTGAACCGCTAAAGTCGGCTTTACCAGAAATCCGAATGAAACCTCCCCCAGGAGCGTATTTTGTTGAATATAGAAATTCAAGTTTTAGAACATTTTTTTCGAGCGTGGCCATATTTATTGAAATATTAGTATCTATTGATTCTAATACGGGTTGACTAACTTTCCTTACTTCACATGTTTCAAAATCTAAAAATTCTAATTTCAACCAAACCACCTTGCTATTTTTATCTAGGGTAAGTATCAAATACATTTGCATTTGTAATTGGTCCTTCGGCTCTTTGTTTTGCTGCTTCAGGAGTTAATCCGCCACTACCTTTAGTATAAGTAATAAATATACTAACTCCCGCATTACCTGGTGAACCGGGACTTATTAGGTAAGGTGCCGAATAGTTTTGTGGGTTAGAAGATCGAACTAGACCGGTTAATGCTAACTTACTATCTTCATCTGGTTTCCAACTAATTGAAACTCCCCCTCCAAGTTCAAATTTTCCAGTAACAGTTGCACTTCCAACAACATTTATTGCAGTTCCTCTTTTACCCATTACTTCTAAACCAGCAAACAAATTAATTTCACTTCTTTGAGCGGCTATGAAATAAGCTTGAACCCTCCCCACATATTCTAAGAAAGCTCCTGCATCCCAATAAGATTTTTTATTGTCTAATAAGAATACACTACCTGCCAAGTACGACCTGGTTTTGCCATTAAACTCAGTTTCTACCTTGCTTAGTTCATCCTGCACCCATTCCCAAAGTTGTTCTTTTAGTTCAGATTTTTGACTAGGAGTTAGTTCTTCACCAAAGTTACCTTGTTTTATTTTTTGAAGGACAAGATCACTAATTGTCCTACTGTCAGAGTCTTTGGATGTGATTTTTTCAACAATAAACGCAATTGCGTCAGAACTTATTTTTGAATACTGATTATTGTCAATTGCTTCCAGATACTTAGAATATGAAATTTTTACACTAGAGTATTTTTTCGCATCGTCTGCTATACTAGAGTATAATCTTACTGCACCTTGTGCAAAAAGTCCTGCAGTATCAATGTTGCTACCCTTTGTTTGAGTTCCGACTTGTTGCGCAGCAATCACAGCTCCAACATCAAGAGCTATTCTTTGTAAAAAGAATCCGTCTAATGCCCCAAAGCCAGTACCAGCCCCAGCTACTCCAATCTGTTGATTTGAAGTAAGTTGGGTTGTTTGTTGAATACCACCAAATGCGGGTACCGATGCAAACAGTCTAATAAAATTGTCTCCCCAAATGTACAATGCTCGACCATAAATGTTTGTTAAATTATCAAACTGGCTTGCAATTTTTCCATTTGGCTCAGTTGCAAGCAATGTTCCTTGAAGAGAAAAATCTTTATCAATTTGGATTGACAATGAGTAACTATCTAAAATAGTTTTAAATTGACTGATGTATTGTTTTCTAAATGAATCAAGTAAGTTATTTGCTTGAGTGGGATCTTGACTTATTAACTGCGCAGTCCGATCATAACCACTTAAGAGAGTATCTAATTGAGACATTCTTTGAACATCAAATTTTATAATAGATTTTAAACCCCTTAAATATCCTATACCGCGATAGAAAGCAGTATAATCATCGCTACCATTTTGTAGTTTGGCTATTTGAGGCATAACACTAGCTAACCCCCCCATTATAAATTCATCATATCTTAATTTCCTTCTTCTTCCCTCGGGATCTAAATCAGTCTGGCTTCCATATAAAAGTAAGCCTATTCTATGGATGCTTTCAACATATTCTCTTGCTTGTTGGGATTGCTGTAACAAAGATAATGCTGCAAGGTCTGCTTGCCCAGTTTCATAAGATGCACCGTAGCCATAAGTTTTGCTGGGTGTTTGCACTTTTCTTAAAAAACCACCAGTTCCGCCATAATTAGTTGGTCCTTTTACTACACTGCCACCAACGCTAAGTTCAGATGCATTTTTTCCTTCATACTCTGTAATAGTATAATCAATTCCTTGAACAACATACTGTGGTTCTTGTACAGGGCTACCAGTTGGGAGTAGTCTTAGCATTTTACCTGGGAACCCTAATTGATGTATTTTTGTTTTATCTTCTGTCTTAAGAGTAGTTGTTGCGCCCGCAATATTCCACTCTAACAATAGAGGTTGAGCTTCGCCTTTTTTAGTAATGTATGGAACTGCTTGAGCATGAACTAATATAGGTGTTCCTTCTCCAGCAACTACTGCACCTCCACCCCGATTAATGAGAGGTTCCACATTCCATGCAACAATAACCGGCGCATTAAAATTTTTGTCATGATATCCTGCAGCATAGTTTAGAGTCTCGATATAAGTATTCATTCCACCTTTTAAATCGTAGATCGTACCCTCTTTATCAACATAAAACCATCTCGTTGTTCCAACCGTACCTTGGGATGCTTTTTGATAATTTACTGATATTAAAAGGTTTTTGGGATTCTTAGGGTCATCCCTAGAATTTATTATTGCTTGACCAATACCACGTGCAGTTTGTTCATCAATATCCTGATAACCTGCAAAAGCAGTTCTTACTCCTCCGTCTTTTATTATTCCAATCGGTTGAGCAATCATTGTTCCTCCTGCGAATGTACCAGTAAGTTTAGAGTAAGAACCTCCTAGAGCCCAGCCCCCAGTTTCTGTAACTGCTGCTCCAAGTGCACCTCCACCCCATTGTAAATCTTCTAATTCTTTAGCTCCAGTACCAATCAATCCGCCTCCAAGGGAAGTACCAATTCTTCTTCCCCCATAAGAACCGGGTTCTGTTGAGATAAATGCTTGATTTATTTTTTTTATTAGTTCAGTATAGGATATGGGAGAAATGTATGTTCTAGGAAGATATTCACTTATTCCTAATATGGGATGAGTTGGACTAATGTAATTTTCAACTGAAGCTTTTACTATTCCTGCACCAGGAGTCAGTTGAAACATATTAAATTGAGGTAATGTTACACTACCGCCATAAGTAGAATTATAGACACCACCTAAATTTGCAAAGCCGGGTTGATAGGGGACATTTAGAAGATAGTTAGGAAATGGATACGGAGGAGAGATACCTGTAATAGCATCTTGTCCTGCAGTAATTGGGTATTTCCAAAGAGGCGGCCTTTGCCTTATAGCGTGAGGAGGATTTGGATCAATAAATAGATTTCTATCAAGCAGATTATATCTAGTAAATACACTCATTGCAGAAGCATCAATTTTTAAGATGTCTTCAAAAGCATTATTAATCGTACTAATTATAGTTCTAATTTCTAAAGGAGTATACTGCGTTGTTCCAGTAGGGTCAAACAAAGATCTTGTTAGAGCACTAATATTTGCAGATAATGACACGAGAGTTTCAAAATATGCATTTGGATTATCCTTGGTTAATTCTGCAATGTGTTTTATAGCATAAAGATATTTTACAGTTAGAAATGGATTTATTGCATTTAATTTTACGAGGGTATTTGTTACCAAAGTTTTTTCTTCTAAGCTTTCAATCCCTGCTCTTTGGGCTTGCTGGACATATTCGTAAAAAGCTTCCTTTTGTAAATATGTCAAATTAGCTAGCTGACCATACGCAGTAATTTCAGCTAAACTTGGAGCAGATAATTGTACCTTGCTTAGTTGTGCCTGCTGCTGTGGCGTAGTTAAACCAGTTTGTGATTGGACACTAGGTAGAGTTAAACCATATGGATAGTAAATTTCTGTCCAGGTTTTTTGAGCTTCCTTTTGTTTCTCTTCTGATGATTTTTCAGACATTTTTTTACCAAGTTGTATTGAGAAATCTTTAGAAGATATATCTAGCTCTGTAAACATGCCCGCAACGTTTGAATCTAGCTTCAAAACATATTTTCTGGCGATTAGACTTAACTTAGTGTTTGATTCCAAACCATCCAATAATGCAGATAAGTTGGCGGAGGGGGGATTAAAATAATAAGCTTTTTCAATAGTTGAAAAAATGCCCTTAAGACCACTAAGATAATTTTTAGTTGAGGGTTTTTCACCTTCTTGTAGTTGAATTCCAAGTCCGAAAACCCAACCATATAAATTGGCTCGTTCAGACTCTAATGATTTGATTTCCTTAGCATTCTTTGTTTCTTCTCCAGATAAATATTTTAATTTGACTTGAATAAAGTCATACCTCTTTGTGATATTTTCAAGACTTCGGCCACCAGGTGATTGTTCAAAATCAGCTATGAAAAACTGAGCAGTATTTGTTTGTATGTAAAGAGAGTAACGCTTTAATTCTTTTTCGGTTTCTTCCCTGGCAGTTACTTTTTGGTCTTCTATTTTTTGCCAAGTTTCAAAGGTTTGACGCACGATTTTTGTAGGGGTTGTTTGACCTTTTGTATTATAATTTAATTCAAGACTTCTAGCAATACTGGATTTAACAGAAGCACCGGATTTTTGGATAAAATTTATGAAATTGATTTCATCAGTTTCCTCTAGTCCAGCGTATACTTTTAATAGCGCTTCTGTAATTAAAATTGCATTTTGATCATTTGTTTTAAAGAGTGTTTTTATTGAGTCTGTCAAAGCTTCCAACCTAACTTGTTGAGTAGCATCTTCAGGTACGCCAATTATTCCTAGTTTTTTAGTTAGATCAATAATAACCTGATTTTCAATGCTCTTGGTATTAATTGTTCTCTTAGTTGGTTTTATATCTTGCATTTCTCTTTGATCAAAACCCAGTCTTAAGTATTCATGGAAAGATTCAGGAGAGGAAGATCGTTGTTTGGTTCTAAGTTTTTCGCTTTCTTTTTCCTTGTAGTAGGTATACCTCTCAGATAAAACGGTACTAAAAGCAGTAAAAGAATCAAAGACCCCTAATTTTTCTATAGTAGCTTTGTCTGTAAACCCTTTTTTAAATTCAGATTGATCTTTATATGTGTATAACGCATCCAATACCGCATAATACTTCTGACCGTCTTTGCTTTCTTTTCTATCAGCTAAACTAAGATTATGGAAATTGAAGGATGCAATAAGATACAATTGACCAAGCTTATAGCTAGGGATTTTTTGTACTTCTTCAGTAGGTCTTTTTGAATTTAATAATATATTTAGCTCTTTGGGTAACCTTTGTAGAGATACAAAATCTAAAAATAGTTGTATTTGACCATAGTAATTTATTTTAATATGATTAAATTTTTCTTGTTTTTGCTCTTCGATAGATTTAGTAAAATCCGGTACTTGACTTGATGGCCTACTATTAGATAATATTCGATGAGCTGAATCTAAAGCATCAAGTAGATAATGTATATTACCAGGATTGTCACTAAAAATAGCTACATATAAAGATCGTAAGTTTTTTATTGCATCAGTTTCTTTATCTTCTACTTTGCCAGTAGGGGGTTCGTTAATTAATTTTTTAAACTCTTCTCGAAAACCAGGCTTTTTATCACCGTCATCAAAAGAACGGCTAACTTGATCCTTATTATTCCCAGTAATTGCAAACTCTCCAATTTTTCTTAGCGCGTCCTTTGCTAGTTGTGTAGTCTTATTTTCTACTTGTGTAGTTTTAGTTTCTACCCCTTCGATTGGCTGCGCTTGAGCTGTCATTATATATTCAGGGCTGGCAAATCTTTTAAAGCTAGGTGAAAAAGACAATACGGAGTTTGCTAATGCAACACTCACTGAAATAAATTTTTTGAAACGAACCATATAAAGTTCACCACAACAAGACTCTAATTGTAAGATAAGGGAAAACTTATTTAAATAGTTACTATTTGTAAAAATAAGCGTAAATAACTATAGAATTAATCAAAGTAAAAAAATAAGGATTAATCATTAAAAAGAGTATTAGTTGTTCTTTCGTTTATTTTAGACTTTACAGGGAAGCTTGGTCTTACCTGAGCCCATTTACCATTTTTATATGCAGTGTAGACACAGATAATTCTTGCAAAATCATAGTCAAAGTTATTAGTATTAAGTAGTATATCTTCCCTGGATAGCCCGACTTGTGCAAGAGCGTTGTTAAAGCCTTCTTCAGATTTTTTCCCCATAGTTTTTATAAAAGCTCTTTTTAGCGAGTTAACAGCCTTCCAATCATCCGAAGTCATAGTTGCACCTTCAGACATTTGAATTTCTGCAATTTCAGTTCTTAATTCAGGCATATTAGAAACTTTTTGAACGATTTCTTTTACTAGTTTTGTCCTTTGAATTTCAATAGCATCTGTAGCTTGACCGATTACCAGGTTAGCCTTTAAGTTAAGTACTTCTAGCGTTTCTAAAACATTATTTCCGCGAACTAATTCATCAGCCAGTTTTGTAGCGTTAAATGAAACTTTTTTATCCATGTAGTCGCTAAATGTTCCTGATTTTAGGCTTTGCTCAAACCAAGTTAAAAGATTTCCACCAACACGACCTTCAGATTTAAGCTCACTGATTTTTTGAACTAAACCTTCTAAATCCCATATTTCGTATTCGGAATTTACGCCAGTTACTTTTTTCCTTAATAAGGGTTTGATAAGATCATCATAAAGTTTTTTATCAGCAGAAGCTAGTTTGGTTTCTAATTCATCAATATGTTTTGGAACTTTAGGAACTGTAATTTTTGTAACTGCATCTTTAGCTACACCTTTTTCATTCGCCTTGGATTGTTGTGATTTAAACGGTATATTTATTTCATTAGGTGAAAGCATAGCTGGTATCTCCAAGTCTTTATCTTTCGAACATTTTTCTGCTTGTTTATAGACGTATTGTGCAAAAACTAACCTTAAGAGCGCTAAATCCAAGTTAGACATATTTTTTGGAGCTTTAGATTGTAACTGGGCAAGTTCTTTTGAAAATATTTTTTCAGGTGGCGCCATGCCTTTAGATTCAGCTGTTGAAATTATTTGTTTTTCCATTTTTTTTATTTCTGATTCGAGCGATTCTGCTAAAGTATTTACTTTGGCATCTGGAGAATTATCCGTTTTGTCAGAATCTTTTTTGCCAAGGATTTTTTCTATAAATTCAGCTTTATCTTGATCCCCAGCTTTTAGGATTTGTAAGGTGGATAACAGTTGAACGATATCCGCTCGTTCAAATGCAGATACAAAAACATCAGATATTTTTGTTTTTGATGCTTTTGCTCCTAGAATAGGACGAGCGTTAACAACATCGTCTGCATAAGAAATTAAATCTAAGGAATTGGATTGCCTGCCCCCGTCTCTTGCAGCTTTAGCTATGGCACCCTCTCGAATTTCAAGAAGAGTTCCTGCATTTTTTTGCTGCTCGTATGATCCAAAATCAGAAGGTTTTCCATAAAATTCTTCAGTATACTTGCTACCTTCCATAGTATACTTTCTAAGTAATTTATTAGCTTCAGAACGGGCAGCCATAGTGCCGTTTCGATAATATTCAATAAGTGCTTTTACTGCCACTTTACCATCTTTTGAGGCTTGGTCTTTCATTGCTTCTTCTTCTGATCTTAAACGTGATTCTGCCATAACGGAATTCACCACGAAACTATTTTTAAAACTAGGCTCTTTGTTTCTAGTTGCACTAGTGAAAAAACTTACGGTAGCGATAGCGCATGCAGCAAGTTGTTTATGTCTAATCATTTTAATCATCTCATACGTCCCGGTTTAGGCGCTGGTGCTACTGGACCTTTTTTAGTTTTTACAGGTTGTACTGGTTTTTGTTCGACGGGTTTTTCAACTAACCCAAGGCTTTTTAACAGATCTTCCAGTTGATCAGTCCCAACTTTCTTGCCAAGTTTTATCTGTTGTTTTTGTGTTCCAGATTTATCTGCACTTAATATTAATTCAATTCCGCTTTGTTCTTTTAGTTTGGCAAGTGCTTCAGTTAATTGTTTTGGACCTATTCTTAGTCTTTGATCCATTGCTTTGACAAGCTCATCGTTTCTCATCTTTTCTAAAGTTTCATTCAAATCTTTTATTTCTTCTTCTGAATATACTTCAGTATATCCATATTTTTTCAATAGATAGATTTGTGCAACAATCCACGCTTTTTGATTATTTTGTAAAAACTCTTTTTGTTTTACGCCTAATTTTTCAACAGGGATCGTACTTACATCTTTTAATGATTTATTTTCTGCGTCTAATTTCGCTTTTTCTTCTTTAGTTAAATCTGGTTTTTCCTTCTTTCCGAAGTTTTCCTGATATTTCTTTTTTGCATACTGTCCTATTTCTGTTTTATAGACATATCCTAAAACAGGAAGGGTTGGAAACTTAATGGCAAGACCTAATAGGGCAACAGTAACACTAAACACAGCACTAAATACCGCCATTTCAACCGCCCCAAATTTGTGAAATAACACATCTCTTAATCTTCTTAGCAGTTTCTTTTGATCTCTTTCTTGTTGAATCTCTTGTTGTGATGCACTTATTGCAGGCAATCTTCCAAGTATCCGTACTAATTCAGGATTTGATTCTAAAAATAATTCAACAACTCTTTTTGCAGGATTCTGAAATCTACCTTTTTCTCTTGATAAAAATTTGCCAACCATGCCATCCATTGCAGTTCTAAAAGCAGTCATTTCTCCAGCTAAAGAAGAGTTTAACGCAGTTCTTTCAAGAACTAAATTATCAGACAAATTAGAAATTCTAATGGATGCATCGTTTAGTATTAAATATCTGTCTTGCAATGCAGTTAAAACAGCGGGGGGCGGAGTTGCTCCCGCAACATTATCTATAAATGAATCAATATGAGTTGTATAATCCGAATAAATAACTTCGAGATTAGATATTGCAGATGCCCTACCTAAAGTACTCCCTGATCCAGCAATAATAGCGCTTTTAAGTAAGTTTAGTGCATCATCAATCCCGGAATGGGGATTTAGACTAGCAACTAAGGAATTAACTTTTACAGTTAAAAAATCGTCTCGAGTTTCCCTTCTAATGGCTCTAAGTTCATCCATAAATCTAGTAGCTTCACCCGCGGGTTCAAAAGCCAAGGTTTGAACATTAATTATAAGTTCATTAGCAACAGCATCTGAACGGGCGCCACATTCCTGAAGAAAAAGTTCTTCAACATCCTGTCGTCCAAATATCCATCCCCCACGAAGAGTATTGCTTCCAAAAATTCCGTTTGCAGCAGACCTTAATTTAGCGTATTCTTCAATAGTAGTTAATTGATCTGCAAGAAAAGTTCTAACTTCTAGATATTCTTTTTCTAGTGCAAGGAAATGTTGTGTTTCTTCCCCAGTAAATGTAATGTTTCTCTCTCCATCTGCAATCCTACCTAACTTTCTTGCAAGACTCCTTCTAACAAATATACTTCCATAACCAGGAAGAACAGTATTTATTTCTGAGGTGAAGATACCAATGCGTCCTGATCGCGCTTCCAAAAAGTCGGTTAGTGGTGCCCTTCCAACTCGAGTTAAGAATTCTTTCGTTTCAGTTTCTTTTTCTAACCTGGCTTGAGAAGGTCTAAACCAGTCTCCAATAGATTTTAACGTTCCACCTACTCCTGCCATGAAAGTTTCACCTTTTTAAGTATTATAATCCGTATAAATATATGTACGAAAAGTATTTTAAAGGTGTGGTGACAGATGGAAGGTAACCACTAGCTAGTAGCAGATAGCATTATGATAATCCGAATATATCAAATTATAATCTTTTTAATTCGGCAAAGTAATATAATCAGCAATGATTTGCCGAAGAGTTATCTAACCTAACTTCGAAGCGAATGGACGTAATTTTAATTCTTAGTTAATTCGTAGCACTTAATCAATTCGTACCACTTAAAAAGTAGCTGGTATAGTTAAGATTTAATATGCAAAACTTGTTCGATTTTTGCAATCTTTTCTTTCATTTCTGCAATCTCACTTACAACGCTTTTTTCTAAAGTAACATTAATTTTATCAAGTCTTTTATGTGACTCAGAAAAACCGTGATTCATTTCAGAAAATCCCATTTCTAATTTTTCATCGATGTTTTCTAGCTTTGAATCCATACTTTCTAATTTATTATTTACTCCTGTAAAACCAGTTCTTACTTCTTTAGTTAAATTATCTAAATGAGCTGCAGCAACATCTAATCGTTCTGCATTTTCTTCTTCATAAGAACCACGCAGAACTTCAAACTTTAGAAATTCTGGTTGTTCAATTTCTTGTTTTATAATTTGTTCAACATGAACTAACTCAGTTTTGATATTTATTGATTTAAGAAATTCTTCAATAACGGATTTGTCTTTATGTTGAATAATAATTTCAACAGATTCTTCAGAATCTGCCAGGTTTTTTACAGTTCCTTTTATCTTCAATCTTCTGGCTACTCTTTCTATAAATGCACGATAGCCAACTCTTTGGACAATTCCTTTTACAAGAATTTTGAGGGTTTTCATAATAATCGCTTATTTATTTACAGCAGAAGGTATATAAAAACATTCCTTAATTTCGTCAATAAGCGTACTAAATTATTTTAGTGTTGGATTAATTCGGCATAATTCGGCAAAATATGAAATGCCGAATAAATCCGAATTCATAAAGCAGACTGATTTGCAACGCATTTTGGAGTTAAATGCGACGCATTTTATTATTTTAGTTAAAAAGAAAGGAAAAATAAAGAAAAGACTAAGGAAAAATTATCTTAGTGGTTTAGGCTTTTCCTCGGGTTTTTTAGCTGGTGTAGCTCTTTTACTTGGACGAGATTTGATAGTCGGGGGTTTTTCCTTTATTGCTTGTTTAATTATTTCCATCAGCTCTTTCATTTCTCCAGCTTCCATTTGCTCCTTAAGTTCAGAAACTAAAACTTTAACATCTGCCTTCTTGCTAAACCTTTCCACTCTTGCAGGATTCTTATTGATATACGTTATAGCAGCTTTTATTACAGCGATGTTAGTTTCATCTAATTCAGTTATTTTCATGTCTCTTAAAAGACGTTCAAAGAGAGCTAAAATATTCGGATTAGTTTTTAGAAAAGTTCGCTCTGTTTCGTTCAACATGGTTGGTTTTATTATCGCTTCACTGGCAATTAACTCTTCATCAGCTTTACTTACAAGCGGAGCAGGTGTTGCTGGTGAAGCCTGACCTGGCGTTTTATCTTTTCCTTGGAATAGTTGCCTTATAAAAGAGTATGCCTTGCCACTGCCACCGTAGAATTTTTCTTCTGCAATAAAAGTTCCTATACCAAGTATTGCCATGCCTACTTTTGGATTAGTTTTAAAGGCATAGACACTACTTTTCCATAGGCCCCAGGCTGGACCAGTAACCGGAATTGCAGCCCAAAAAAGGAATCTACCCATATTTTTCATTAACCCGCCTTTTTCAGCAGATTCTTCTAGCATTGTCTTATAAAGACCCTTCATATTAAGCATCGATTCGACTTCCAAACCAAGATTTTTGAGATTATCTAGAAGTAATTTTAGATTTGGTACTTTAGCTAACTTTTCTTTTACGAGGCCAATAGCTTTGCTTAATGTAGATGATACACTTAATCTTTCTAATTGGATATCAGAAAGTCTTTCTTCCATAATTTTGATAAACCTAGATAGTCTTTCTTGAGCTACTTTATTTTCAGCAGGACTTTTAGCCAGTTTAGCTGCTTTTAGCAGAGTATCGAGCTGATCAGTTAAACCTGTAGTAGTCTCAACAGCTTCTATATGAGAGCCTAAAAGATTTAAAGATTGAATTAATGATCTGATTTTAGAAAGATTTGATTCGCTTAGTGCAGATAAATTATCCTTAATCGCTAAAAGAGTTGATTTGACTTTATCACTTCTTACCTGTGTTTCCATCTCAGACAGTAACTCATCAATTGAGCCCGTTCTTTTTGAACTAATTAATTTTCTAAAGAAATCATCTGCAGCAGTTTCTCCAACTATTTTTTCAAAATCCTGTCTTAGTTCAAATGCATGCATTATTGAAGCACGGACACTAAAGGAGCTTACAACGCCTTCTGAAACTAAGCCTTTTAATCGCATACCGACTAGGACGGTAATCGTATCGTTTAGGGTTTGGGTAATTTCCTTTTTTCCCTTAGCACTAAAGTTAACTAAGTCATCAAAGAGCTCACCTGCAACTTTCATTATAGGGTCTCGTTCAAAATCTTTGTTTACTACTGCAAGAATTTTTTCTAATTTAATGCCGCTTGGAGATTCCATTCTGCCAACAAGTTGGGCTAATCTTTCGGTGTAAGGTTCAGATTTACTAAAAACAGCCTTAAAGAACCATTCTTTTTCTTCCGGAGTATAATGAGCAAGAGGTCTGAGCAGTTCTAGTTTTTGTAATAAAGTAACTTTAACTTTTTTTGAATTTTTGATACCAAGAGGGGCTTCGGTTTCTACAACTGCTTTTTGCAGTGCATCTTTATTGCTACTAGATGGCTTCCATGTCTGCGTGTGCTCAAAGTAAGATTTAAGGGCTTCGGTAAACCCTTTGGTTGCATCGGGTTTTTTATGATATACGTACTCCTGAACAACTTTTTGTAATTTACCTGGTTCTGGAATTGTTGCTAATGCTGGTCCACCTTCTGTCATATGATCACCAAATTGATATTTATTTAATGTAACAAATAATTAATATGCATTCTTAGATGAGATTATAAAACTTATTCCTGTTGCAGCTCCTGCAAGTTTTATAAAATTTTTAGTTGCAGATCCAATTCTCCCGGCTGAATCTTCTTTTATAAGTTTTTTTGCTTCTTCAAAACCTTCTTTAACTATTTTCTCTATTTGTTCAGCCGCAGACCGAGTCATTTTTTTATCTATAGCTTGGAGCATCTGCAAAATTTCTTTGCTTCTTTTTGGATCAGTAATTAATTTCCCAACTACTTTCAAGACTTCTTCATTTCCGATATTCACTCCCTGTTTTGCTAGAACTTCGATTATTTTTTGATCTGTACCAAGTCCTATTGAAAGCTTGGCCATTTTACTAGCTAATACAGTTATCGTTTTGCCATCTTCACTTACGATCTTAACTGAGCCACCAAACATTGTTCTTGTTCCGATTTTTACAAATTTTACAGCATTGCCGAAGAAGAAACCAATTTCAATTGTATCGACAGTGGTCTTTACTACCCCTGTAGTCATTGCATCTAAAAAGTCTGAAAAACCAGCTTTTTTGATTTGTAATGGAGTTTCATTATCTGTTTCTAAGAAACTTTTTCCGTTTTTTTCAATTATATTAGTATTTGTAGTAACAAACCCATCTTGAATTTTAACATATTTGGATAGCTTACCTTCTTTAATAATTTGTGTCTCTTCTTTTCCGTTGTTATTTATAACAGCTACATCTTGGCTATTCATCCAAGCTGAAAATATTGATCTTACCTGATTTTGATCAAACGTAAAAACCAACGCAGCACTAAATAAAAGACCTCTGATTTTTACTGCGGGTATAATATATTCTCCAATCATTTCACACGCCACATCAGTAGCCCGACCTGTTTTTCCAACCTTCAATATGGGAACTAAATTTTTAGCTTGTTTAAGTTTGACAGCTGTTTCGTATGGATTTGGAATCAAAGTTGTAGATAATAGCAAACCTGCAGTTTTCATAAATGTTTTGGCTAAGATATGTGCATCTTCTAATTCATTGGCTACAGATTTATATTGTTCAAACAAGTATTCGATATATTCATATTTAACTTGCATCAACCTTATTGCTTTATTATATTCAGGCAAAATTAGTGAAATTAATTTAGAATCATTTTGCAGTAGAGCAGTTGAAAGTTTATTATACAAAGTATATGTATTAGCTATTGAATCCCCCCACTCTCCAAAAGCTTTTTCAAATTGGATAAGAGCACGTTTTTCTAAACGACCAATTTCCCATCCAGACCATAAAACTTCTCTTAGTTCTTTTCTAGTTTTTTCATAGTCAACGGAAACATGATTTGTTTTTGCAGATATGGTTTCGGATAAAATATAAGGAATAGCACCCCAGGCTGCAATAATTGAGCCACCCATTCCTGTAACAATTTTTTTAGTGGTAGAGGGAGTAGCTCCTATCAAGTTATTTTTTATAGTTTCAATTTCTTTTTTATAGCCTAAAAGAGCGGAGCTAAATTTAATGATATGACCTAGTAATTCGGAGGGTTCTGTTTTTTGTTTTTCTTTTAATGCAAGAACTTTTTGATTAAAATCTTCTGAACCGATTTGTTGAATAATTAGATTTATATTAAATGGCTCTTTTTGATCTTTCTCATTCTCTTTTTTAACAACTGGAGGAGGAGCAAAGAGAAATATAAACATACGTTTATTTCCTCAACGTGCTTATTAAAACCTTCTTGTTTTCTTTTCAGGAACCTTTCTGGCAATGATATGCTCTGCCAGAAGACTGCCACATAGAATTAGTTTGCAACTTCAATGACAATCTTTTTCTTGCCCTCCGGATGAACTAAAACTTCTTCCCCTTCAAAAAGACCAAGATAATCTGCAACATTCTTTTTTATACGAACGATTAAGGAATTCCCGCTTTTAGCGATAGTTGTTTTTTGCGCTAAACCGAATAAACCTAATTCTTTTACTTTTTCCTGAGCTTTTACGACACTTGCTTCAGTTAATAGCGTTTCGCCACAATTGGAACAGGTAAACCCATCGTATTCACCTAGGCTGTGCCCCAAGTACTCCTCTTTTACAATTCCTTTTTTTAAGTTTGAATAGCAATTTGGACATTTCATATACAACACCTCAAAACACAGTTACAATAATAACATAATCTTCTTCTCGTTCAAATACAATTTCAACTGCACCAAATTTAGCGTGCCATCTCCCAGTTTCGCCTTCGTTTTTCATGAACCATTTCATACCTCTATTAACTGTAGATTTAATCTCTTCAACAGTTATCTTTCTTTCGTACATCCTTTGACGGGCGTGTTTGGTGAAAACGAATTCCATGTATATACCTAGATTTATTGTATATACGTGTAATTATAAATATATGTTCTTTCCGGAACCATTCTGGCAGGTATATGCTTTGCCAGAAGACTGCCACAATAGATTAAATAAATAGAAATATTACACAAATGATAATTATATAAAATCAAAAGACATTAATCCAATCGCTAACAAACTAGTACAAACTCATTTTCGAGGTGTTATCTTCATGAAAATCACAAACGTAAAAGCAAGGGAAATTTTAGACTCACGGGGAAATCCAACAGTTGAAGTAGATATAATCGGAGATAAATTCTTCGGTAGAGCAGCTGCCCCTAGCGGCGCAAGTACTGGAATGCATGAAGCGATTGAAATGCGCGATAAGATAAGTAGAAGATACCTAGGTAAAGGAGTAGAACAAGCTGTTGAAAATGTAAATAAAATAATTGCAAAACCCTTAACGAAAAAAGCAGTAAAAGAACAAAGCGACGCAGATTCAAGAATGATTGAGCTTGATGGAACAGAGAACAAATCAAAACTAGGCGCGAACGCTCTTGTTGCAACATCTATGGCAGTTGGAAAAGCACTAGCTAATGCAGCAGGAAAGAATTATTTTGAATATTTAGGCGGAAAGAAATTACCTCAACCTATGTTTAACATTTTAAATGGCGGTAAACACGCTGGAGGAAAACTTGCAATACAGGAATTTATGATAATTCCAAAGGGCGAAAATTTCAAGCAGACATTACTGATGGCGAGTGAAATTTATCACATTTTAGGAAAACAATTAGTTGAAAAATACGGCCCAAGTGCAAAGAATGTAGGCGATGAGGGAGGGTATGCTCCGCAATTAGATAAATGCGAACAGGCAATTGAAGAAATAATAAAAGCAATAGAAGAATCAGGATACAAAAACGAAACTACAATAGCGCTAGATGCAGCAGCTTCTTCATTTCACGATGGAGTAACAAAGTCGTATACAATGGATGGCAGACAAATGAGTTCAAGTGCTATGCTTGATTTTTACATTGATTTAGTTGAAAAATATCCAATTACAAGTATTGAAGACCCGTTTGAAGAGGAAGACTTTCACACGTTTGCGATGCTTACTGATGAAGTAGAAAAAAAAGCGATGGTAGTTGGAGATGACCTTTTAGTTACAAATCCAAAAAGAATAGAACAAGCAATAAAATTACAATCGTGTAACGCACTATTATTAAAAATAAATCAAATCGGAACAGTTAGCGAAGCGATAGCCGCAAAAGATTTATGCAGAAAAAATAACTGGAAAATAGCAGTAAGCCACAGGAGCGGAGAAACTGAAGATAGTTTTATTGCAGATTTTGCAGTTGGAATAGAAAGTGAATTTATAAAAACAGGAGCGCCCGCACGGGGGGAGCGAACTGCCAAATACAATCAGTTGCTACGAATTGAAGAAATTTTAGAAAATAATAAAAACTAAAAATCAGATAAAACGTGAGTAGTTATTTAAATATTTTCTGGTAGAAAAGATAGTGCGAAGAAAAAATAATAAAAAAGATAACCTAGTAATTTATTGTGATTCTAATGGTTGAGTATAAAAAATCTAATACTGTTGATGCAAAAACATATTACCAATTAGGTAATGATTATTACGAAAAGGGGGATTACGAGAAGGCTATTGAAAATTACAACATGGCAATCTTACTAAACCCCGTTTTCTCTGAAGCTTATTTTAACCGTGCATTAAGCTATTACCAATTAAAGAACTTTGAAAAATCAGTTGTGGATTATACAAAGAGTGCAGAATTAGACCCCCAAAACCCAATTATATATAATAATCGGGGGGATGCTTTTTATAGAAAGCAGGATTTTCTAGGAGCGATAAAGGATTACGATAAGGCAATTACGCTTAACCCGAATTATCTTAAGGCATTTTATAACCGAGGATTAAGTTACGCATCCTTAGAAGAATACGAAAAGGCGATAGAAGATTTTAGCAAAGTAATTACGCTTAAAAATGATTTTGCAGAAGCATACCACTTAAGAGGACTGGCGTTTGAATACGCTGGAAATATTGGCGACGCAATTGCAGATTATGAAAAAGCTCTGTCAATTAACCCAGGCCTTACTGAGGCAAAGACCCATTTAGAAAACGCGAAAGCGAAAAAAGACCAGGAAGGTAAAGGAGGCGAAGGTGGGGACGGAAAATCAGGTGGTGCTGGAGACATAAAAATGCTTCAAAAACCAAACATGAGCTTTAATGATGTTGCTGGTATGAGCAAGATGAAAGAAGAAATTAGAGAGGCAGTAGTTTATCCAATGATTAACCCAGACCTGGCTAAAAAATATGGTAAATTAGGTGGCGGAGGAATATTAATGTACGGACCACCAGGTTGTGGAAAAACTTTCATTGTAAAGGCTGCTGCAGGAGAATGTAAGTCAGGATTTATTAACGCAAAATTAAGCGATTTATTAGATATGTATGTAGGTAACACTGAAAAGAATATTCATAAGGTATTCGAACTGGCTAGAAAGAATACACCATGCATATTATTTTTTGATGAAGTTGATGCGATTGGTGGTAGACGAGACGCACAGGAAGGCCAACAGTACATGAAAATGGCCGTAAACCAAATGCTTTACGAACTAGACGGTGTCGAAGCAAACAACCAAAATGTATTAACAATTGCAGCTACAAACGCACCGTGGGATGTTGACCCAGCATTAAGACGAAGCGGTCGATTTAGTAAGGCGATTTATCTTCCTGAACCAGATTTCACATCAAGAATTGCTATATTAAAACTTCATGCAAAGAAAAGGCCGCTTGGACCAGGTATTCCTTTCTGGTTCCTTGGATTAGCCACAACCGGTTATTCGTCATCGGATATGAAAGCAATTGTTGAAGAAGCGGCAGGTTACCCTTGGAGAGAAGCATTTTTCGCAATTCAGAAAAAAACCGAAGAAAATCTTAAAAAAGGATTAAACCCACAGGAAGCTGAAGAAAAAGCTAAAAAAGACATAATTCAAAGGCCATTAATTACAAATGATTTTATTAAAGCAATAAACAAGAGAAAATCGTCTCTTCCACCTTGGTATGAACAAGCTAAAAAGCAGATAGGTAAACAGGAGGAGCTTACGATCGTAGATGGAAAAGAACATAAAAAAGTAACTGAAAGCAAAATGGGACCTGGTGAAAAAGAGGCGTTTAAGGATTTACTAGGACAAATTAATAAGAGAAATCAATGGCATTACAAACTTTACATGAAAATTCTTAAGAACGTTGCAATTGTTTTATTATTTATTAGATCGATTATACCTATTTAATTGTTTTTTAATAGTTTTTTCTTGTTTTTACAGTTATAGAAAGCCTTTAAAAGTGTATTAATCTTAATCTTATTATGAAAGATAGCCAGCTAAAGCTAGGCATGATGCAAAAACTTGCAAGAAGTGCCCAAACTAAAGCATTAGCTGCGGCTTTAGCTTTTTCTACGATTTATGGATGTAAGAAAGAAGAAAAACCGCTTGAAGTGCAAGTCATAGCGGAAAAACAAGCTCCTACGATTGAAAAATTAAAAATAAATTTTGAGGTAGAGGTAAGCTATATTGAAGGAGAAGCAGAAGAAGCCAAACAAAAGGTTTTGAAAAAAGAAATTAAAATTGAATTGGATCCACAAATTGTCAAAGATGAGATAGACTCAAAATCAAAAGATTTAGCAATAAAAAGAAGAAACCAGACCTTAGAAAAAATAAAGGATGAATTAGTAAAAGCACTAAAAACGATGTTCAGCGATATTGGAATTGGAAACACAACAGAGAAACAAACGCAAAAAATGGCTGCAAATTTGTTAAGTACAAACAACAAATCAATAAATAATAAACTTGATTTTTATAGAACACAGATTGAAGAAAGAGAAGAATTCGCAAGAAAAGTAGAAATAATTGGAGAAGAATCTACTAAGAGATTGGACTTTAGCGGGATTGAAAAGAATTATAGGAAACATGCGTACGAAATCATAGCAAATTTAGTTTACAAAAATGTCTCAGTTGATGAACAACAGAAATTTATTGCAGTCATTGCAAATACAATAAAAATTAATAAGAACCAAGGTCAAAGGGATTACGACCTTAATACAATCGCAAGGACGATTTCTTCAGTTAATTTCAAACCAGAGATGTGTGAACTATTTTCTATTGCAATGCAAACGATTAAC
Source organism: Microcaldota archaeon (assembly GCA_038046765.1). Lineage (GTDB taxonomy): Archaea > Micrarchaeota > Micrarchaeia > Anstonellales > Bilamarchaeaceae > JBBSVN01. The sequence continues at coordinate 91,139 of JBBSVN010000002.1, read as the reverse complement.
GGAAGCAGAGACATAAACTCACAGTTAATGTTTACAATAAATTTACTAGTAATAAAAAATGAAAATTTAAATGCAACTCAACTTTTAGATTTTTTCAAGATGTACACAAAGCAAATGGCACGATTAACACATACCACAAAGGAATTTTATCCTTACTACATTTTTAATAAGATGATTCAAAACAAAAGTGAAAACTGGATAGTTGAAAATACCAAAAAATTATTCGAATATTCTAGTAAGATGGGAAAACGTGATGAACAGGCATTTGTAAACAAATATCTGGATGCGATGGATAAAAACAAGGCACAGGGCTTTGATGAGTTTGTTAATAACATTTATCTTAAAAAACCAGAGAAGGAAGTTGCAAAAGCTGAAAAAGGAAAAACAGAACAGAATAAATCAAGTGTAGAACAACAATTTTTAGCAATAGATTTTAGCAAAATAGATCAAAAACACATGAAAAGAGCAAGAGAAATAGTTTGGAGCCTCGCAAATAAGGGGGCCAATAAAAAACAGGAAGAGGATTTAATTGCAGTTATCGCAAATATAATAAAATTAAACCAAAGTAAAGGAGGAGTATATTTTGACTTTGGGGTTATTGATAACACGATCAAGCTAGGTACTTTCAAACCAGAGATGGTTGACTTATTTACAGTTATAATGAAACATAATCTAGGAGTAAGAAGAATAAACTCAGAACTTAATCACACTGTAGAATTGCTAATATCTTACAATGCACAAAATACATCCGTTGATGAAATTAAATCTTTTTTGGAAGTTTATGCTTCGGAGCTAGCAATTTTGACAAAAAACCATTCTACCTGGCAGGAGTATGTTTACCATTCTTTTAATGATTTAATTCAAAAAAATAACGATAAAATGCATAATAGTAAAGTTTTCATAGATGATACAACAAAATTACTCATGAGCACCAGAAGAATTGATAGGAGATATAGCATAACTTATGTAACGAATTATATTGATGCGATTTTGGAGGGCCATGCAACCAACTTTGATGATTTTAACCAAAGGATTAAAACAGACCCAAAATTTGAAAAACTATTAAGCCCATTCCCAAATAAAAATGTCGCAAGATTTTATGTCCACAAACAAATTGGTTTATATGACCTTGAAATTGCCATGGAAATAATGAAAAAAACAAATGTACCAAACACAAATGAAAACAGATACAATTTTGCTTATGCTGTTGCAGCGATAGGAAGGGAAAAAACAGAGTACATTCACAAGTATAACGGTCTGACAAGATTCGTAGGTTTTAGCCCGGAGTTTCTTGATGAATTGCAGTATAACATAGGAATAGGTACAAACAGAGACAAACCAGTTTTGATTGCAATGATTTCGCCAAAAGATTGGAATGGTGGATTTTACGATACTAGATCAAAAATGAACATGCTGAAGAATGGATATAAAGCATTAGTATATCAAGCTAATAATGAAGGAGAATTTTATAGTAGATTTCCATTTGTTTACAAAAACTATGGTGAAATAGATACGCTAATTGTAGGTGGTCATGGAACGGAAAAAGATATACAACTTGGCAATACACCTAGCAACCCCGAATTTGGACTTTTAGACGTAGGAGATGAAGCTGAGTTAAAAGGATTATCAAAGTACTTCACAAAAAAGAAAAAACCAACAATTGTTCTAGATTCTTGTAGTACAGGAAAGAAAATGAATGGAATCGGTGCAGTGTTCTATCGAGCATTAAACGCAATGGTTTTTGCCCCAAAGGAACCGACCGCAATTAAAATGTTTGTATTAAGTGAAAATGGAAAAATTAATGATGTGTTGTACTTCAATAGTAAGAGAATATTTAGCAGCGGATACGCAACAGATTACGAAAATTAAAGTATGCCACCTGCTACTTGCCACTAGCTACAAGCTAATTTTATATCTTCCTAACACTAACCTGATTATTAACCGAAGTAATATTAAGTAAAATAACCCCCTCATAAGGCGTATTAATCGTGCTTCCGATAACCGGATATTTTACGCTTTCAGCATAATCAATACTTTGACCGCCCGAATCCAAAACAAAAACTACTTCTCCACCATTACCCGAACTTAAGAATTTAATCTGCTTGGTGTTTTTTGGAACGTACACTTGCGCAATTATAAATGAACCGTCCCCAAGATTCCCAATCGAATTAACTAGATTCGCAATTCGGGATACTCCTAATTGCGCTTTATAAGACTCAATAGAAGCATTAGCTTCATTAGCCTTAAAATAAACACTAACTAGTAAAGGGACAAAAATAAGTAGGACAGTAGCTACTATAACTAAGAGTTCGATACTTACCTGTCCTTTTTTTGACCAAATCATAATTATTCCTCTTTTTCGCGACCCTTTCCTTTGTTGTACGTCAGAATACTCTTCTTCTTAGACAGTAAAGTATATAATTCTGCTGCAACGGTATCAAGAGCAGTTTTAAAGTCGTGTTTTTGTGTTGAACAGTTTAACCGCTCGCCTTTTACTTGCGCACTAAGGTGAGCTTCAAACATGCTTTTACTATGTTTAAAATGTATATTAACATCACGAATTTCAAGAGACTTGGAAAATTTATCTAATACCTTGGAGACAATTTCTTTAGTTTCTTGATAATCCATCCCTGCTTCTTCGTGAAGACCGCTAATGGTAATTTGGACTCCAGCTGGCTTATTTGATTGAGATATTAAATTGAACAGATCGAATGCTGAAAATACTCCAGATGGTTTACCGTTTGTTGTAACCAAAATTGCAGCGACATTTTTTTCAACCATTTTTTTAATGACATCTTCTACAGAAGTATTTTCTTCTACGGAAAAAGTCCAGTCTTTTAAGAAGCTGCTTACTTTAGCTGGGCTATCTGGTTTATCTTTTTGGCTTAGGATATTATCTTTTTTCCCTTTTGGGGGAGCGATGGTCGAAAGTAAATCGAATGTTGAAACGACTCCAATCGGTTTTCCATTTTTAGTTACAACAAGCTTGTGCGTATTATTGTCCTTTAAAAGGGCTCTTGCATGTGCAACAGTATCATTTTCATCAACAGTAAAAACGGGTTTATTTGCCAGCGTCATTACAGATGTTTTTGGAAATAATTTATTTTCAAGAATTTCTTTTAACAAATCAACCCGTGTAATTATTTTGAATAATTTAGTATCTGCTTCCTTAACTGGTAGTGATTTAAAGTGTCCGCTTAAAAATGCATTTAATTTATCTTCAACTGAAGAAGTTTCTAATAGGCACGGTGCTTGGGTCGTAGCTGTTTCACATTTTATTTTACTAGCATCGCTAATACCAAAACTGATATTTCGATCATCGATTATACCAAGATAATCGCCTTCTTTTACGACAACTACTGCCAACCCAGATTCCAAAATGTGATGCATTGCCTTTGACAAAGGTTCACTGGAATTTAGTACTAACGCGTCATGTCTTTGCATTTTATCACCTTTTTTTCTTAAGATTATGATTCAAATAATCGTTACAATAAACAAATATATAAAAGCAACATAGTTAATAAAACACTATGGCAGAAAATCCAGTTCCACAGGCAACAATAACAATTAACGCACCTGCACAAAATTCACATCCAAAAGATTTTGATGTCGAAAACATGGTTAGTAAGCCGACATGGAAACAAATATTATTGGAACTAATTGATAAGAAAAAAATAGACCCTTGGGATGTGAATATTGTCAAACTTTGCCAAGAATACTTAAAAAAGATAAAAGAATTAAAAACACTTGAACTAATGGTTCCTGCAAACGTAATCCTCGCAGCATCGATTTTACTTCGTTATAAAAGTGATTACCTCAAGATACAGGAAGAAAGTGTACAATTTTATTCGGATGAGCCACCGCAGATTTTTGTAGAGGATATGCCCGAACTGACTTTTTCATCGCGTATTCCACCAAAAATGCAGATAACGGCTGCACAATTAATGGAAGAAATGGACAAGATAATAAAATATGAAAATATTGTAAGAATTCCAAAGCAACGGGGAGGAATTGATACAATAATTAATATGAAACTTGATGATAAGGATATCGAGCGAAAAATGAACGAGATATTGATTAAAATAAAGGATAACATAGATAGCGAGGGGATTACTACTTTTTCGCAAATATCTAAAAATGCGGGAGCTAGAGATATGATTTATACGCTAGTTTCAATACTGCACCTTACGCAAAAGGAGTACGTAGATATAAAACAGGATGAAATATTTGGAGAAGTATTTATTTTTGTCCTAAATAAAGAGAAATTCCAGATACAGTGAATTTGAACGAAAATAAAAATAAGCACAAGATAAGATTAAAAATATAAAAAGAATAAAAATTATATTTACTTAGGTGGATGTGGTTTAGATTTTACTACCTTAACATTTGTTGGGGTTAAGATAACATATCTTTCCTTCTCGTGTTCACAAACAGTTGCAGTCAAAAGAACCATGTCCCCATTTATTTTTGAAGTTTGGTTTTTTAATTTTCCAATAATTGTCTTTAACCTGTTTGGTTGTTTTGATAGTGGTTCAATATTTAACAATACAATATTTTTTTGAGCCAATTCTTTTGCAGCTAGTTCTGCGTCACCTTCGTTTCTTAAGTTAATTTTTTTAACATAGAAATCTGCTGGTGGGTTTACTACATCCCCTTCTGCTTCCATGACTTCTTCTAAATCAGGTACTTCTGTTACTTCTTGTTTTCCGCCAAAGACTTTATCTAGTAATCCCATTTTATCACCAATTAATTGCAACATCCTAATAAATTATTGCATTAAAATTTGTCTGTTCGTTTAATGAAACAATTATTTTTTAAATATGCGTAGGATTTTTAGGTTGTTTAATAAGTTTTTCGCTTTGTTTTTTGTTATTTTTTATGAAGTTGTTGTTAATAAGTTTACTTAGTGGCGTGTAATCGCAAATGTTTTATCAAATTGCTTTCCAAGATAAATTTTATAAAGGATTTGCTTTTTTAGCGAGATCGAAGAATTTGACGCATTAAGAAATCGATTCGTTTACCGGAAACTTCCCCGTGCGTAGATATTAAACGGTCGATTTAGATATTACTTAATTGAGCCAAAACTTTGTTTTCCCATTTTTATTCGACCTTAAAAGATAAGTAAATTATGAATATAAACAAATAGTTTACCGATACGAACAGAATCTAAACAGTAGTTTAGTATTTGCAAATTATCTACTGAAGCAGATTGGCACAAATTTATCTAGTAAAATCTGCTTCCGCAAGGGCGTCGATATGTAAAGCATGAGACTAACCCGGTAATTTGCCTTAGTAAAATATATGTCAAATGGGCTTCTCGGTTAGCTGCAATTTTTTAATGTGGAGCTTCTACTTTAGGCTCCATCCTGTATCTTACAAGCGCAGCATAGGAAATTTAAGGTTGCTCCTTTCGGTCTGGCCTGGTTCATTAGCTAAATCTGCCATATAAGGCAGGACTTCGACGCTTTAGGTAAAAGACGCATTAAAAAACTACAACGCCCCGAGCATTCGAGCCGTCTGAAGGGGATTTACGGACTGGGACCCCTAGACCCACTCTAGCCCAGTATAAAATAGACTAAGAACTAAATATAAAACTGATGGGTTAGCGTCTCTAGTCTGGAGTTTCGAGTTTGGGGTTTTGGAGATTTCCAGTTAGCGAATACTTTATTACAGAATTCTCTAAAATTCCAAAATGATTCTTTTTTCCGCAGGTTGTGCGATAATTGTAGGTTTAGAAGATTTTGTAACTCCCAATGCTTTGGCTATTTCGGCCTTTAGAGCAACTGCAACATTCCCACCAATCTGATAAACGGTAGTTTTTTGAGTACCAAATAACCCAAGTTCCTTCATTCTGGATTCAATTTTAGCAGCTATTTTGGAATCGAATATCTCTTCGTTGCATGCATTACAAACATCTGCCTTAAAATGACCTAGGAATATTCCGTGTCGTACTACATCAACTATTTTTTCGTTCATCTTTCCTTTTTCGCATATCGGACATAACACAGAATCTATTGGATAGGTTAGATATATTTAATAATTTTGTTTTTTAACAATAGAAATAGTAAATAAAGAGAGAAAATTGTTTCGATTAGTGTGAACTGTGTCACGAGCTCACTGCCCAATGCGCATTGCTCAGAGCTAGGCAATTTATTTCTTCCCGTTTCCTTTTCTTCTTCTGTCTTTAGCCCTGACTTTAATTTCTTCTTCTTTTTTAGTTCGTTTGTCCTTAACTGCGCGCCCTTCATCTTTTAGTTTTTCCCTTTCGCTTGATTTTTCTGCAAGTTTTTTATTTACAGATTCAGCTCCTTGTCTGACACGAGATAAAGTTTCTTCAAAGCTTGCTCTATTTATTACAGAACCACTTTGGCCATGGTACTTTTTAAGAAGCAATTTACTTTCATTAACTAGAGCATCAAGTTTCTGTTTTGCCTGACCGATTGAATAATCAAGTTCCTGCCCTTGTATTTCTATTTCCTCGCTTTCTTTTTCGTAATTTCTTGTAATATCATCAAGTTCTGCTAAGTAACGCTTTATGTACTCTGCTTCAGATGCCTGTCTAAGTTCACCAATTTCATCCTCGCTTCGATTGATGTAATCTGTTACTTCGACAATTTTTTGTTCATAATCATTTACGTATTCACTTATCCACTGTTCAATCCGACCGATATCATCTAATTCATTAGCCAAAGAACTTATTTCCTGTTCCTTAGATTCAACAGAAATTTTTATGCTATGGCAAATTTCACTTATATCTGTTTTCATTTCAGTAAGATGACTAATCTCATCAGACATCTGATCAACGCTGGCGTTTAATTTATCAAGTTCAGATTTGGTTTGGGAGATACTGCCATTTGCTTTTTCAATGCTTTGTAACACGCGGGCTTCTATTTGTTCAAGTTCATTTATTTTTTGTATTTCTTTTGAAATTAGAGCGTTACCTTGATCCATTTTTGATTTTACTGCAGATTTTGAAGACTCTATGCTTGCAGCTAATTCACTAAGTTTTTGACGTGTTTTGACAATTGCATCTTTACTTTCAACTTCAATTTTACCCATTAAGTTTTGAAGTTTATCTAACTCAGAAACTTTGTCTGGTAAATCTAACATCTGCTCTTTTAATTCAATGATTCTGCCTTCTTTTTCAAGTATTTTTTCAGCTATTGAATCGATTTGAGAATCAACTTTAGCTTCAAGAGATTTAGATCTTTGATCATAAATTTTTTCTTTTTCTTTTTTTAACTGTTCTAAAACGCCCTTTTGTTTGCCAATTTCCCTTAAATATATTGAAACAGCATCTTTCATATTAACTTTTGAATCTGAAACTTGAGCTTTTGCAATTGAAACTAATTTTTCTTTAGATTTAATTACTTCTCTGATAGACAAAGGTGCAGACTCTTTTTGCAAATCGGAAATTTTTTCTACCTTAACAGGAGTTTGAATAACAGATGGTTCTGGTTCAACAGTTTTTGCTGTTTCGGTTTCTTTTTCTTCTTGAACTAAAACGTTTGAATCAGACATTGTAATTTCACTATCAATTATTGGGGCATCAAAATCCAAGGAGATTTGTTTAGATTCTTCCTTGGCTTCTTTTTCGGTAGCCTGATCAGAGACATCATCCATCATGATTTGTTTTAAACTTGAAATATTTGGAGCAATTTTAGTTTCTTTAGTCCCGTTTACTTTTTCATATTCTGATTCTGAGGAATACGAATCGAAATTAGTGCCTGCTGATTTTTGTTCCTGTACGTGAGACTTCCAGTGGGATTGGATGATCTCTTTTTCTTCTACTTGCATTTCAATTTCTTCTGCATCTCCACCCATCCAACTAATAGTCTTAGAAGTTAAACCATAATCAACGGAAATAACTTTTTCATCTTCAAGTACTTTTACCCATGTTTCAAGAACCTTACGGTTAATCCCTGTTTGTTTTTCTAAATCATTTAGGCTAATCTTTTTCCTATTTGAAACAATTTTTATTATTCTGTCAATATCCGTACTTATAATATCTTCATCGAAAGTAGTCATAAATAACACCCGCATTAGCTTTGAAACATTAAAATGTAAATATAATAGTGTTTGATTGTGTTTAAAAACCTTACCATAACGATGCAGATATAAACACAGCTAGTAAGTAGAATGAAAAATAAGAATAATAAATATAAAAAAAATAATAAAAAATAGAACTTATTGAGCTTTTACTGAATAAGAACCAGAAAGTTTTTTCGTTGCTCTTGCAAATGCTTTTGAAACGATTGAAGCGTGTTTCTTATAGGTTCTAACAGTGAATACGGCAGTGCCTTTGTCAATTCTTGCTGCCTTGTCAGTTGGTCGTCCAAATGATTGCCTCATACCTTTTTGAAGACGATCTGCACCAGCTCCAGCAATCATCTTGTTTTCCCTTACAACGTGATGTGGAAATACACGAACAATAAAGTAGTATTCACCAACCATGGCTTTTTCCATGTATTTGTTACTTGCTTGTCTGGCACTTTCAAGAGCATTATCTCTTAGGATCAAGTCTCCTTTTGAAACTAGATCGATAGATACATCAAATTCTTTTTTATCAGTACCCATTCTAAATACATTTATATCCTGGTGTGGCATAGATTTAATATAAGATTTTCTTGGCTTTGACCTTGAAAATCTCGTCCATGCGACTTTGTTAATATCTCTTATTGCGTGTGCTGGCCTAATTCCCATGTTATTTTCACCTATTTAGTATTAAACTAAAATAATAATTAATAATTGTTAAACATAATTTAGAGCATAACGATTAAAAAATGTTTAGTTTTCTATGATCTACTATGATAACCTTAGATTACAGAAAATATTTAGCGGAATTCTTAGGAACTTTTGCCCTTGTTTTTATTGGAATGAGTGCAGTTTCTATAAATTTGGCAACAAATGGAACCGCACTTGGATTAGTGGGAATTGCACTTGCACATGGTTTAGTACTCATGACTATGATTTATGCATTATCGCACATAAGCGGAGCTCATTTTAACCCATCGATTACGATTGCGATGGCAGCAACTAAAAAAATCGATTTGAAAACTACAGTAGCGTATATTATTTCACAGTTACTTGGTGCAATTGTAGCGGGATTTTTAGTATACACGATATTCTTACAGGTTTCGAGCGGAGCAGTTTCAAAACAGGTAGTATATGGATTTAATAGCGATATGCCGCTTGTTACTGGATTACTCGTTGAAGGTGTACTTACATTTTTCCTAGCCCTAGCAGTATTTGGTTCTACTGATAAAAAAGCACCGGCAGGATTTTATGGAATCGCGATCGGATTAGTCTTAACATTTGATATTTTAGTTGGGGGCTTAATTAGCGGGGCAGCAATGAATCCAGCTAGGTGGTTTGGACCAGCAATTGCAACGCAGACCTTTTTAGTAAACCAGTTAGCCTACGTAGTTGGACCGATTGTTGGTGCACTAGTTGCAGGTTTGCTTTACGAATATGGATTAAAGGAAAAAGAAGAGAAAAAAACCAAGAAAGAATAATTAAACTTTTTTTTCTTTTAACTTTTTCTTAGTTTTTATTTTTACTTTTTAAAATACAATTCTAATTTTATTATTCAATTAAACCATTTTATACCTAAATATACCTAGAATCAGCATATGGCTAACGACGAAGTCGCTAAAAGATACATTTATAAATATACGCCCAGTTTTCTTTGTAATATCCTCTAATACAAAAGCAAAATTATAATAAAAAAATTAGGTGATTTAAGCATGGATGAAAAATGGGGAGAATGGGCATTTTTAGTAGGTGTAGGAATTAGCGTAATTATTGGTTTAGCAGCTCCAGCATTAGGTGGCTATATCGCAATAATATACGGAATACTCGCACTCTTAGGTTTAGTAGTAGGCTTAATGAATGTAGGTGAAAAAGAAACCACGGCATTTTTAGTTGCAGCAATAGCATTACTGACAACAGGTGCTCCATTTTCAAGATTAGAAGCTCTTCCAGCATTAGGAATGGTAATTCCTTTTATAACTGGAATAGTTAGCGCACTAGGTGTATTTGTAGCACCAGCAGCAGTCGTAGTTGCATTAAAGGCAATTTACAACTTGGCTTCTAAGAAATAAATTTATTTTTTTTTTATTTTTAATTTTTTTATTAATGATTTTTATTGAATTAATAAACTAATTCTTCAAAAATGTTAAGTGGAACTTAAAACATAAGCTTTAAATATAAGAAAACATCTTAATGTATACACTAATAATAACATTTATTTAAGCACTGGGTAGTGGGCAATGCGCTTTGAGCCACGAACTAAGAAGGCATTAATGCTCACTAGCGCACGGCACAATGCTCAAAGCTAATGGTGAAAATATGGCAGAACAAGCATTTGGAGGAGACGATGATTCAAGCACACCAGTACAAGAAGCACCAAAACCAAAAAAATTAGACCTTAAAAAATATGCTTCTACCCCCGATGCAAATGTCAGAGACATATTCTGGAGCATAATGGGTAGCTACGCAACAAAAAGTGAAGTTAATGCACAATATATTACATCCTTAGATAATCACCAGAATTCGATTATAAGAATTGCCTTAAGTGAACTGGCTAAGGAAGAAAAATCTTATTATGGATTATCTAAAAATTTTATAGCAATGTATACTTTGATGCTGATACTAGACCAATCATGGGAAGAGCTTTTTGCATATTTTATAATTGAAAGTTATAGCATGAAAAATAAACCAATAAAATCAATTGGAATTGCACTAAAAAGACTTGAAAGCCATGAAAAATACGCGAACATAATTGAATCCAATTTTTCACAAATGATAAGGGATAATACGGCAATGTCTGCAATACTGGCATACCTGATAGAAATAAAAAATATTTCAATTATCAAGAAACTAAAGAAAGAACTAATGATTATTGCAAGAAATGATATTGAGCAAAACCAACATAATGCGATATTATGCCTAGCAATGCTTGTAAATGATTCTGACCTAGACGCCAAGAATTTAATATTGCAACTTCTCTCGCACTGGGATGTGGAGACAAGAAGATTAATTGCGTACATACTAAAGGAATATACCCAAGATGGTACCGTAGTTGAAGCAGTAAAAAGACAAATCCAATTAGAAACAGATGAAGATGTAAGAAAAGCATTTGATAAAATAATTGGCAATAAAAGTATGGAAAGTAAAGCCCTCAAAAAACAGGTAGCAAAATTAAAAGAGAGTGTACAGGGAGTCAAACGTCTAAGATACTCTAAATAAAAAGGTTGTAATTATGGAAATAGTAAAAATACCCTTAGAAAGAATATCCAGTTTAATTGGTACAAACCACGAAGCAAAAGATGAAGTTGAAAAAGTTTGTAATGTAAAACTGGAAATAAGTCAGGAAGGCGAAGTAGAGATAAGCGGGGAAGTGGCAGATATCTATTTTGCAAAAGATGTTGTAAAAGCAATTGGAAGAGGATTCGGAGTTAGGGATGCCTTAAGAATAATTAAAAACGACTGCCAGTTTTATTTAATTTCCTTGAAGGATTATTCAAGAAATGAGAAAGGAATAACCCGATTAAAATCAAGGGTCATTGGTGAGGAAGGCAAAGTAAAACTTGAAATAGAAAGCGCAACTGAGTCTAGACTAAGCATATATGGTAACACAGTAGGGATAATTGCCAAAATAGATACCATGGAATATGCTAAGCAGGCAGTAGACATGATATTAACTGGTTCAACGCACATAGCAGTGTTTGAGTATTTATCAAAAATACGAAGAAAAATTATAGGTGAAAGACTGCTTGGGTAAAAAAATAGATTTTGAGATAGCAAAAACAACGATGGGACAAGGTACTTTAAACTTGAGCTTAAGCAACATATATCATGCACACAGCTAAAAAAACGCTGATTTGTCGCATGCGCGAAACACTTAAATCAGCAATTATTTCTTCTGTCTTTTTTGCACTCGCGCCATTATTATCTAGTTCAAATTTTGCTTGCGATGAAAACCAAAATACTATTTATAAGACTAAAGAGGGAACATGTGAACCTAAAGCCCAAGCCAAAGCAGCCATAAATAATAAAAATGATGGACCTGTTTTTCGATTTAAAAATAATATATATTATACAAAGAATCTAAAAAATTGTATAGATTTAGATGGAGAAACACACGTATTTTCACAGCTTTATAAGAGCAATTTAAACGATACAGAAAGAAAACTCTTAATCGAGGGGGAGATTGCGACATCAATAATATCCCAGACAAAAATTGCAATTAGCGCTCTGCCACAAGTATTAGATTACAAAACTTGCGAAACCGGAAAACCAACGAATATGCAGATACTCGATTTAAATTCCGACCAGATTGAAGATACGAACATACCTGGATTTCAGGCAAACATCGCAAATGGACAGGTAATTTTCATCCCTCCAAGCGAAAAATATCCATTATTTGACGTATTCGCTTATGATGTAACAAATAAAAGTACAAAACTTATTGGATTTAACTCTCCCGCGTTAGCTAGTTCTTTTAGACCATTTTCACCAAACGCATTTGTTACAGAGTCATTTGATGGATTTGGGATAGATCTTGTAAGAACCAAAGATCAGTTAAGAAAGTCATTTAAATCTAATATAGAAATTGGGCAAATAGAACTAGGAAATAATTTTGCTGCAGTTGGCCATCTTGAAAATATAAAGGAAGGATACATGTTAGATATTTATTCTACAGAGGATTTAACTTTAGTCAAAACATTTTGGAATTTAGCGGGTATAACCCAAGCATACGCATTCACAACGGAGGATAAATTAGTTTATCTAAAGCAAAACGGCGAAGACGATCTTATTCTCGCAGGTTATGATTTTAAGGCGAATAAACAGCTTAACTTTGATTTTTATGATTATTTTGATTGTAATAACGCGAGCATAACGATTTCGATATATCCTAACGATGATAAAGAGATAGTTCTTTTTGTCGAACAAACTCCTCCTTCAAATAATTATAGCGTCTTAATAAGTCCATGAGTTTAAGTTCTCAAATTGTCGCTTTTGTTTCAATCACATTTAAATGATTTTACTTTTAAACTACTTTAGTCATCCACATTTATTAAAATTTAGCAAGTAGCTTTTAGCGATTTAGCAAGTAGCAACGAAAATTAAATTCGTCTTGGCTATGTACCACTTGCTACCGACTACAGGCTAATAAAATATTAACTAGTGATAATTATGGCAGACGGACACGATAAGATATTTTCCAACTTTAAGGAGCATAGCGTAGCTGAATTCTTTAAAAAGAATAAACAAATGCTAGGATTTAGCGGCAAGGTAAGAAGCCTTACAACAGTCGTTCACGAATTAGTTTCAAACAGTTTAGACGCTTGTGAAGAAGCAGGAGTACTTCCAGAAATACAAGTTCGAGTTAAGGAATTATCTGAAGATCATTATGGCTTAACTGTTGAGGATAACGGGCCAGGTATCCCAAAGACACATTTAGGTAAAGCACTTGGACAAATGTTAGCAGGAACTAAATTCCATAGATATGTACAGCAAAGAGGTCAACAGGGAATTGGTGCAGCTGGTTGTACAATGTACTCTTTACTTACAACAGGAAAACACCCAAGAGCAATTTCCTATTATAAAGGAAAAAAAATATCCTGCGAGATAGGAATTGATTTTAAAACTAATCACGCTGACCTGATTAATTTGGTTGAAGAAGATTGCTTAGAAAAAACAGGTCTTTCTTATGAAGCAGAATTTAAGGATGTAAAATATGAAAGGAGCAACCATGGTGTTTATGAATATTTAAGACGGACTGCTTTAGCTAACCCACATACAAAAATAATTCTGACTGAACCTAACGGGGAAACAGTAGTTTTCCCTAGATCAATAGAAGCGAATCCGCCACGACCAAAAGAAATAAAACCACATCCACTTGGAATTGGAGCCCATGATTTACTTGATTTGGCAAAATCGCAACGGGAATACAAAAAAATAGGCTCATTTTTACAAAACTGTTTAACCAGGGTAAGTGCAAATAAGGTTAACGAACTATCAACACTGGTTCCAACAGTAAACTTTGAAAAAGACCCGGACGATATGAGCTGGGAGGATGCGGAACAGATTGTTCAGTCATTTAAAAAAGTAAAGTGGATCGCTCCTGAAACAGATTCGATTGTCCCGATAGGCGCAGAACAAATTCAAAAATCTTTCATGAATATATTTAATCCGGAATTTTTGGTAGTGGCAGAAAGGTCTCCTAAAATTTATAAGGGAGGAGTACCGTTCATGGTTGAATCCGCGATTGCATATGGTGGCGGAGTAGCCGAAGCCGGCAAAAAAGGAGAAACGATGAGATTTGCAAACCGAGTCCCGTTACTTTTTGATGGAGGCGGATGTGCAATAACCGAATCGATAAGAAACATAGACTGGGGACGATACGACTTAAAGGCATTTGAAGACGAACCTATTGCAGTACTTGTGAACTTAGTTAGCGTCCACGTCCCATATACTGGTGCTGGAAAGCAGGCAATTTCCACTGAAGAAGATGTAATGGATGAAATAAGAAATGCGATAATGGAAGCTGCGCGCGGTATTCAAAAACATATTAGCGGAAAAAGAAGAGTACATGAAATGGAAAGCAAGAAGAAAGCAATTTCGCGATATGTCGAACAGATTTCAAAGGATTTAACTGAATTAACTAGCGCAAAAGGTAAGGACGCAAAAGAAGAATTAAAGAAACAGCTTATGAGAATTGTTGTTGAAAAATATTCATTAATTGAAAAGGACGAACCTAAAACCGAAGGCAAAAAAGAGGAGAAAACAGAAGAGAAAAAGAATGAGGGAAAAGAAGAGGAAACTGATGGTGAATAATTATTGCCAATCACTGGTGAATATTTATGACTGATAAGATCGCAGTAAAAAAATTAGAAGATATGGGAAAAAAGATGGTAGGTGAAATAAAAGCTGATAATACCCCTACTTTTGAAACAGTAGTACGATCAAAAGCGAATACGATTTATGATGAAAGTGTCGGATGCCTTAGACTAGGCAACAGACAGGAAATAAGGAGATTCCTAAGTGTTGCACAGGCAAGAACTTTTATGCAAACTGTCGCAATCGCAACAAAAACCAAAAAATTTATTGATGAGGGATTACACACAAGTATCAGAGGTTTATTTTACCAGCTTAAGTTTACACTTGGAGAAGATTTAGATGAAGATTTATTTAACGAACAAAGCGAATCGAATGCGCTTGTTGAGGATTTAGAAGTTGGCTTAGGGATAAAACGAGAGGATATGCACTTAACAACAGACCGAAAAGGGGTAGTTGCTGGCGCAATGACTATTCGTGATAAATTTGGAGGCGAAGAAAATGTCATTGATTTAAGTAAACAAGGTCGAAGCGGATGGATGATCCCAAGCGATGTAGATAATGGAATGTCTATTGAAAACTTAGAAGCAGATTACGTTCTAGTAGTTGAAAAAGATGCACTTTGGCAGAGATTAAACGAAGATAAATTCTGGAAAAAAGAAAACTGTATTCTAGTTACACCAAAGGGGCAAGCATCACGTGGAACCAGGCGATTACTTAGAAAACTAGCTGATAAAAAATTACCAGTCTATACACTTATGGACTGTGATGCCTGGGGATGGTATATATACTGGACAATTAAAACCGGAAGTATGAACCTAGCTTATTTAGGTCGTGATTTTGCAGTTCCTGAAGCTAAGTTTTTAGGAGTTACTATGGATGATATTCAAGAATTTGAATTTTTACAAAAATTAACTATTAAAGCAAAGGATGTAGACGTAAAACGAGCTGAAGAAATGCTTAGTTATCCTTGGATAAACGTACATAAAGAATGGGTAAGTAACCTAAAACAGGTTTTATCAACTAAGAAAAAGATTGAACAAGATGCGTTACAAGGAGAAAGGTTAACGTTCGTTGGAGAATATATTAATGACAAGATTAAGAAAAAGAAATGGTTACCGTAGTTATTAGCCTTTAGCTAGTGGCATTTGGCTGGTAGCTTTTAGCTCTTCCTTTCTTTCTTAATTTTCTTTGGAACTGCAGCAAGCATATCGGGAGATTTTTGACCTAATTTTTCTCGGACAATTATTGCATATCCACCCATCATGTCTAAATAATGGATAACTTGGAGCGATAGGTCTGATCCATTTAATTTAATCATATTATTAATGACCTTATCTCGAGATGCGGGATTTCTAATACTTCTTAGTAGATCGTTTCTGTTAACGTCTCCACTTACAAAAATAAGATCCCCGTTCTCGCGATCTCCAACTCTAAACGTAGTGAATAAATTTTTATCTTCTTGCTGTTTCTTTAATGCACTAACCATAATTATTAAAGAACTAAGAAAGTTTAAAAAGCATATATATTTGAATTAGAGAATATAAAAAAAGAAATTACTTAACAACTTTCTTCAACTCCTTAACGATAGTAGTTATATCGTCTTCAATTAAGTCGCATGCCCGCATTACAATCTCTCTTGTAGGCATATGATAAAGACTTTCAACTTTGAAAATGAATTTATCATCACCAACAATTTCGTAGCTTAAAATTCCTGATTGATATTTAGCATGTGTTGCTCCAATATTAAGCTTGGCTTTTGCTTCTAGTTTTAATTTTTGTTTTTCGCCAAGAGTAATTATTGTAACATTTTCACGAGCTGGAACAATTTCGCTGTCGCTACTTTTTAAATCTTTTGAAGTTGTTAATTTTGGACCAACTTCATCAAGAATAAAAACTGCTTCAGATTCTGCAGGAATTTTAGCAGGCGTAACAAGAGGAATTAAACCAATCCGCTGTGCTAAGTACTCATCAAACATAGAGGAGGTATTTTCATAGATGGTGATGTTATCAATTGCCATTACTGGAATACGCATCATACCGTATCGCCTAATTGCGTTTGCAAAGGTTGGACTAACACCAACTAGTGAAAATTGTATCCGATTTGCTTGTTCTTTTTCAAAATCAACCTTCATGAAAATAGCACCTAGACTCGTCTTCCTCTTCGTCCACCTTTTCTTTTCATTGAATCAGTTGGAAGTGGAGTTACATCTTCTATTCTTGCAACTCGAATACCGCTTCTTGCAATAGTTCTTACAACAGATTGCGCACCCGAACCAGGAGTTTTTATTCCTGAACCACCGGGAGCTCGAATTCGGATATGAACATGAGTTACACCCTTATCTTTTAAATTACCAACAACTTTTAATGCAGCCTGCATTGCAGCATATGGTTTACCTTCTTCTCGATCTGCCTTAACTACCATACCACCACTTGCCCATGCGAGTGTTTCGGCACCGCTAACATCAGTAGCAGTAATAATAGTATCATTTTTAGAAGAAAAGACATGTAAAACTGCATATCGGGATTTTCTTTTTGGAGGTTCGATTTTTGGAGCAGATACTGCAGCAACTTGCGTAGCAGATTCCTTCGATACTTCTGCTGGAGCTTCTTTTGGAGCCTCTTTCGGAGTTTCTTTAACAGTTTCTTTAACCTTTGTCTCTTTATGATTTTCTTTAGTATCTTTCGTAGTATTCTTTGAAACTTCCTTGTGTTCTTTCTTTTCTTTTACTTCTGCCATTTATTCACCTTTGGCTACTGCCGCAGTTGTTTGGTCAACTTTAGTTGTTTCTGTGGTCGGCTTTGCCTCCAAATCGATTTCTTTTGCATAGCCGAGCATTTTTTCATCATCAATAGTTACGATGTAACTAGGAGAGGTTACTTTCCTCCCTTTTACAGATATAAAACCATGGGACACTAATTGTCTACTTTGTGCCATAGATTTCGCAAGACCTTGTCTTTTTACAATAGTTTGTAATCGTCTTTCAAGAACATCTTTTACACTTAATGAAAGAATATCATCTAGAGTTGCGCCATCCTTAAGTATTCCAAGTCTTGCAACTTTAGATAGTATTTTTACCTGGTCTTTAGTACGAATTTCATCGCTTACAGATAGCAACCTTCTTGCTTCTCTTCGATATTTCTTTAATAGCGCGACACATATCCAAAGTTCTCGCATGTTTTTAAGACCATAATCTCGTTTATAGGTTTTTTCTTCATCAAGCCTATCTTTATCCCATAACATCTTTGGTTTTTCATATTTGTTTCTCAATTTTGGTGGATCTCCCATCAATAAACACCTTGGTTTGAATTAATATTACTTCTTTTCAGCTGGTTTTGCTGCTGGTGCTGCTGCCTTTGCGGCTGGTGCTGCCTTTGGTGCTGCCGCACCTCCTGATGCTGGTGCTGCCTTTGCTGGTGCACCTGCCCCTTCTTTAGGAGCTGCTGCAGCGGCTGCTGCACCAATAATAGATTTTCTAAGAACACCTACCGCCATACCAGTTCTACCAGTATTTCTAGTTCTTTGACCTCGGACTTTTTGTCCGTAAGAATGCCTATAACCCTTCCAGGTATAGAGTTTTTTTTCACGCTCTAAATCCTGTTTAGTTGAAAATAAAAGATCGTTCATGATAAAATGCTTTGAACTACCATCAATAAAATCAGATTGTTTATTCATCAAGTATGAAGGCAAGTTATGTGTATGAATACTAAAAAGTAACTTATCAATACTTTCAATTTCTTCATCCTTAAGGTCACCTGACAACTTATCTGGTGAAATTTTAAGTTCATTATTTATGATTTTAGAAATAATAACGCTCGTTGTTGAACCAATACCTCTTACTCTTAAGAGTGCTCGTTTAAGAGGGACATTACCTCGTACATCTTTTCCTGCAATTCTAACAATACCCTTAAATTCTGGATTGTCACTTACTTTTTCTTCCTTGACAGGTTGTTTCTTGACTTGTTGTTCTTTTTGATGTTCTTTTTTCTTTTCTACCAAATAATCACCAATTGACTTATAATATAGTAAATAATCAGGAAATTCGAGTAATATTTTCGACTTCAAGTTCGCTAACATATTTTATATTTTTAATTTTTTCTTCAGCAGCATCCATGCCGCCTTCAGAATCATTAAGTAAAATAGTTAATTTAAGTGTCTTAATACCAAATCCTAGTTCCTCTTCTCGCATATTCTGGACTTTTCCTATTTTCTCTACTTCTATTTTTACTTCGTTAATTTTAGTAACATCTTCTAGGTATATTTTCAAATCAACTGCGACATCGTATGAAATAAAATCACCTTTTATGGACCTACGAATCCACATCCACCGCAAGTGTAAGCATTTCTTACTTCCCTACATGAGTAACATCTAACTACTTCTGTATTTAAACAACTTGGACACATAAATGATGCAAATTCTTTGCAATTTCTGCCGCAAGATAAACATTTTTTCATTGATTCACCTTAGATTTAGTAAAGATCTTAAGCCCACGTTAATTCCCTAAGCATCTTACTTTAAGGATAGAGCAATAAGCCTGTTCAAATAAAAATCACAATTAACCCTCGTAAAAGGGTTGATTTATTTAAGCGTGTAATTTACTAAAAGAACGTATAAGAATATTTGATATATAAGTATTTAAAGGTATGGTATGATGTGTGTTAAATGGCAATTATGATCAATTATAGATTAATCCGTTAATAGTCATTTGTAAGGATTAGTTTTTAATTATATTGACTAAATATAAAATAGAATGGAAAATAATTTAATGCCTCCATAGTCTAACCTGGATTTATAGATGCCAAATGATTTGGTATCTAGAGCCAAAAGGACGTAAGACTGCGGCTAATATAAATTAGCAGAAATCTTATAATCCGTGTTCAAAACCATTACTTTTGACAGAGCAATTTCTTGCGGCAAAGGTAAAGGTCTTGGTCAACGCGAATGAACATCGCAACGTTCATTGCGCCCATTGAAAGAAATTCTTCTTTCAATCGGGAAGCCTTGCGATAATTCTTAGAACGAAACGCAAGACGCAAAACGTCAAGACTTGAAAATCGCGGTGGAGGCGAATTATTCTAACACACGAATTAACAGACTTATTATAAAAGTTTAAATACTGATTCGGATTATCTAATTTATGATTGACTCTTTTTTAAGGGAAAAACCGTGTAGAGTACTTGTAACGCTACGTGATCAGAACATTGATTGGTATCTCTCAAAACTCGCAAAATCAGCAAACGTAACTTATGTGTTTATAGCTAATTTTATACCCAAACTTGAAAAAGATGGGATAGTTACAACAGAAATAATAGGTAAGAAAAGAATAATCAAGCTTACTGAAAAAGGAAAGTACTTAGCAAGTTTGATAGAGGATATTCGAAAAAAATTAATTGAATAAAAAAATGAAAATAAAAAATTAAGCGGCCCTTAGGCTAATTACTCTTTTTACATAGTTAATGACCTTATCGTAATCAAGGTAGTGCGAATATACGTTAACCCCTACGTTGTAATTACCCTGTTTCGTCTGATTTGATGAACAGATATCGAAAACAGCTTCTTTTGTTTCTCCTGCTTTTATTTCGCCGATTTTCTTTTCACTGTGTTTGCTAACGCATGCAGAGTCAAAGCCAATCAGGTCTTTTTTGGATAAAAGTGCATCTACTGAGATCAACATAGGTGTATTCGATTCATTTTTTATCTTGACAATCATTTTTATCTTACTTTCCTTACCTGCACTAAGCCGTAGTGGAGAAAAACTAATATTCATTTTGATCCTAGTTTCACTTCTGGCATTAGCTTCCTGCAGTTCAATGTCTTCACTTGCACTTTCATTTTTTTTATTTAAAAAATCAAGAAATCCCATTTCTCCTCACCACAAAATTTTTTGTTTAGTGTTTAAAACACATTTAATTTTAGAGCACATAACACAGCTAAGTAATTTATTATTATGTTTTAGAATAAGAATTATAAAAATAAGGATATGCTTTTTAATACTACGTAGGAAAACTTATTAATAAGATCATTAGAGGTATTCTTATGTCAAAAACAAATTTTGTAGTAATGTTAGTCGTAATTATTTTACTTGGAGGTTTTATAGTATATTCTGTGCAGCAAAATGCGCAAAAAACAGATACTCAAAAGCAAATTAAGGAGCTTTATATAAAAAGTTTCCAGATTGCAAAGGGAAAAACAACATATTACTATAATTATAATGAAAAAATAAATAGTTATAATAATACGGACATAATTGCAAAGTACCCCAATGGGGAGTATGTAGAAATTAAATCAGTCATAAGCGAAAAGAAATTATATCTTTTTGACAACCAGACAATAATGTGCGTAAAACTTCTAGATGACAATGAATCGTGCGGTGAAGTTGATGAGAATGCAAATTATGTAAAAACATTAAGTAGCCTTATTTTTGATGATAAGAGTACAGAAAAAACAATAGAAAATTTGAAAACTTTGATTTATAACAAAAGCGTAATACAATTCATAGGACAGGCAGTAAATAAAACTATTGAGGGAAGAACGTGCAACTTTATAGACTACACACTCAATTATTCCGTACTTTCATTAAGTGATGCACCAAAATTCGGAATTGGACCAAGCAGCCCTAAATTTTTCAGATCAAGTGTATGCATAACAGATGAAGGAGTAACATTATACAAAAAATTCGACTATGATTATTTGGGGAGCAACAGAACCAACGAATTTTATTTAATAGAACAATCGGATAAAGATAAGGCAAAGACACTTTTAGATCGACCAAACATAACTGAAAATATAACTATAAGTGATTTAGTTGCACAAGAGATAATACTAAAACAACAACTCGGAAATTGTTATGCTAAGCCGACATCTTTGGAAAAAGATTCGTGCGTATTTTCAATGTCCTTTGACTTAGGATATAAAGAGTTATGCAATGCAGCAGGAGCTAAATCAGATATCTGTTACATAAACTTTGCAATATCGCAAAATAACACAGGAATATGCCAAAGTGTCGGTTCGTCTGAATTTAAGGACGATTGTTATACTGAAATGGCTGGAAAGAACAAAAATCAGACTTTCTGCAACCAAATTAACAATGTAACAAAGCAAACATACTGTTTAAATATATCTAAGTAATTAGCAAGTAGCCATTAGCTTGTAGCCATATAGTAATTTTTGCTACATGCTACCTGCCAACGGCGAATAGCTGATTTATATGAAGATTGCCTTGTTTACTGAAACATACGAACCACAAAAAAATGGAGTGGTTGTTTTTTTATCCACCCTAATTCCTTTATTAACTAAAGAGCATCAGGTAATTCTATTTACTCCAGGAGAGAAAAAGCTAACAATTGACCCAAAATCCCCTAATTTTAAAGTTATCCATGTACCGGGAAGACCATTCCCTTTTTATAAGGGATATAGCATGGCAAAACTTTCTTTTCTTGATATTTACAAAATAATGGAAAGGGAAAAAGTCGATATTGCATATTTGCATATCCCAGTAAATCTTGGAATACAGGGTTTAGCAGCAGCCAAACTTTTAAGAATTCCGACAATCGCAACATACCATACGCATCTTCCAGATTATTTTCCACATTTAACAAAGGGTAAACTTACAGTATTTGAACCAGTTTACAAAAAGACAACAACTGAACTTATAAGAAGAATATATTCAAATTTTGATGTTGTGACCTCGCCATCAAGAGAATTTTTACATATCTTAAAAAAATACGGGCTTAAAAATGTCGTGTATTTGCCAAACGGAATAAATCATCAAAAATTCAGGAGAGAATATTTACAAAAATTCGATGGAATATTATTTGAAAAATATAACATACAAAAAAATGTCAGAATAATTTCATACATTGGTAGAATAAGCTTTGAAAAAAAACTTGAAATTTTACTTAAAGCTTATAAGATACTTGAAAGGAAATATATAAATTTACTGCTAATAATCGCAGGGGACGGACCATATATAGAAAAATATAAAGAACTTGCAAAAAAACTTGAAATAAGAAACATAATATTTACGGGTTTTGTAACAGACGAAATGTTAAGAAGCATATATTATAATACGGAAATTTTTGCATCACCTTCAGATACTGAAACAAGCGGCTTAACATTTTTAGAAGCAATGACTGCCGGACTCCCAGTTGTAGGAGTTCGAAGTGGAGGAGTAATTGATTATGTAAAAGATTTTTCAAATGGGTTTCTTGTTGAAAAGGGAGACCCTAAACATTTTGCAATAGCAATAGACAAATTATTATTGGATCCGCAATTATGCGCAAATATAAGGAAAAACAATATACTAAAATCGAATGAATTCTCGATAGAGAATACATACACAAAATTGATGTTTATTTATGGTAAAATGTTGAAAAACAAAGAAATTGTCAAAAATAGTGATTTGCGGTTGTTTCCGAAAGTTTTAAATATAACAATTGAGGAATTAATATCCTTAAACAGGGTGATAACATGGCAAAAAAGAAAACTTCAAAACCTATTGCAAAAAAGAAAGATGTAAAAATTGTAAACAAAGTTGTAAATAAAAGTATTAAAGATAAGCAAGCTAATAAGCAATTAAAGGCAAAGATCAAGGAGGACCTTAAAACTAAAAAAGCTACAAAGAAAGCAGATCTTGAAAAGGAAAGTGCGGAACTTGAACAAAAGTTAAAACTAGAGAGGGAAAAACTGGAAAAGAAAAGACTTGGAGCAATACTTTCAAGTGCAGTAGCTAGACAATATTTAATAGATCTAGCAGGAGAAAATACTCTTGCAATAATAAAGAACTTCGCAACATCTACTAGCGATGAAGAATTATCGAAAAATTTAAAACTGAAAATAAGCGATGTAAGGGCAACACTAAACAAGTTGCATAGCCAAGGATTGGTTAACTACTTAAGACAAAAAGACAGTGAAACGGGATGGTTTTCATACAGCTGGACTTTAAATAGCCAAAAAATTGAGGAATGGTTAAACACCAAACTTAAAGAAAAAAGAGCAACCTTGGATTTAAACGGTGAAAACTATTTTTGTTCTAGTTGTGGTCTGGAGAGCTTAGTAAGTTTTGAACACGCATCAAACTGCGGCTTTAAGTGCAACAAGTGTGAGAAGGATTTGGAGTTCTTAGAGGAAATGACACGATTAGAAGAATTAAATGGAATAAAATTATAAGTTTAATTAACTTTTTTTATTTTTTATATTTTTAGGCGGGATATTAATTTAAACCAGATATTTATTTTCTTATTTTGATAGATAGTGAACAACGAATGATTAAAATTGAGCACTTCGAGTTGCAGGAACAGTAGTCCCCAAAGTAAATTAAGTACTGAAGAAACATTCACTTGCTGGCATCGCCATTAGATACTTTTAGTGCGATGCCTTGCAGGTATGTAATATGAATGACCTCTTTCTGCTTAGTGGGAAAGTATGTTCTGGTTTACTGAGGAAGTCGCTTTGCGAAAGTTTAGGTAATCTTGCAAGCTAGATAGTTTTTAACTCTACAACCATCTTTTCAAATTCTTCGATACCCATCAGTTGTACAGTACCATTTTCGATTTCTAATTTAGTTATCATTGCACCAGTATTTGAAGATGAAAGAAGGTTTTGAAAATTATTTTTCTCATCTTCACCTTTTAAAACAACAATATTTAGGCCAAGCTTTATATTAGATAAAATATTTTTAAGCAGCAGAACAGCATCCCCTCCATTGTAATAAATATGCAAATACATATTTTGACCAACAATACTAATAGTAGTATCGCAATTTTCGCTTTCCCCGATTTGAGTAAATGGGATAGCATTATTAACAAAAATGTCCCTTAACTTTCTAAATATTGCCATATATTGCATAGGAGTTTTTGTTTTACTCTCCCATGATTTAAGACCATAATATTCAAGTGATGTAGATACAAGATCTTTCTTGATCAGATCTTCAATAATAAACTGAGTATTATAATCAGTTATTAGTATTGGCTTTCCTCCATGAAATATTTTCTTAAATCCATTTTTTATTTCAGCAAGGGTAAGGGGAGTGCATTTCCACCTATACGCATCATTTACAGAATCAAATAATGCGATGACTTCGTTTGTTTTTATTGGGATTTTAGTTTTAGCAATGGGGGGGAAATCAGGAATATCCAATAGATAAACGGGTTGTTCTTTTCTTGCAAATACAACACCAATACCTACAATAAGAAGTGAGATTAAACCAGCAACAAGAAACAGTGGCTGTTCTTCCCAAATTGGTTTTGATTTTACTTTTGAAACCTTAACGATTTTTGGCTGAATTTTACCAAAGGTAAACGCAAAATCATAACTGCGGGAGGCAAGTTCTTCACCGTTAGTAGCTTTTTCAGTATCAATAACAATGTCCGAAACCTTGGAGAAATTATAAATACCATACTTGCCACCTTGTATGCTTACAAGTACATTATTGATTTCGGTTTTTTGACCGTCTTTTTGTATCTGAAAATAATATTTATGTTTAGTACCTCCTTGGCCAAAATACGCAACATCTACAAAAACAACTTTGAGAATGCTTTGAGAGTAAATAGTTTCATCTTCATCAACAACAGATAAGATGTATTCTCCAGAATCTAAGTCAATTGGAATACTCGTAGTAAAATCAGATTGTAAATTAATTATACCAAGAGGAATTTTATCCGAAATTTCCTTCCCATCTTTAGTTATAGATATATAAAGTGATTTTTCTATAGATACAGGATTTTTGAGTCTTGCAGTAATCCTAAGATTTTCTTCACCAATTACTTTTGGAACAGTAGTAAACCCGCCACCATCGATTTCAAGATATAAATCGCCAGCTATTGAACTAGACAAACTAGTAATAAGAGTACGATCAACAGTATCAACACCGGCTGCGCTAAACCCATTAATTTCAATTTTAACGCTTCTTTGATCTGCCTTGAAAGTATTTGTAAAGAAACTTTTTGTTAACTGGCTTTCATTGGTAAACCCGCCAGAATAAGATTTTGTATCCCCCTCCTGATCTACCCATTTTGTCTGATAAATAACCCTAGCAACATCCTTACCAGCTAAACTAGGAGCGCTTCGTTTCTCCTGATCTACCCAGCCAGCATCAAGAGTAGATGGAAGAAATAGAATTGCACCGCCAGAATCACTTTTAACTACGCTAACTGAACCATATATTAAATCAGATTTATAACCAACTGCATCTTTTACCTGATAGGCAGGATAAAGATTAATATCAGAAGTACTTTTTAGCACGGCCGATTCATCAAACCGAATTGGAAAACTATTTTGGATATCTTGAGGGGTTAATACGACACCGTTTTCCCCGATCATCTTGTTAAAGGGTTGACCAATATATACAATTACGTCCCCCCTATCAATTAACGAAGTGATTGTTGCTTTACTATTTATCCCAAGCAATTCCTGCGGTATTACCCCAGTTGGAACGATTATAAGAGCGCCTTTTGGTATGGACTCAAGTTGTGCGATAGTCACCTGACTTACACTGAGGCCTTTCTTATTTAGCTCATCCTTAAGTGTCTGGAAAAAAACAGGATAACCATCTGCTTGTTCCATTTTATTAGTTGATAATATGAAAATCTGATTAGGGAGTAATTGTTTATATAAAGTTAAATTTACAGAGTAGTTTGTTATTCCCACATAGTTAAGATCTAAAAGTACAACTCCTGAATTAAGGTCTTCGATTCTAGAACCCGAAGTAATTACACCACTAGATAATATCTTGGCATCCAAGTTTCCAACAGGTGCAAGTATAGTAGGTTGTACGTAGGTAATTTGTGCAATTTGGGCACTAAGATAAAGAGTAAGGCCTAAACCCACCAAAAATGCAATTAAAACAAAGAGTCCGATAATCTTAAAGTTAAGTGGAGACGAAGGTTTAAGATTTTTTGAAGTATCCTGCGTTTTAGTTTTTGGAGCACTTAGCATAGACCGAAAATTATCCAGAGCAGTCCTTTGCTTTAGCTTGTATTTATTTGACTTCTGATACCTTTTCTTTACATCGAAATGGTAGAATTTTTTTTCAATTTTTATTTTTTTTAGTTCGACCATAAAATGCCCTTCTTATAAATTTAGCTTATGCAGTTGATTCAATGTATCCTTCATTCATAAGTACATTGAGCATTTGTTCAATACGTGTTTCTTGCACTTTGAAAACTTTGGAAAATTCATAGATATTAATCTCGCCATTGTGCTCAACAATCCACTCCGCTATTTTTGCCTTTAAGATATCATCAGAGTATGTTTCTAGGTCTTTTAACCGAAGCATCACTTCATCATTCTTGTTTTTCAGTTCAAAATTTCTGTTAGTAAGGCTCTGATTTTCTTGAGTAAACCTACCAAGTTTCCTCTTTGTATCATCAAGTTCTTTTTTCAAAGTATCATACGAAGTATAAAGTTTACTGTAGTCAAGTGAAACTATTTCACTTATTTCTTTTACAGCGTTTTCAATCAATTGATAGATTGAGGTAGTTTCTACTTTATAATATGGTTCAATAAGACTAAGAATATTAAGCAAATACCGAATCATGTCAAGTCTTCTTTTTTTAGGTGAAATTTCCGATGGAATCGTATATACTATCTCCAGTTCGTCATTTTTTATTTTCAATATACTAAACAGGTATGGCATTTTGTTAATGTCCCTGCTTTCAATGTATGCAGCATTAACTGCCTCTCTTTCAGCACCGACTTCCAAAAATGAGACGGTACGTAAGGCAGAGGAAATATCTTCCATCTTTCCCTTTAGACTAGCTTTCAATTTAAATCCATCAACGCCCGGAGAAGATTTATTTAACTGCGGTGTTGGTTTTGATGCGGGGTTTGTAACTGCCATATATACCACATTTCATGATTTTGAATTATTTTACTTATTTTTTATTTAGTTGAGTTTTTTTCTTTTTTGTATCTGAAACTCGATATTGATCTACAGACACAGATTCTTGTACCGAAGATTTTAGCTTTGTTTCTTGCGTAGCTGGAACATATTTTAGTATAACTGCCATAAAAACAATCGCAAGGCAAATGATTAGTGATGCGATTATGAACTGAATGTCGATTCTACCTTGAATAATTGGAAGAAGTAGTAAAAATAAAAAGGCTAGACCAGCAATTACCATAGCAATAAAAGTATCTTTTTCATAAGTTTTTCTTTTTTTTGCGTGAACTTCTAAATCTTTTTCACAAACATAAAGTTCATTTCCTTTTACAGCATTTAATTTTGTTTTTATCGCACGAATAGTAGTAATTATCTTATCATCTTTTACCTTTACCGCATTTTCGTTTTCAATATCTTTTTGACAGATTATGCATTTTTTAATAAACTCACCTGACATATTTATTTAAAAGATTAATCTTCAAGTACAACCTGAGTTATTTCCTTACCTCCAAATTCGGTTTTCTTTAAGTCAACCTTACCAAATATATTAATAATCGTAATATCGTCAATACCTGCTTCTTTAAGGAACTCGGTTATGTTTCTTCTTGCTAGACCATATCGCTCAAGAAGGATAACAAATGTAACTACATCTATGTGTCGGTTGCTTTTTTCTAAAAGTTTTGTAGTTTCTTCAACTTTTTCCTCACTAACACCATACTGCCTTAGTTTCTTTCTCAAATCTTCTTTTATAAAGGATATACTTCGTGACACAGAAACCTCCCTCAGTTGCTTTTGCGTAAGAACGCTCGATAGGTCAAGGAAATATTCCTTAACTGGTTCTTCGCCTTTGATTTTTTCAACTATGAATGTCGATGGGTATGGAGTCGGAGTTGTTAATGCCATGTTTACTGCAGCCTGACCTACCCCAAACCTTTGGATTTCATTTCTCATGTAGTTACTAAAGTTAAGACTACCTTGCAAGTAATCTAAAAACCGTTCAAATTTTACCTTAAGAATAAAGGTTGTTCCAACGTTGCTAAATATTGCTTCACTTATATCTGTTGGGTTCTGGCTTGCTACAATTATCCCAAAGTTGTATTTTCTACCTTCACGGACAATCATAACTGCATCGCTGTTATCTTCTTTTGCAATTTTCCACGCTTCGTCTAAAACAACAATAAGTCTTAGACCTTTAGTTTTTGCCCAACCTGTTGCACGCATTTTTTCTTTTACAAATTGTAGAATCGTAAGAGCAGCTAAAGCACGAAATTCCTCGCTTGGTAAACCCGAAACATCAAGATCAACCATACCACTATCTATAATGTCATCAAGTTTAACAGTACTTTGCTGTGCAAAATAATCCTGACCGCTTTTTGTAAATTGCTTTAATCGATAGATTGCATTTTCTAATTCCGCAGGAAATTCGTATGAACCAAGTTTTGCTTGTTCTTCCAGAATTTTTACAACATCTTTTAGTGTTGGTGGTGCCCTGGTTTTTCCTAATTCATCTTTTTGTTCAGCAACATCTAGTTTAAATTTATTTTCCAAATATGCTTTTTCGATTGCTTGCTCGGTCAGTCTTCGCTGTTCGGGATAATTTTTTATATCAGTTAAGAGTTCTAATGTACGCACAATTTGTTTTATCCGGTCGTATGGCGCCATGCCACCTAAATCGAGTAAATTTAAGTATGATCCTTTACCAAGTGAAATGATTTTTCCTCCTGTTTCTTTTACCCAATCACGGTATTCTCCTGCCCAGTCAATGATTAATGCATTTGAATTCCACACATAAGACGCACGAATAAGAAATGTTTTAATAAAATAACTTTTACCAGATCCACTGATTCCTACAACTGCAATGTGCGGATTTGCGACATTCTCAAATGACCAGTAAAAAGGTGCCTTAAATATTTGAGTTCTTCCGATAAAAATAGAATCGGTGGGGTCACCCATAGTTACATCTAAGGGCGGCTCTGGCGGGTAGATAAACGGATTACGTTTAGCTAATTCTTTATTTGAAATTCGACTTAGTTTTAGAGGTAATACCATTTTTATCCCGTTTTGAATTTTGAACCATTTAACATTAACTGACTGCTTCTTCAAGCTCCTGTGGACTTGTTGGAAGGAATGTTTCCCATTCGAAGCATTTCATCATCTGATCTCCAGTTACGATATCTACTTCAACATTAAGCGAGTTCGCAAGAACCGATTTAAGTTCATTGACCCTGGATTTGACTGTTGCAATCGCAGCATCTTTACTTAATTCAGCAGCAGTTGTCATTGCATAGGCAACTAAACCCATCGGTTTTACTCCTTTAATTATTTCGTTAAGTTGTGCATTTCTAAAAGCTACTTCACGCTCCAACTTATCTACTTTAAGAACATCAGCTTCTGCTTTTTCCCGTTCTCTTGCTAACCTTAATTGTGCTTCAGCGCGTTTTGCTTCCAAAAGTTTTCTTCGCTCTCCAATTTCTTCAACATATAAAAGTAATGAAATTTTTGTAACGTATTTCATATTTGAAATTGCTCTTTCAAAAAATTCGTTGTAGGCCAGAGTTTCTTCAGTAGTTTTTTCAGTAGTTGATTCATATACTTTAACTACCAGGAAACTGGATGCGTAGTAAACACCGTTAACATTCTTTACAATAACATCTTGAGAAGAGGGTATTTCATATCCCGTATCAGTTAAGATAACTGTTTTTGTTCTTTGAGTTATTAACGGGATGATTAAGTATCCATATTTTATTACAAGAACTGCAAAAACAGCACCTATCGCGGCAAAAAGACCACCTATTAAACCAAGTAAACCAGCTCCGCCACTAGTGATAATTATAATAAATCCTAGTAACGCAGTTGCGACTGTTCCGTACATAAACATTTTTTGTTGATTCATAACTGATCCTCCTTTCTTAGATTAACGAGTATGTTATTTAAAAAGCTAAGTCTAGGCTAAGTATCAACTTATTACAAAGAAAAAAGCGGCTCTTCAAATTGCAAACAAGTAGGGCAACACACAAATGATTCTCTCTTGGTGTTGCCGGCAATTCATGAATTTAGGAAAAATGATAGCAAATTATGAGGAAACATTAAAAATTTAAGTTGAGTAAGAAAATAATGCAAGATTTACATTCTTCGATACCTCATAGATGGATAAGCGCGAAAGTAAGGTCGATCGATTCAAAAATCCAAGGTCTTGGTGCGATTGCAACAGATAATATAAAAAAAAAATGAAACTATTTGCGTTTTTGGAGGAAGTATAGTACATAAATCACAAATAAAAGATTATTGGAAAAAAATGTACCACATTGGAATACAGTACGATGATGAATTTTTTATTGTCCCAACTTCAAAAGAAGAAATAAAACAAACAGCATCTTTCAATCACTCTTGCGAGCCTAATTGCGGATTTAATGGATCGCTTCGTTTAGTTGCAATAAGAGATATACAAAAGGGAGAAGAGTTGACTTTAGACTACGCATTTTGTGAATCAAGCATGGAAGACTTAAAATGTAATTGTAAGAGCGAAAACTGCAGAAAAATAATAAAAGCAGATGACTGGATGAGGAAGGATTTGCAGAAAAAATACGGGAACTATTTTTCTCCATATCTTAAGGCTAGATTTTTATAAGCGAAATATCTGAAAATCTTTCGCAGCAACAGTTTTAACCCCAGTTTCCTTTTCAATCCGTTTTGCAATAAGTTCCGGACCAGCTTCGATTATGTGCGTTCCAATATGATTTAGTATTGCGAGTTTTGGTTTTACAACTTTTAACAACTGGATTGAATCATCAACTGACAAATGCTTATTGAAATTGTCCGGTTTTAATTTTAAACAGTTTAGAACTAGAACATCGCAACCTTGGTATAAACTCCCCATATTTTCAAAGAGCCCAGTATCGCTTGTATAGCCAATTATTTTTCCATCGACAAAAAGTTTAAACCCAAATCCACTAGAATCGCCATGATCAGTTTTTAATATTTCAATTTCAAAAGAACGATTTGTCTTTTTTGTTTTAAATGTTTTTTTGTCGCCCCATTTAGCAGTATAATTTTCAAGAACGAGTTTTTGATGAAATTTAGATATTACGTGATCAGATGTAGTTGTACCTAAGCTGTTATCACTTGCAATAAGTATTCCTCCATTTTTTAATGCATGATCGCTCATTGCTTCAATTAGAAGACCTGCGTCATTTGAATGATCAATATGAGTATGACTCACAATAACTACATCTAAATCAAAAAGATTTTGGTTTGCGTTTATGCTATTAATTAGAGCACCAGGACCCGGGTCAACATGGATATTTGCAGATTTTGAATTTATCCTAAAACCCCCAGTTAATCGAATTTGCTTCAAAAGGTTTACCCGCCCCCCACCAGTACCAAGAAAAATAATTTCCATGAGTTTTATTAGACCGTTCGTGATTTAAATTATTTGCAGTAAATAGTTTGTATTAAACTAACAGATAATTTGTATTAATTTGATGTGTGATTACTATGCTTGATAAAAATTTTACTCATGAAACAGAGAAAAAATGGCAGGAATATTGGGCGGAACATAAAATTTATGCGTTTGATGAAGCAAAACTCAAAACGCTAGACCCAAAACAGATATATTCAATCGATACCCCTCCTCCATTTACAAGTGGAGAGCTTCACATGGGCCATGTTTTAAGCTACAGTTATTTTGATTTTATTGCACGTTTTAAACGAATGAAAGGATTTAATGTCTTTTACCCCCAAGGCTGGGATACCCAAGGATTTCCGACCGAAGTCAAAGTTGAAAAAAAATATGGAAGACTGCCACCAACAGAGTTTAGACAAAAATGCATCGAATGGACAGTTGAAATGATTGCAAGGATGAAAACCCAGATGAATGAAATGGGTTTTTCGCCAGACTGGACTTATGAATATCGAACAATGGACAAAGAATACCATAGAAAAGTCCAACTTTCACTAATAGAAATGTATAATAAAAAAATGGTTTATCGAAGCGAGTACCCAGTTTATTTTTGTACTAAATGCAATTCAGCAATAGCTAAGGCAGAACTCGATGATTTAAGCAGAAATACAAGTTTAAATTATGTTAAATTCAAGGATAAAAAAACAGGTAAAGAAATACCCATTGCAACTACTCGTCCGGAATTATTTCACGCAGTAAATGCTTTAATCGTAAACCCGACAGATGAGAAAAATAAACAACTTATTGGAGGCATTGCGATAGTACCAGTAACCAATCAGGAAATTCCAATAATTGCAGATAAAGATGTTGATGCAACATTTGGTACTGGAATGGCAATGGTTAGTTCTTACGGAGATAAGGCAGATGTTGTCTGGTGCTTTAGACACAAATTAAAATTAACGCAGGCAGTAAGCAGCATCGGAAAAATAATCAATTCGAATATTTATGATGGGTTAAAATGTGAAGAAGCAAGAAAGAAAGTAATCGAACTTTTAAAAGAAAAAGAACTTTTAATTAAGCAAGAGCCCTTAACACAGACAGTTAAAGTTCATGATCGATGCGGCACACCAATCGAATTATTAAATTCCAAACAATGGTTTGCAAACATAAAAGAAAGTGCGAGCCAAATAAAAAAATTCGCAAACGGTGTTAAATGGATTCCTGATTTTGGAATAACATATTTAACTGATTGGGTCGATAATGCGGACTGGGACTGGGTTATCTCAAGACAAAGAATTTTTGGTACTCCGCTTCCGTTTTACTACTGTGAAAAATGCGATTCTACTACGCCCGCAGATTTAAGCGAGCTTCCATATTATGCCGAAAACGCAAAAGAAAAAAAATGCAAATGCGGCACAGTTATGAAGGCAGAAACGAGTACATGTGACTGCTGGGTAGATTCTAGTATTACTCCATTAATAATTTCAGGCTGGCCAGATAATTTGGAAATGCACGCTAAACTTTACCCAATCTCACTTAGACCACAAGGCGTTGAAATTGTCCGAACTTGGGCGTTTTATACGATTTATCGAAGCGGAGTCGGATTAACTGGCAAAGCTCCCTGGAAAGAGATTTTGCTTAATGGCAATGTTTTAGCACCCGATGGTAAAAAAATGAGTAAAAGTTTGGGCAACATAATCGCTCCAGCCGAACTTCTAAAAGAGTACCCAACTGATGCGATTAGGCAATGGGCAGCACTTTCAGGGGCAATGGCAAAAGACAGACCATTTAGTTATGAAGATATAAAATTTTCAAAATCTTTTATGAATAAACTTTGGAACGCTGCGAAGTTTGTTGAAATATCGATTGCAGATTATAAAGGAAAACGAGAAGTTAGTGAGATTTCTTCTAAAAATCCACTTGATATTTGGATTGTTTCAAGGCTAAACCAGTTAATAGAAGAATCAACAAAGCACTTTGAAAGTTTCGAGTATCATTATGCATTAAACAAGTTCCACAATTTCTTTTGGAAGGATTTTTGTGATAATTACCTTGAATATGTAAAACACAGAATTTATGGAACTGATGAGAAATTAAAGACAGAAGCACAGGAAGTTCTTTGTTATATATTATTTAACTCAATTAAATTAATTGCACCAATTGCACCGCACATTAGCGAGGAGATTTATCAACAGATTTTTGAACATGATGCAAGATCTAATAAAACAATTCATAGATCTAGCTGGCCAAAATCAGGACAGATAAACAAACAAGTAATTGAACTAATTGAAGAGTTCAATAAAGTTATTGGGGAAATAAGAAGATACAAAGCTAGCACGCGAGTTGCCCAAAACCAGGCAATACCAAAGTGCACTATAACTACTGAAAAAGAATTTTCAAACGAACTAATAGGAGAATTAAAGTCAATTACTAAAGTTGAAAATGTCGAAACTAGTAAAGGAGAATTTAAGGTTGAATTTTAGACAACATAGGAACAACATAGGAACTGATTTTTTGTTCCTACTTAGTTCCTATATAAAATCAGAATGATTACTGCACAATCTTAGTCCTTCCATTTGGAAGTATTTCCATTACAGAATCCGCGTGAACAGCAAATCGTTTAGCAATTGTTTTTGTTAGTTCTCCCTTTTCCTTGCCTGCTTTGGATGGAACTAGAAGTATCGCACTAGTTATTTGTTTAATAGAAACTTCAGGAAGAATTACGGGAACACCAGAATCTAACCCGATTTTAAGCCCCAGTTTAGTACTTTTAAACCACTTTCTTTCCCCAATTATAGCAAAGGCACCAGTTGGAATAAAACCACCAGGAGAATGCTTAGATACTTGTTCTTTTTTAACAGAATAAACATCTACAGATGCATTGGCATTTTTCCATGCATTGCTAAAGCTTGCTGCAAATTGAGCTACTTCCTTTTGTTCATCCTCACTAGCATTTAACCCATCCTTAAGAACAATTGCAGTTCCACCTTGTATATCTGAATGAAAAAATAAATCGGCTTCTTCAAAGTATTTATTATAGACAATATCGTTTTGTTGTGCGTTTCTTCCGCCAACAGCAAGTTTGCCAGATTCTGTGTAAAAGTAATGAAACTTTTCAAACCATTTTTTTTCTTTTTTAACTTTTATAATTTTCTTTTTAGCAATAAACTCTTTTTCGCTTTTAAGCATCTCTTTTTTTGTTTCTTCAATTGCAGCGTGTACTCCTTCGATTCTTTTTTTAGTTTCCTTTGCCTCTTGATAGTATAGTGAAGCATTATCGTGAACGGATTTGTTTATGTGAAGTTTGAGTAGCATATAAAACACAAAGATAGGTAATTATAATAATTCCATAAATTCTTCTCTTGAAATTCCAAGATCCTTTCGAATTATTTTATTAAGAAGCCCACGATCTATATCTTCACCAGGATGGTTTGGGATAGTTGTAGTTCTACCATCTGCGTACCTAAAAAACATGTGACTTCCTTTTTGACGCATAAATTCAAAACCTAATTTTTCAAGAATTCGAATTATTTCTCTAGCTGACAAAAGAGGTAATTTACTCATACAGAAACCATTATTTTTTGCAATCCTACAAATCGTTCTTTTACTAATTCTTCATTTGCTTCTAAACACAATTCTATGGCTTCTTTTGTCCTTTGCATCAATTCATCTAAAGTTTTAGCCTGTGTATGACATCCAGGCAACTCTAGCACTTCAGATAGCAAATACCCATCTTCTCCTTCTTCAATAATTACATTAAATTGTTTTTCTGTTTTCGTCATAGATTACTTATTCCTTAACTTATTTTAAACCTATCTCCAGACAAACAGTTCTGAAGGATTTTTCTCATCAGTTAAAAGTTCTGTTTTTGGAATTGAACCAGAGTATATTCTGTCTTTGTATTTTTGCTTAAAAGAGCGAATGTCAGCATCACTTGCGATAACAAGTATATTCTGTGAATTTGATTTGTTTTGATTTTCATCTAGTGGAAGTAGAATGACATTTTCAAAATTATTTGAAATTGTGTTATACATATAGTTAATCCTGTTTGATTTATCTCCTTCTATTGCTGAGATGACATTAAGTAAAAGAACGCCATTTGGATTAATACGTTTTTTTAGGCTAGAGAAATATTCATTAGTTACCAAATGAGGTGGCATACTTACCCCTCTAAAAGTGTCCATAATAATTAAATCATATTTTTTATTTGTAGTTTGAACAAATATTCTTGCATCATTAGTACTTATGTTTGTTCGATTATCAAGTTTCAATGAGAAATACCTTTGGGCGATTTCTGCAAGATTTGGATCAATGTCAACTCCATCAACAGATGCTTTAGGATAATAACTTTTTATCTGTTCGACTTGTGTCCCCCCAGCTACACCTAAAAGAAGCGCAGATTTTGCATCAACTAACTGATAGGCTATTTCACCTGATTTTACATATTCAAAGGCAGGTTTACCATCCAGGGTTTCGCCAGAAGATGCCGCACTATCTAAAAAAAGAACTTTTATTGGTTGACCCTTATAATCCATCTGCACGACTTTTATATTGTAATACAAATCATCTTTTTCGTACAGTATCTTAGCATTTGGGAAAAAGGCTCCAACTGAAAATTGAGAAAATAACAACATTGCAGAAACCAGAAATATATTGAAAATATGCGGTCGTTTAATTTTTCCAAAAAAGGCGAACACCCCAAGCATTAAAAGCGAGCCGAGTATGAAAACGTGCGTAAGATTCAAATTAGGAATTAAGATAAACCCCGTCCCAAGCGCCCCGGTTATACTTCCAACTGTTGAGACTGCAAATATCTCTCCTGCAATCTCGCCTTCTTTATCTTTTTCTGATAATAGTTTTATTGCATAAGGTGGAATTGCACCAAAGCAAACACCCGCTGGAATCAACACTAATGCGGCGATTATGCTCGCAATCATAAGAGGTAAGAAAACAGTTACAGGAATAAGTATATTTCCTAAAGCTGGAACTAGAAGAGTTGCAATGCAAGCAAAGAAGAAAAGCTGGGCGAAGTTCTTTTGATCTTTTGATCGATCAGCGTAACTTCCGCCCCAGTAATAACCAATACTAAGAGCAGTTAAAACTAATGCAATCGTTGCCGCCCAGGTATAGATTGTATTCCCCAGATAAGATGAAATTAACCTTGCTCCAGCTATTTCAACAAGCATACTGCAAAATCCTGCTAGGAAGACGAAGAGAAGAATTTGTTTGTTTTGAAGGTTCATAATATTCACAATAAAAATTAATTGATCTTTATAACAGTTGCATATTTATATTGGTATAAAATTGTACCATTTATAGATATATTTTCGTAGTACTCTGAAAAACCAGGTAAAACTAAATAGTCAAATTTCTTAACAGATGTTGTTTTTCTAAATATTTTATAGTCCCAGTACATTCTTGAAAAGGAACCATCGGAAATATTTAAACTATTTGAGCTATAATCGTAATTATTAATGAAATTATTTACCTGATCAGAAGATACATTTAAATCAGTAAAAAGAATCCACCCAAAATCAGTTGCATTCCCTATTCTTTTTTCTTCAATTACCTTATAAGCAACAGTAGTTAGTGCGGGTAAACCAATGATTTCGACATTGTTTTTTCCAACAATCATTTGACCAGCTACACGTGCTGGATTGTAGTATTCGTAAATACCATTGGAAGCAAAAAAGCCAACGACTAGGTTAAAAATAATTGCAACGATAAGCATTAGCTGAAAGAAACGATCATAATTTTCTTTTTTTCCTTCGCAAAGGAACATTAATGCAAAATAAGCTATAGGTGGTAACACGGTAACATAATACCAAAAATAGCCAACATTAGTTAATATGGTTAAAAAAAAGATAACAAACCAGATAGACATAAATTTGTTTTCTTTGGAATATTTAAGGAATCCTGCAACTGCGAATATTAAGAACATATTTATATACTGGAAAATACGCCATGTTTCATTTATTTTAGATAATATCGTTTCTGGATTTAAACGATCAAAAAGCTCTTTGGAATAGCTATCACCTAGTACTGGAGTTGTAAGTAATTGAGCGTAGATAAAATACTGTAAAACCATGGCAAGTGGAACTGCTAGAAGAGACAAAATAAATACTTTTTTTGTAAGTATTTTCTTATCCTTGAAATAATAGTACCCAATTACTAGAACTGGGATGATAAATGCAGTAATTAATTTTACATAGTATGCACCAAAAGAAAGAGCAAATGCTAAAAAATAGTCTTTATTGTTTGGATTTTCTTTTGTGTAAAAATATAAGGAACCTAGAATGAATGTATTAAGCATCGTATCGACAAAAAGAGTGTTGGAAACATAAACATTAAGGAAAATTAATGTATAAATTAACAACATCAAAAATGCAAATGTTTTATTAAATTTATTATTTCGTAGAAACATATATAGAATAATAATATTTGCTAAACCAAATAATTCAGTGGGTAATCGATAAACTGCTTCAATAGGTATTGGAAAATTTTTTAGGAAACCAACAAAAAATGCATAAACCCAGTAAAAGAGAATTGGTTTCCAAAAAGTGGGATACCCCAAAAAATTAGGGATTAGAGATGGTTTTTCTAGTTGTTCACTTATCATTATGCTATAAGTAGCTTCATCAACCAGAAATGGAAAGTAACTTATGATAGGTAATCTAGTAATAATTGCAAGAAGAACTAATATGATAATAATTCTTCTATCAGAAAGTTTTTCTATGAAATTTTTAAAACCCGACAAATAAAACACCAATAGAATATTGTTTATAAATGTTTTCTTATTATATAGAATAGCGAACAATTTAATTTATATACAGAATCAACTAAGTAAACTTATATTATGATAGAGTTTTATATTTTTGATTCTGGATAGATTGAGCTGAATAACAAATTTAGCTCAAGATAATGAATATTGAGGTGAAGTAATGAACGTGTCGGGTATATTAGTAAAGTTAAATAAATTTAGTAAACTTTTCACAATTCTATTATTTTTAATGGGTTTTGCAACAATTACTTATGCAGGCGGACTAACGGGGGTAAACATAGCATTATTTGAGTTATGTAAGTCTGCAAAAACAATGTTGGGAATAGCAGTTGTTTTACTTGTAGTTATGTCAGCAGTAATATATGCAGTAGGTCAATTACTTGGTGCTGAAACAAGAGCAAGAGCAACAGTGTGGGCTACAGCAATGTTTACTGGTGCAATTATTGGTGTATTAATTTACATAATAATACCGACAATACTTGCATCTATTGTAAGTAATAGCGGGAATGTAAATGGACTAACTTTGAACAATTGCGCATAATTATATTTATTTTTCCTTTTTTATATTTTTATTATCTTTCTAATTTTTAATTTCTAGGTTATTAAAAACGAAGGATTTCTATGAATTTTCAAAGAATTAAATCAATAGATATTTTTCGTGGTTTAGCAATAATATTGATGATTTTTTTTACTCTGTTAATTAGATTAAGCATTACACCCGATTTTCTATCCCACAATGTAAAAGGCATATTGCACTTTGGAGATTTTGTACTACCAATGTTTCTTTTTGCAAGTGGGTTATCGCTTCCTTTTTTTGTCAAAAAGCGTAAAGAGAAAGGAACAAAAGAAATGATTTTAGATATAATAGAAAAATTGGGGAAACTTACATTAATATCAGTAATAATAACGCCATTTTCAGCAGGAGGAGTTTTGTATATGGACGAGATGATGCTAAACACAATTTTATTTTTACCAGCATTATTATTAACCGAACAAGATGAGAAACTAGTGTTAGGGCTATCTGTGTTCATTCTATTTTCTTATTTCTTATTATTCCCGTATATGCAAACCTTCTTTGATCAGTATTATTTAGGTGGATACCAAGGAGCAATATTTTATTTGCCAGTAATGCTAGGCGGGGTAGTTGTCGGTAAAAGAATAATTAAAAGAAGGGGTTTTACAGATATACTTCTAGTTTATGCAACACTAAACGTAGCATTATTATTAATGATTTTTCCAGATAAAATGAAGGGATCACCCTCTTTTATGACACTTTCGATAGTAGCTTCACTAATAAGTCTTTATGTAATTAGCGAAATAAATTCAAGAATTAATAGCAATATCCAGGTACAAAAGATCTTTAATTTTCTTGAATATTGCGGCAGAAAACCTTTAAGATTCTGGATTCTACTCTTTTTAGTTTTCGTAATCCCTTTAACATTTTATGTAGCTTTAAAAACAAACACATTTCCCCTAGGTATAAACTGGAAAATAGGAGTCTTATTCTCAACATTCGCAATTATTTGTTTATACTTTGTATCAAAACTTATTGACAAAATAGAAGTATGGTATCAAAAAACGTAATATTAGCCTTATTTATTACGGAATTTTATGCTCTTGATTGCTAGAAGACTCTTTCCTGGCTGCGGAATATAGACAAGAATCATCTGCTTAGAGAAGTTTATGAACACCAATTAAAAGAAGAACACGCGCACGAACAAATAATTGAGCAACTCAAAAAAGATGGCTTTAGCAAAAAGGAGATTAAAGTTCTTGAGATTTTTGGAAAGGAGAATTAATATACAATAACAACAAGTTTTTATACCTTTGTATACCATAGTATATTTATGTATACTACAATTAAGGTTTCCGAAGAACTAAGAAAGAAACTTGAACTAATGAAGTTATCTTACAACGAAACTTATGAGCAAGTTATAGAAGATATGATAGAAGACAGACTTGCGCTCAACCCTAATTTTATAAAAGAAGTAGAAGCATCACGAAATGAGGTTAGAAAAGGAAAATTTGTAGGACTTGCAGATTTGAAGAAAGAGATGAAATAATGTACGACATCATTATAAGTGATACTGCAAAAAAAGCATTTTTGAATCTTGAAAAGGAAATTCAAGACAGAATCGTTGCAGTATTAGAGCGGATACAACTACAACCGCACCACTATTGTATAAGACTAACAGGTTCAAATGCGTATAAGTTACGAGCAGGGGATTATAGAGTAATTCTAGATATAAATGAACAGAATCAGCAGATAATAATCTTAAAAATAGGGCACAGAAAAAATGTTTATGAATAAATGCTACTGATTTTATAAAAACCTTTTAATATATTCGCTTTGTATAAAGTTCAGTTTCAGTTATCCCAAGCCAATATATATTGGCTCGATCTGTTCAAAACCAAACTAGGTAAAATGAAGATAATCCAAAAAATAGATTTGATTTTGAACATCCCACAAAAATTAATTTAATAAAATAATTAAATAAAAGTAGTGTAATCCCATGCAAGGAATCGACGTAGTATCATTCGGTTTAGTTTTACTTTTCTCAGCAATAGCAGGAATACTTTCTGTAAGGTTAAAGCTACCACCAGTAGCAGGACTACTTGCTGCAGGAGTAATTATAGGTCCCTTTGCGTTAGGCCTGGTTAGTGACGCATCGATTGAAACGCTTGCGGAAATAGGCGCAGTACTTTTACTTTTTACAATAGGAATTGAATTTAGTATTTCAAAACTTTTAAGTTTAGGAATACGTGCAATATTAGGAAGTTTCATACTAGTTTTTATAACATTTATGGTAATGCACCAAGCAATAGTCATACTTGGTTTTGAAAATCTTTACGCAATATTTTTTGCTTCCATGTTTTCGATGGGAAGTACTGCAATCATAATGAAAATATTAGAGCAAAAAGGATATTCAAGAAGAAAGGAAGTTCCAGTACTAGTTACAATGCTAATTATAGAAGACATAATTGCAATTTTTGTTTTAACATTCTTATCGAATTTAAAAAGAGCAGCATATACAACCGAATCATTTACATGGGCAGTTTTCCTTTCTTTTGGAATGCTTATACTTGGTTACTATATATTCAAAAAAATCCTAGAAAGATTTTCTGAAGATTTCCTTAAATATCAGGCAGATGATACAACAATACTTTTTTCATTTATACTTTGTATTGTAATGAGTCTTTTTGCGACTTTTTTAGGTTTTAGCGCATCAATCGGAGCATTTTTAGCAGGCAGTTTAGTCTCAACACTCCCAAAAGGACGTGAAATGGAAAAGGCGATAAGACCATTTAGTTTGGTTTTCTCATCATTCTTCTTTTTATCTGTAGGAATGCTTGTTGACCCAAAAATAGTTTTATCTTCTCTACCAATACTTTTGGTACTCATAATTGTTTTTGTGATTGTAGTTTTTACAATAACTGCGTTAATTGTTTTTCTTATAACATCCAATTCCAGGTCAGCAGTATTTTCTGGCC
This sequence comes from Microcaldota archaeon, assembly GCA_038046765.1. Taxonomy (GTDB): domain Archaea; phylum Micrarchaeota; class Micrarchaeia; order Anstonellales; family Bilamarchaeaceae; genus JBBSVN01. The sequence goes on along the minus strand of JBBSVN010000002.1, from coordinate 48,741 downwards.
TTGCGATGTTACCATTAGGAGAATTTTCACTACTTATAGCAAAAGAAGGCGCACCGATATTCGGGCCAAATATCGTAAGCATCGCAGGTGGAAGCGTACTTATAACAGCATTACTTTGTTCATTTTTAATGGACAGATATGAAAAAATACATTCATTTGTAAGAAAAAGTATTTCAGCAGATTTCAAAAGAACAATAACAGATGCATCTTGTTATTTAAAAAATGTAATTTCTACTTTTGAACCAGATGGTGTTTTCCACAAAGTATGTTTTAGTGAATTTGAACAAGTAAAATCGCATATTCAACACGTATCCGCCCTAGTTATAATTGGCTGGTTCTTTAGCGCTTACTTTTCAGGTTATGCAGTAAGCATATTACCATTTGATATCGAAGTCAATAAACTAGTTTTATTCATGCTTCTAGTAACTTGTATTGTACCGATGGCAAGAATAATTGTATCGCTAAAAAGAGTATTATCTACGGTTTATGAAGCATTTGCAAGAACAACTCCTGAAGCAAAACAAGGGGCAATACTTGGAAACTTATTTTTGACGTGGTTATCGTTTTCGTTATTTTCAAATTTCCATATTTTAGTAAATACAATCGGACTACCAAAGATATTTTACAATATATCAATTATCTTTGGTTTAGCATCGATATTCTTCTTATGGAATTGCATCAGAGCAGCATCAAGCGGATTCTTTATGCTAGAAACTAATCCAATCAACCTGCTAAGAACAAACGTAATTGGTAGCTTAGATTATTATGACCTAAATCAACCCAAAAAAGAAAAAATAAAGCACAAAGATAACTAAAAGTAATACACTATTTTTTATTGTAAGCGCAAAAGATTTTTCCCTGACTCACAGAACGGCGGTTCGTTCGATAGCTCATAAATCGTTGCGACCAACAAAATGAAAAATTCGCAGCTACGCCATTAAAAATATTTATTTTCATACTTTTTCGCAAACTAAAAAAATTTCACGACGAACGAATTTTACTTTATAGCAGTTTAAAAAATATCTAAAACAAATTTGGAGTAAAATAAACGTATGTTTTTCGTCGTTAGCGGGTAGATTTTTAAGCGTTTACTTTTTATTTTTGATAAACGCCAAAGTTTTTTCAAAATCTCTTATATAACCTGCTTTTCTAAAATAGTTTAAAACATTTAAAACATCTCTTTGAAGGAATTTATCTGCATTAGGAGTACTTGTAATAACCCCTTGACCAAAATCTATTAGATAGGGAAAATCACCCAAAAGAAGATTATACTCGCTTAAGTCGGTGTGAACTAAACCAGCGCAATACATTTTTTTAATATCTTTAAGTACGCTTTCTAGATCTTTTTCACTTCTTGGCCCCACCTGATTTAATGTCGGGTATGGTAACCCATCAACACCAAGAAAACTCATTAGAAGGACATTCTTTTCCATATAGATTGGCCGAGGTGCATTTACTCCCGCATTCTCACAGATTTGCAGATTTTTGAATTCTTTTTTAGCAAACGTAAATACAATGTCCTTATTATTGTGTTTTATTTTAGCAAATCTTGGATCTCCAGTAAGGTATTCTTCTCTTCTAAAAAAAGGACTGGTATCGATTTTGTAAACCTTGACAATTATAAATTCCCCCGAGGGGGTTGTTGCTCGAAAAACATTAGCTTCCTTACCAGTAGAAATAGGATAATCAACTGAACTTACTAACCCTTTTTTTATAATACGAGATAAAACCTTAAGAGTTTCTTTGTCAAAAACCTCATTTTCAACTTTTTCTCTTTCAGTTAAAACAAAATCTTCCTTTGATGGGCGCTTAGATGGTTTCATTAACCTACACCTAAAAGCTAAACCATCCCTTTCTCTTTTAACATCCTTGCCTGGTGAGGGTTATATCTCCAAACGATATCTCCTTTAATGTCTCCTTGAATTTCCCAAGGTTTAATTATTACTACATCTCCATCTTTTACCCAAATTGTATTTTTTAATTTTCCAGGTATCCGGCACATTCTTTCTTTTTGATCTTTACAGGCGACACGCATCCGGCTTCCGCCCATTACACCTATAACAACCCCTAAAACTTCGCGATCTTTTTCACGCGGCATTCTAATTCTTATAGGTTCACTAGTTGGTACTTCCATTAAACGACCTCAATTAATATATTTAATTTATCGGAGTACTTGCTCCGCACGCTTCACAAACGAGTTTGCGTAAGCCATGACCTAATTCAACAACGTTAGTGTCGGGTCTTTTACATTCTTTACATACGACATATTTAGTTATATACTCTTCAAGCTTTCGATTTAAAGTATCGTACATAAGTTTTCTTTGTAAAATAAGCCTGTCACCTTCGATAGTAACTGGAACTGCAAGCTCTTTTGAAAAATACTTTGAAACCATCTCTTTGGTTCGCCTTAACTTATCGCAGATTACAAAGAAATTTTTTACAATAGTTTTATTACCTTCTGTAAAAAATTCAAGTTTAGGTGGTTCAAACCGTTCTCCTTTTGTAAGTTTTTCAGGGAGATTTTTGTAAATACTATCCAATTGTTGATCATAATCTGTTTGATTCATAGTAAACATACCCATTTAATAGTTATAAAGATGACGGTTTTACGTAATACGATAATCCCTAACATTCTCCCCAACAAAGTGGTGAGAGATCGCTCATAGATTATACCCGTAAGACATCGCACTAAAAAATACTGATGGCGATGTCGGCAGGTGTTTGACCTTCTCATGCCAGAATTTACTTTGAGATTTACTGAAATATTGAATTACACTTATTTTAGTGGACATATTTTAAAACGATCGGATGTAAATAATATTATGTACGAAATATTATTTATAGATGGATTCTGGCTTTTTATAGTTTTGTTAGTTGCATTATTTTTTGCTTTTTCAAGCATAAGAATTGTAAGACCAGTTGAAAAGGCGATAATTGAAAATTTTGGTAAATTTAACAGAGTTTCTGAACCAGGATTAGTTATAATAATACCATTTATTGAAAGAATTATTTTGGTTCCGACTACTGAAAACAGATTTGATGTTGAAAAACAAACAGTAATTACAAAGGATAACTTAAATACAGAAGTAGACGCAATTGTATATTACCGAATAAATGACGTTGTGAAAGCGCTTTATAACATCGATAATTTTAGAACAGCAATACCATCATTAGCCCAGACAACTTTACGTGCAATTATGGGCACGTTAACATTATCAGAAGCTAATGAAAACAGACAAAAAATTAACGAAGCGCTTGAGCAGCAACTTGACAAAGAAACTAATCTTTGGGGGATCGATGTTATTAGAGTTGAACTTCAAAGAATTGATCCGCCAGCAGATGTTCAACAAGCAATGAATAATGTTGTAAAGGCTAAAAATGAAAAAGTAGCTGCAGTTGATTTGGCTACTGCGGTTGAAACACAGGCAGATGGTGCAAAGCGAGCATCAATTAAAGAAGCAGAAGGACAAGCTAAGGCAGTTGAATTAAGAGCTCAGGCAGAAGCAGAAGCAATTAGAATTGTTAATGAGTCAGCTCAAAAGTATTTCAAGGGAGATGCACAGGTTTTAAAGAAACTTGAGGTAGCAGAACGGGCACTTTCACAAAACACAAAGTACGTAATTCCAGAAGGCACCGATGTTTCAGTTATAATTTCAGATGCAGCTGGAATTACACCGCTTGATAAGAAGAAGAAATAAAGCTAGTATAAATTTTAATAAATTCTAAACTGTCCGGAGTAAATAACTCCGGGGTTAACCCTACTTTTTCTTTTAATTTTTCATAAGAAATAAATTCGCCTTTTTCTATTTCAGATTTTTGCAGAAAAATGTTTTCAGTAATATTCATTTTACAGGAAAAAACTTTTGAATTGTATCTCATAGTGTTTGAACTGAATTTGTAGTCAAACAAATAGACTAATTCGCTTTCGTTTCTTTTTAAACCAGTTTCTTCAAATAATTCTCGAATAGAATTCTGTTCATAAGTTTCTCCAGCAGTTACTACGCCTCCTTGTCCGATTTCCCATAAATTGGGATTCGATCTTTTGTTTTTCGAGCGTTTGGTAATTAGAATTTCTTTTTTAGAATTAAAAACAAGAACGATTGTTGCACGTGTGATAAGATTTTTTTGGTTGACTTCTGATCTAGGTAGCTTATATAGGATTTCATCTTTTTCATTTACGACATAAACTTGCTCAATGCTCATTGCGCACAGCTCATTGCCAATAACTAGTACATTCCCCTTAATCGTTTAATCCGTTCTTCAATTGGGGGATGCGTAGCAAATAACTGGAAAAAACCATTTGCCTTAGGAAGTGCAAAATATAAACCAGCCGTAGCATCAGTAACGTTCTCAAGAGGAACATTGGATTTACCAATCTTTTCTAATGCATTAGCTAAAGCATTTGGGTTTCTAATCATCCTAGCACCAGTAGTATCAGCGAGATATTCTCTTTGTCTTGAAAGGGCTAATTGAGCTAGTTGAGCAAATATGGGGGCTAGAATAAGGAATAGTATACCGAGCAGAGCTAACCCGCCACTACCCCGGTCTCGATCCCGCCTTCCTCCGCCAAACCAGAGCATTCTTGTAGCGATACCGCTTAAAAGCGCAATAGAAGCTCCAAAAACAGTTGCGATCATAGTCATTCGAATATCGAAGTTGGCAATGTGAGACATCTCATGTGCAATTACTCCTTCGATTTCTTCCCTATTTAGGAGCTGAAGCAATCCGGTTGTCATAGCCAAAGCAGAATGTGCGGGGTCTCTTCCAGTTGCAAATGCATTTGGCGAATCATCACTAATCAAATAAATTTGAGGAGTTGAAATTTGTGCAGCCAATGCCAAACCTTCAACAGTATTGAATATATATGGAAAATCTTTTTGTTCAATTTTTTTAGCGCCACTTAATGATAGAAGAATTTGATCTCCCGCATAATAAGTAATTAGTGCATAGAAAAATAAAGAAAAAACACCCAAAATGAAGCCGAGCACACCTAGCTCAAAGACATAAGAAAAAACGAATAGTACGACTAGATAAAATAAAAATAAAAAAACTAAAAGAACAACTGATTTTGTTTTATTAGCTGCAGCAGCGTCAAAGAAACTGATTTTATCGTAAGTCATTGCTACCAGCTACATGCTAAAAGCTACAAGCTAAAACTTTACCTTTATGTTTTCCCTTTCTGCAGCAGGTGCTTCGAAATAAGTCTTTTGTACAAAGTTAAACATATTCGCAAAGATACTGTTTGGAAACATCTGAATCGCATTATTATATGATAGAACATTATCATTGTAAGCTGTCCTAACATATGCAATTTTATTTTCAGTTCCGGCTAATTCTTCTTGAAGCATTTTAAAATTTTCATTGGCCTTAAGTTGAGGGTAGTTTTCAGCTACTGCGAATAAGGATTTTAATGCCCCAGTTAACATGTTGTTAGCCTGTGCCTTTTGTTCAGTAGTTCCAGTAACAAGTTGTGCACGATATTTTGTTATGTCAGATAAAGTTTCCTTCTCGTGTTTTGCATATCCTTTAACTGTTTCAATTAAGTTAGGTATCAGGTCATATCTTCTTTTTAACTGAACATCGATCTGAGACCATGCATTATCAACACGATTTTTGAGGCTAATTAAATTATTGAAAGTTAAAATTGCGAATAAACCCGCTAATAATATTGCGCCTCCGAGACAAATTAAAACAATCATAAATACCAAAATAATCACCTTTATGCAAAATTTAGTAACGTACCTTATATTAAAAGTTTTACTTTTTAAACTCAGATATCAGCTGATCTTTTGAGTAGTAACCTGATAACACCCGGTCGTTAATTACTATTGTCGGATAACTTGTTACATTATATTTATTTTTTAATGCATCAGCAACTGGACTATTTAAATCACCATCAAAGGAGTATGTCCTAGTACCATTAAAAGAAGTCCTTGCTTCAGTTAACTCAACTCCTTGCTTTACACAGTTTTCGCAGTTTTTATTTGAATAGAAATAAAGTATCAAAACATCTTTTTTGGAATTAGTAAAGTTGCAATTGGAGTTTTGTTTTTTTGATAACAAATAGGAATTAGTTTCGAGAATGAAATATTGCTTTTTTAGCTCATTATCAACGGCCGATCTGGAATTTTCAAGGTAAGAGAGTTTTTGACCAACATCATTAATTTGTGAATCAAAACTATTTAATTGTTCTTTAAGTGCAACGCATGCAATTTCCTTATCATCGCTTAAAAGTAACATTTGAGTGGCATATATCTTGTTTGATAGGTCAGACACATCATTTTTTATGTTCTGATTATTTGAATTATCAATTACTGAACCAAAATAAACACCAATACCAAAAATAATTATAGTTATGACAAACGCCAGCACATAAAGCGGTAAATTTATTTTTCTTTCAATCATTTTTATTTCACCATGTGAGCTTTTGAGCCCTTAATTCTTTATACAAGGCAACTGCCCAGTAGATCGTAACAAGATAAAAGTAAGCAATCATATATATAAAAACCTGAGCAATGCTTATTTTCTCTTTTTTGAATATCATAAGCCCCCAAATAATCCAGGAGAGATTAATTATAAAAAGTACTCCTGCAATAAAGTGTAATGGAGATAAAGATAATAGAAATCCATCTACACCGAGTTTTTGGAAATAATAGAATGAACTGGAAGTATAATATAAGAAAGAAATAAGGAAGACTCCGACTAATGCAATTATTGCAATAAAGGTCATAGGCATCATCATAAGACCAAAGTCCCCATATAAGGGCGAAATCATATACATGTATTTGATGTTATTCCTAAGACCTCCCCTGTGCCACCTTACTCTTTGTTTTAATAGTTCTGAAAAATTTTCTGGGACATCAGTATAAACTTCGGCATCCATTGAACTTTTTATTTTATAGTTATGACTTTGTATTCTTAGTGCAATTTCCTGATCTTCCATTATATTTTTCTCATCAAATTTGCCAATTTTATCAAAAATCTCCCTTTTGAACATACTTAATGGACCAGGAGTAACAGGAACCGCATCTACAAAATTTAATATTTTTCTTGTGAATATGATAAACAAATATTCAAGTCGTTGCATATCCCTTAGAAGATTAGTTTGATCTTTTTGTTTTACTTTAACTGCTGCAGTTACGGCTGCAACATTATCTTCATCAAAATAAGGAATCATGTTTATTATGGCATCAGGAGTAACGTAAGAATCAGCATCAAGAGTAGCAATTATTTCCCCGCGTGACTTGTCAATTCCAAAATTAATACTTGCAGCTTTTCCACTATTTGGTTTAGTTAGAACTTTTAACCGAGAGTCATTGATCTCTTTTGCCTTTTGATAAGTTTTATCAGTTGAGCCATCATCAACTACAATTACTTCTAATTTATCCTTTGGATAATTTGATTTTAGAAGTGTGATAATACAATCTTTTATAGATTTTTCTTCATTGTATGCCGGAATAATTATTGAGATATATGGCCGATTTTTACCTAAGGCAGGTTTTTTTTCTAGTTCATTTCTATGTTTTATTGCAATTAGCATAAAAAACACTGTAGCATACAAGAAAAAGAATGTAAGGAGGTATTCAATTGCATTTGAAAAACTAACCATAATGATCCACAATTGTACTCATATTAATTTATATCATAATCAAATTATTTGCAAATAGCATGGACAATAGAAGACCAACCAAGAGAAATGGTAGAAAAGGTGGGAGCTTAGTATAGATATAAAGTTCATTTAGTCCCAACTTTTTAAGTCGATCTAATTCAGTATAACTAATAACTCTAGGTAATTTATACTTTTCTAGTTCTTCTTTGGTGTATGGTTCTAACACAACAACGTCCTCTTCTTCAACTTTTGATAATTTAATTTTTTCGCTTAGCGCTTTAGTAATATCTTTTTTATACATTAAAAAGAATGTACTAGCTAAAACTAGCACGCTAATTATGATGAAATATAATTGTGAGAAAAGAAATGAATTTAGGTAGAAATAAGCAAATGCAGTGTAAGGAATCAGATATAAGATCGCGAACAGATTGGGTTTTGTTCCTTTTAGTTTTATAACTTTAGAAAATAGAAAAATAATTGCATATAACGCAAAAAGAACCCCTGAAAATACAAGGAGTGAAACTACTAGAGGATAATTTAAAGTCATGTTTGTAATTGAAGGGTGGATTGGAAGCAACAGGATTAAAGAAACTAATGCAAAAACGTCTGCTCCTCCCATCTGGCCTTGGCGGTACATTAAATAAAAGAAACCACCAAAAAATAAGGTTTGAACTAATGCAAAAACAACCAATTCTTGATTAAAGAAAAGAATGTTTGTTAAAATTGCTAAGCCTAAAAAAGCATAAAGCAGTTTGTTTGGAACATTTTTATTGTTAAATAAATCATAGTAAGTTGTTGCAAGTAGACCTAAGAATGAAATAAAGATTCTGATTTCTTCGCCATTAAGCTTTGTACTTGAAAAAAGGATACCGTCTAATAACATATATATAGAACGGGAATGTTTGATTTAAAAGGCTTGGGGTTATAAGTACGCTATCAATTACTTTAAACCACCATATTTATAAACTGTTTTTGACATTATGAATGTATGAAAGTTAGACACCAATCAGCAGCAACTTTAATTTTACCTAAATCAGGACAAGAAAGATTTATGATCTTTAGATATAATGACGAGTATGCGATTAGAGTTTTTGCCAAAAACTTCGCATTTAAAGGAGGAAATGCAGGAGGTAAAAAAGCAGATGGTAAACGAACGTCGGATTTTTCGCCTTTTGATACTTTAAAAAGAGAGATTAATGAGGAAATGAGCGCAACACCTATTGTGGAGGGGGTTGGTGGGTCAATAAGTGCTACCATTGGAGCTACAACGGTTAAAGCAGATACCCAAAGTTACCTAAAAGACAGAGTTTATGCTCCAACAGATTTAATTTTTAGTTTAAGAGATGCAATATTGGAAAGTACGATGGCATATTCTGATTTTCTAGTTACGGTTGAAGGCGCTTCGATCGGCCGAACAGGTTCACTTACTTATCTATCAAGTATTTTTACTTCCCGAATTGATTCAAACCTTTTTGATGCAGTTAGCGAAGCGCTTGCAAAGGGCGAGGAAGTTTCAAACGAAGGACATACACTTGTTCGAACTGTTGACGAACTATTAAAAGAAGAAAGACGAGGAGCTTGGGGATATGCTACAATCTTAGGACACATATTAGATATAGGTCGAAGAATACCAGAATATCATTTTGTAAATGCAATTTATTTGAAAGATCCAGCAAAGCCATCTTATGCAGATTATAGGAAAGCAGGAGTTGAATATGAATGGACTCCTGATGAAGGATTATAATTACTAGTTCTCTAAGTTTATTTATGCAAATCTCAATTCTACGTTTAGGCCACCGTCTTCCCCGTGATGAGCGAATTACTACGCATGTTTGTTTAGTCGCCCGAGCATTTGGAGCGAGCGAAATATTCTATTCTGGACAGCATGATGAGAGTTTAGAAACGAGTGTTTCTGGGATCGTTAAGGCTTGGGGCGGAAATTTTACGATTACTTACGAGAAGACATATCTTAAATTGATTAAGCGTTACAAAGAAGATGGGTTTGCGATTGTTCACTTAACGATGTACGGAATGCCCTTACCAGAAAAAACGAACGCGATAAAAAATGCAGATAAACTACTTGTCATAGTCGGGGCAGAAAAAGTTGAACGTGAAGTTTACGAATTAGCTGATTTTAATATTTCGATAACCAGCCAGCCACATAGCGAAGTTGCTGCTTTAGCAATAACACTAGACAGGATTGTAGAAGGCAATGAACTTACCAGAGAATTTGATAAGAATTTTAAAGGAGAAATAAAACTTGAACCAAATCCACTTGGTAAGACAATTAACAAAACTAAACAATAACCTTTAAATAGTTGATGTTGTTATACTAATAGAAATATTTGTGTTGGGAGACGCAAATAATTTAATAAAGAATTTAATTATTGAATTTTACGCTCATTTTGAGTGCATGGGAGGATAACTGGTCGCCTTGCCGATGGACATCGTGCCATCGGCCTAGTTCTATTTACGAAGTTAAAAATTTCTGTTTGTGAACGTTATTTATACCCTAGTTTACTAATATTAATAATGAACGAATACAACCAGAAACTAATCGACTACATAAAAGTAAATAACGTTCAGGCAGAACACCTAGTTTTCCAAACGTCTTGCCACAGCGTGCAAGAAGCAGCAGTAACAGCTAATGCGAAGGTTGAAGATTTTGTTAAAAATGTCTGTGTAATTAACGAGGAATCTGGCAAATTAATTGTTTGCATAATAGGCGGAAATAAAAAACTTGATTTAAGGAAACTAGCAGATATACTAAGAACAAGAAAATTACGCTTGGCGCGATCAGATGAAGTTTTAGAAAAAACCGGATACCCAGCTGGCGGAACTCCGTCTTTTGGATATTGGACAACATTTTTTATCGATAAAGAGGTACTTGAAAAGGAAATCGTTTATAGTGGTGGCGGATCAACTAACGCATTAACAAAAATATCCCCCAAAGAGATTATTAGGGTAAATCATGCAAAAATAGAGGACATTTCAAAGGTATAAACATGCAAGACATAATAGAAATCGATGGTAGTGAGGGTGAAGGTGGCGGGCAAGTTATAAGAACAGCTTTAACGCTTTCTTCAATAACCGGAAAACCTTTCAAGATAATTAATATAAGAGCTAAAAGGCCAAATCCAGGCTTACAACCGCAACATTTAATGGCAGCTAAAGCAGTTCGAAATGTTTGTAGGGGAACGCTTATTGGAGCGGAACTGGGTAGTAAGGAACTAAGTTTTACACCAGGAGAAATTATAGGGGGCAAATATGATTTTAATATTGGAACCGCTGGAAGCGTAACTTTAGTAGCGCAAAGTGTGATTCCAATATTATTATTCGCAAAAAAGGAAAGTATAATAAAAATAATTGGCGGAACGCATGTAATGAAGTCTCCCAGTTATGACTACTTTGAAGAAATTTTTATAAAGGCAATAAAGGAATTTGGAGTAGAAATTGAAACTAAACTGTTTAGATCAGGTTATTACCCAAAAGGAGGTGGAGAAATAGAAATAAAAATAAAACCATCCACGCTCGCAGGTAGAACGCGCTGGTTTAACAACGAGCAGACAAAAGTAATAATAAGAGTGGGTAGTTTACCAGAAGTAATTGCAATAAGAGAGAAAAAGATTTTCATGGAAAATGAAATTAGTTATGTTAAAATAATCCAAGAACAGACACCTAGCCCCGGAAATGCAGTAACTGCTTGTTCTGGTTTTAGAGGCGCTTACGTTTTAGGAGAAAGAGGAAAGAAATCAGAGGAAGTAGGCCAAGAAGCATACGAGAATCTAATGAAAGAAACTGGCAGTGATGTTGATTTGCATTTAGCTGATCAATTACTTATTTATGGGGCGTTAGCCAGCGAAAGTACAAGCTATAAAACCAGCGAGATAACTGAGCATACAAAAACAAACATAGAAATAATAAAGAAATTTTTAGATAAAAAAATAGAAGTTATAGATAACCAGATAGAAATATTCTAAATCCTAAAAAGTCTTTTTGTAGTTTAGTTAAGTCTTTATTTTATTTTTCCATCTGTTGTTACGTAAACAGTATAAGTCGCATTTGAACGAATAGATTTCCAGACAACTTGCCAAGAATTATTCAAAAGGTTTACGCTCATAGGTATTGCATTTGTAGAATTAATGAAACTAGAGGCACCAGCACTACCGTTTAATGTCCTTGATGCAATTATTGCTTCCTCTGGAAAAGCAATAACACAGTTTCCTGTTAAGCACACCTGACAATTATTTGTTATGTATTCAGCTGGTTGAGGTACAAAATTTTGCTCAGGATAATTATAATAGAAATGAATTCTTTGGGGACAGATAGAATAGTAATCTCGTGTAACTTTTGCTTTTACTTGAAAATATTTTGAACCTGCAGAATTAAAATTTTCTTTTACATCGATTATTGAAATATCGCCATCAGGATATTTATTGGCTAAATCCTCCTGAATAAACTTTTTTGCATCTGCTTCTTCAACATCTTTTTTGAAAAAGTTAACTACGCTTATAAGAATAGCAATAATAACAATTAGAGCAACGATATAAGTAAGTTCACGTTTAACTGCCATATACACAACCAAATTAAATAATAGTAATACAGTATAACGAATGTTTTTTAATGACTAATCAAAAGAAACAGGAACCGGACTTAGCCTTTAAGTATAATTATCGCTTCTGCAATATCCCCATTGGATTTTTTTAATGCTTCAATTGCCTGCTCTTTGGTACATGAAGTTTGTTCAATAACTAAGGTCACATCTTCTTCTTTTATTGTTTCTTCATAAGAGATGGTGCCTGCAATCTGATAGGATTTTTGTCCCTGCATTGCAATTTCAGTGACTTCAGGATTAGAGATAATTATATTTTTATCATCAGTTTCGATTATTACCCGCCTTGCAGCGATGGTATTTGTATTAATACCCATTTGTTTCATCATTTTTCCCATTTGCCTTGGATCCATCATAATTATCAGCCAATAATATTATTTTATATTAGAAAAAGGATATAAAAATAAAAAGAAAATTAAAAAATAGATAGTTACTTGAAAGTTTCCTTTCGTTCGGTCTTTCTTATTTCAACTCTTCGCATCGATGCAATCTGCTTAAGCTTATTAAAGATTTTTGAAACAAGTTTTCCATATAGTATTTCTTGCATTAATTCATCATAAGTAAGGCCATCGCAGTTCTTGATTACTTCTTCCTTGAGAGATAATCTTAGGTTTGTTGCAGTAGTATTACTTATTTTACCAGAAGTAACACCTACACTTTTAATCCTTACCTGCTCGCCATCTTTTGTATGTATATCACATACTACATGAATCAATGATTTGCCCCTTCTTGCGAAAGTTTTTATATATGTTGGAGATACTTCATGCCCAATAAGCTTAAGGAATGCCTGTGCCCCTTTTACTTCATGTATTCTAAAGTTAAGAGATGTAAGCATTGCAGCTTGGGATGAAACAGATATAAGGTCGAGTAAATTTGCTCGTATTATTCTGTTTATTAAAATTTTATCATCAGCAGCTACAACTTCGAAAATTTCTTTGTTGTCAAAAAGCGGTGGCGCAACTAAAGTGTACCATTTTTTCATTTTCCATTTATCAACAATTTTTGTCTTTTTTGCCAGAGAATCACCTAATTAAAATTTATTTGACAACAAGTGCTACCTTTTCTGGATCGTATTTCCAGTCGCTAGGAAGCCTTTTTCTTGAGATATAATATTTTGCAAGTCTTTGAATTTTAGACTCGATATGAGAAAGTTTAACATTATTATGTACATCTTTCTTGAAAGATTTTAAATGCTTTCTAAGATTTAAGGCCCTTTTTATAAGAGTGAACATGTCTTCCGGATAATCAGAAGAAATATTTGACTCTTTTAAGAATCTTGATAAGGTTACCCCTAAAACAGATCGAATACTCCCAACAGCATATTTATCTCTTAAGGTTACGCCAATTTTAGACGGCATTGTACCTTCTTTTGCCATTTTTAAAATGATTTCTTTTATTTCTTTTTCAGATATTGTTGGCTTTACTTGTGAAAGTTCTGCCTTGGGTCTTTTTCTGCCGGATTTACCGTGCTTACCCGAATGTAATCTTGCCACTAATAAACACCTCGATTTTATACGATTTCGTCTTAATTAAATGACGGGGCGAAGGCAAGTCGTCATAAAATTAAGCACAAAATATTAACGTTAAGAGCTTAGATACTTCAATAAGTTTTATTGAAAATTACGATTTAGATAATTCGCAAATTCTCTTAATGCTTTATATCTATGGGAAAGTTTGTTTTTTAATATTATGCTTTCTGCAAATGTCTTATTATGCATTGCAGGAACAAAAATTGAGTCATATCCAAAACCATCTTTTCCACGCAAAACAAGCGAAATTGAACCGTTGCATTGACCAGTAAAAATCTCAATTTTAACTCCAACTTCTTTGCTAGGACGTGCAAAAGCAATTGCTGTTTTAAAAGACGCTCGTCTATTTTTTACGTTTTCCATTAATTTTAAGATGAGTGTGTTACTTAGTTTTTTAAGAACCCACGCAGAATAAGTACCCGGAAAACCATTAAGATATTTGATAAAAAACCCTGTATCATCAACAAAAACCGGCTTTTTTATTTCGCAATAAGCTGACTGTGCTGCTTCTTTTGCAACGTCATCTAAATTATCAGAACGAATTTCGATGTGATTAAAAGGAAACTGAATAAAGTTTATATTGGGACAGAATTGTTTAAGGATATTAGTGGCTTCTTCAAATTTATGTAAATTGCTTGTAGCGAAATAAATTTCTTGCATTAAAAAATATAATGGCAAAGAATATAAAAACAAACGGATTAGTAGTCATGTAAGTTGATACCTATGAAAAAAGATACACAAATTAGCGAGAAAGATGATAAATCAAAATTAGATCAAAAAGCAGAAGAACAGATGATACAAGAAAAAGTAAAAATTCTTGATCAGGCATTTTTTGCACTTAATTTTTACCCGGTAGCAACAAAAGAAGAAAACATGAATGAAGCACGGGAAAAAATAAAAGAAATTTACACCAAAGGAAACGAGACAATAAAGCAAATTGTATTATACATGATACATGAAAATGTGGCAAAGGTAAATGAATTAAAAGTAATGCAAAATTTTGAATACCACAAACAAAAAGCCCCTAACTTAGAGACTGCACAGATAAGAGCGAACGTCTATAAGGGAATGTTCAATTATACGGCATCTCTTGAAGGAATTATTGAACTGATCAAGATACTTGGGGAACTGCCTGGAACAGACGCTGCAAAAATACTAACATATCATTTTTCAGTATTTTCTGGAATAGAAATCGAAAGTATGCATATTCTACGTAACGCAGTAATTGAAGCATTGGGAGACTCTGCTGCCCCTTATGCATTAAAATGCTTGTTAAGATATGCTAGATATTCTGATAGCGAAATGCTAGCTCAAAGAATCGGTGCATCGATAATTAAATGGGATGAAAAACTTGAGTCGATGAAACTTCCAAAGAATGAGAAGGACGAACTTAAGAAAAGTTTAAGCGAAGTCATAACCCAGGAATTAGGCGGAAAACATTACGGATAGATTTAATCTGTTCCGCAAAGACGCCGCATCTCATAACTAAGCTAACGCATACGTTCTAACATAAGTTCTCGAATGTCATTTACCAAAGAATCTTTAATCCGTGATTCCTGGGGGGTTAAATCCGAAGCAGTTTTATTCTGTCGATCTCGCAGCTTATATAAGTCTGCACCTTTTGATAAAAGAAAACGAACATGAGCTACACGAAAATGATTTATAGCTAGCATAAGCGCAGTTTGTCCATCAATATTTTGAGCATCGATATTGGCACCTTTTGATAAAAGTAATTCGAAGACAGGTATACTCGCATCCCCCATAACTGCCGTCATGAGTGGAGTTTTACTGACATTACTTTTTTCATTTACATTTGAACCATGATCTACAAGAAAACGAATAATTTCAAGATGATTTTTATTGCATGCCATCATTAGAGGAGTTTGTCCGCACTCATCTTTTTCATCAACTTTGTAAACTCCTCTTTCAACAAAAAATTTAACTAATTCCAGATGACCATTATCCGCAGCACAAATTAAAGGTCCCCAATCCTGTTTAGCTTTGAGTGTCCTGTCTGCCCCTTTTTCAAGAAGTAATTTAACTATATCAATGTATCCCATATATGCGGCATATATTAAAGCAGTGGCACCAGCACCGTTAATTCGGTCATTTATGCGTGCACCATTATCTAATGCACTGCACATAGCGGGCAAATGATTTCTTTTAACTGCATCTAAAAATAAGAGGGTAGAATCATTTTGTTTTTTTGTTGTCGCAGCGAATTCTTCCCAAACAGCTTTTTTCCTTTCTTCTTCCAAGACTGCTTTTTTATGTTCAGCTGCTTTTTGTTCTGCAAC
The DNA here is from genome assembly GCA_038046765.1 of Microcaldota archaeon. Classification (GTDB taxonomy): domain Archaea; phylum Micrarchaeota; class Micrarchaeia; order Anstonellales; family Bilamarchaeaceae; genus JBBSVN01. The sequence continues at coordinate 32,694 of JBBSVN010000002.1, read as the reverse complement.
CAGTTGTGCTTTTGCTTCCAGTTCTTTTTCGCGTCTTAAAGCAAATGGACTTTTTATGGTACATTTGTAATCTGTGTGAATCTCAACTGGTTTTTTATTTTCGATATGTTTTCTAGTACTAGCATTAATCATAAGCATCACCTAAAATGAGTATTAATAAAAACAAAATAAAAAACAATGTCACGAATTTAGTTAATTAGTTGGGTCTTACACTGGGCAGGTGAATTAAAGAATCCAGATAAGAACAACTTGAAATAACCCAAATAAGGAACACGAATCAAGGTCTTTCCTTTTACCCTGGATTGTTCAACAGGTAAGTTACCAGCACCATTAAGATAATCATAAACCTGGATATCAAAAACAGGATTATTATCTCCTTTTGTAAGATAGTAGTATTTTCCATTTTCATTTAGTTTTATCTGCGCCCGATGAATAATGTCCCCACTTCGTGCATAGATATCTTCTTTAGCGGGCTGGAAAACAATAATGTCCCTGGAATTATCAAAGTTGATTTGAGTTCCTTTGTAAGACGCGCTTGAAACGCAAGGTTGTTTTTGCACCCCAGAAGCAGTATTTACTTCACAGATTTTATAATTAAATCTTAGGTCTCCATGCATTTCATAAAAGTTTTGAGGAGATTTAATAAAATCAAGACATACTGGGTTTACGTTAAAAGAACAATAAGCATAGATAGAACCTTTAACAGCAAAACTCGAAAGATTGTTAGCATAATAAGCAACAACATTTTCACTAGTTAGAGAGGCAATCTCTGATTTTGAGATATTTTGTTCAAAGGAATTTATCGTGGCTCCTTGTATTAATACCATATCCCCACGGTCAAGATTTGGCAGCATACTGCATGAAACAACTGCAGATAAAGGAGATGAAGTGTTTAATGCCAGGGATAAACCAAGCCAAAGCGAAAGCGCAAAAACAAGCGCAATTACAGTATCAATAATTTCATGCTTAAGCCCATGTTGCTTCGTACCTTCTGAAAATTCAAAACCAAGAAATACGACAAATTCAAATGCAACAAGAATTCCAAAAATAAGATTTTGCGTAAGTACGTAAGCCAATAAAGTTAGGAATAGGATAAAGAGCTGAACTGGAAATTTACCAAATTCCTTTAAGGGAGACATTGGATCTTAACTCAGTTTGAAGCTTGTTTAAATTGTTTTTTAAATTCGACAATTTCATCCTTCATTTCTTCAAGTTTTTCTAAAACCAGATCATAAGCCTTTTTCTTTTTTGTTTTTACAACAACACAAGGAGATTTTATCAGTGGATGGTCTAATTTGTAGGCTGCAAATTCAACATCCTTATCAGCAGTTAGTTTTTCAGCAAGCAATCTTGCTAAAACTTCGTCACAGCCAACAATTTTGAATTCCAAAACATTCTTTTCTTCAGATATAATTTCGATTTCCATCTTCAATCACTCGTTAATGAATATTAATTTTTAACCAGTTATGGTTTTTCTTTTTTCTGTTTTTTCGCAGTTATTACAAGTTGCAAAATCATTTTTTAAAGACATACTATTCCGGCATGCAGAGCAAAATGCAACCATTACCCCTAAACTAGGTTCAGCAATGCTAATTAAAATTGCAGGACTTGTTGCAACAACTTTTGCTTTTATTATGTCCCCGATTTTAAGCTCGTCCCTTACAGTTTTTACATATGAATTAATTCGTATGTTTTGAACAGGAAGTGAACTGCCAAATGAGGGCATTGAGAACCTTGAATTTGGATATTCCTCTGCCATTATGCAATCAACAATCGCTTTTGTATCTCTGATTTCCGCAATTAGACCATAAACAAAGGATCCGACTGCTACATCGATTATTTTTTTACCTTCTGGGATTACAGAAATACTTTGGCCATCCGTCTGACTTTTCCCAATTACTGCAGAGTAAATCTGATCTGCTTCGCCAAATGCATTTTTTCCAGGAACATATTCCTCGCAACTAGCAATGGTTTGTCCAATAAAAGTATTTTTTTTATCCAAATGAATCGCCTAAATTAGTATTAATTTTGTAAAAGTCGTAAAGATAATATGAATCGTGCAATTTTTAAATGCGTACGTCGTTTTATATACCATGCAAAGACCAATTGTATTGCTCTGCGTAGATCGCGATAATGACGTTTACGAAAAGGGAGGTGTCCCAGGTCCGATTATTGGCAGGGAAAAAAATCTTGATGCTGCAATAAAACTAGCTTTAGCTGATCCGGAAGACCCAGACTCCAATGCGATGTTTTATGCGATAAAACTTTATGACCAGTTCAAAAAAGAAGGCAAAAGCATTGAAATAGTAACAATATCAGGACACAAAAATTTAGGATATCAGGCAGACGTAGAATTGAGCAACCAACTAAATAAGATTTCAAGGGAACTAAGACCAGTTTCAGCAATATTAATTAGTGATGGGATTGGGGAGGAGGAAGTAATACCAATCATAAAATCCAGAATCAGGATTGATTCAACAAAGATAATTTTTATAAAACAGGCAAAAGAACTTGAAAAAACGTATTTTGTTTTAATAGAAAAACTAAAGGACCCGCATTATGCCAAAACAATAATCGGAATACCGGCTTTGTTAATTTTATTAGCTTCACTAAGTAGTTTTTTTGGTTTAGGCTGGCAACCGATAGGAATCTTGACAGGATTAGTACTTATGCTTAGGATTTTTGGAATTGATGACTCAATTTATAGAGTATTAAAGGACTTTAGGTTTTCAGTAGAAAAATCAAGTTTAATTAGTTACATAGGCGGGTTTGCGCTTATTGCAATCGGAATACTTATAACTTACCAGAATTTTCTAAACGCCATTGAAAACGGATTTGGAGGTGAAAAAACTGCCGCTTATGTTTTATCTAATTCGATTGTGATATTTTTCCTTGCAGCAATATTAATAATTACAGGAAAAGTAATCGATGCATTACACGAAAAGAAAAAGTTTTTAGTCACAAAGTACGCAACTTATGCAGTGGCAATTACACTAGCGGTTCTAGTACTTAAAGTAGGCGGAAACTGGATCTCAAATGTTTCGCCACCTTATGTAAATTTTGGTGATTTTTTACTTACGCTTGTAAGCGCGATATTTATTGGTTATGCCGCGATAAGGACAATAAAGGATATGCGAGCCGAGATACTTCTTAAAATGAAACTCGATGGAAAAGAAGTATTAAATACACATGGAACTTATTTAGGAAAGGTTATTGGTATGAGCAATAATGATTCGACAATCGTTATTGAATCGGTTTTTGATAAAAAGTATTCTGTTCCGCTAGGTTCGATCCAGAGCATTGGAAATAATGTTGTTATTCGGGAATAAATATTGCACAGATTAATTCTGGGAAATTATAAAGTGATATTAAACGCCATCCTGCCAAATGACTCGTAATTTGTACCAGATAAAACAGTACGCGGATGCTCGTTTTCATAAGAACCAATTATTCGAAATGCGACTGATGAACCATCGCTAAGTACAATTGCTTCTGATTTAGTCATTTGTGCGATTGTCACTTGTGTGTCACTTATCTGCGCAGTAGATAGCCCATGTGTTGCAGAACGAAAAGCCACACGAATTTCATCAGAATTATTTGGATTAACGATACAACTTGCAACTTCAAAAACAGCCTGGCCACACGATCGATGGTCAGCATATGCAATACGATAAGCACTATGAGCAACTGCTGGAAAAACTACTTCAACATTTACATTAATTGAAAGTCGAACTATCGGATGAATAATTTTCACATTATGATCAACGGGACTAGATAAGACATGTAGTTCGGTTACAGATAAAGATGAAAGAAATTCGTTTTCCTGAGTATGACCATTCTTATATTTTTCAGTGATTGTGGAGGCTTTATCAGTTACTTTTTCAAATCTTAATTCACTAATGCAAGAACAATCTGGTGCTTCATTTTTACCACCCATACTATGACCAAAAATTTCGTATCGTTCACCCTCTCTTGCATCGATAATTAATCCTTCAGAAACAGGGTGATAAACGTGACTTAAGACCGCAGCCGGTTTTCTTAGAATGAATTGAATTGGTTTACCCTTTGTGGGATTTCCAATCCTGGAACAGGACAGCGTATTAATTCGCTCGAGGCTAAATACCGGAACAATTAGAGAAGTTTTAGAGTTTGACATATAAAAGAGTAAATGAAAAGAAACAAATAAAAAATAGAACTAACTAGCCATCTTTCCCATTTTAGCAAGTAACGTCTTTTTCTTTGGCCCGTCTTCTAAAGCATGCAGAAGAACATCCACAATCGTTTGGGCTTGAACAATTTCAATCTTGCCTTCGTTGGACTTTGAAAGATAAACATCCTGACCATTACTAGCTGGAATTATTACTTTCTTTAAACCACTCTCAATTGCAGCATCAATTTTAGCATTAACTCCGCCAATTGGTAAAACATTGCCCCGAACATCAAGTGAACCAGTCATTGCAACCTGCTGATTAACTGGGATATCAGCTAACGCAGAAAGAACTGCAACAGCAATACTTATGCTTGCACTATCTCCTTCAACACCTTCATAAGTTTGAAGGAACTGTACATGGATATCCTTCCTTGCAATCTCAACACCGATGCATTTTTTAACGATCGCGGAAACATTTTCAACAGCTTCTTTTGCAATAGTTCCAAGTTTACCTGTTGCAATAACTTTTCCTTCTTGTTTAGAAGCAGGAGGAGTAACTTCGGCTACTAAAGGTAAAACAATACCGCTCATACTGTCCCCAAGAACTGCTAAACCATTAACCCGACCAATTTTTGCACCAGTAGTCAGGAGTGTCTGGTATTCTTTTTTGACATCGATCATTTTCCTTCCTAATTGACTTTCGATACTGTTAAAGATTTTTTTAGCAGCCATTATATGTTCAACTTCAACTACAGTTGCATTTTTCTCTTTTGCAATATCTCCGGAAGCACGTACTAATCCGCCTAGTTCACGAAGATTAAGTGTGAGTTTTTTCCTTCGGCCTGAATAATGCCTAGCTTGTTCAAGAATTTCTTTTGCAGCTTCGAAACTGAAATGGGGAATTTTACCATCTTTGGTAACTTCCTGAGCAATAAACTGAAATATTTTATCTTGATTTTGTTCATTATCTTCTATACTATCTTCAACATAAACTTCGTATCCGCCACCACGAATTCTTGACCTAAGGGCAGGATGCAATTGTTGCATGTCTGGTAGATTACCTGCTGCAACTAAAACAAAATCAGATGGAACAGGTTCGGTTTTAACAAGCGCACCGCTAGACATTTCGCTTTGACCGGTTATTGCATACTTCTTTTCTTGCATTGCAGTTAGTAATTCCTGTTGCCAGTTAAGTTTTAACGATGCAAGTTCATCTACAAACAGGACGCCTTTATTACTTCGGTGAATCGCACCAGATTCAACCCTTAAATGAGCGGGTGTTCCTAACCCGCCGCTTTGAAGCGGATCGTGTTTACAGTCCCCAAGTAAAGCACCTGCACGGCTTCCTGTTGCATCAACAAAAGGCGCAGTAGATTTTTCAGTATTATCAACAATAAGTTTTGGTGGAATTGACTCAGATGGTGCAAATCGCCTGGATAAACCAGCAGTTGCATTTGAAATTACATATAGAAAACCAAGTCCCAAAATAGCAGCAATAATAAACCATTTTACACTTTCAGATACAGGGACAATAAAAATTACCCCAACCAAAATTAAACCAATTAATAGGAATAATAGATTACCACTATTAGCAGGCATATCTTCCTTAAATTTTTTGTAGTTAACAATTCGTCTTCCTAGACCGACTTTTAAAATAGCGGGAAGATCGCCAGCACGATTAGCATCGGAGTATTGTTTTATTACCAGGTGTTCTTGGGGTGTGTAAAACTCCAAGAACTGCTTATTTTGTTTTAAGTATTCGAAATTAGGATAAGTCCTAACGCTCCGAATTAACGGCTGGTTTTCGTTATTTGGATTTGGATATGCCAGAATATCTTCTAAAGTTTCTACGGGCATTAATTCTGCCATAGCCTGAGCAAGCATACTTTTCCCAGTACCCGGCTGACCAATTAAAAGTACGTGACGCTTTTGCCTTGCGGCTTTTTTTATTATGTCTACTGCCTTTTCCTGGCCAATTATCTGGTCGATTAGTTTTTGTGGAACAGGAATATCTTTGGTTGTAACAAAATTGAGCATTAGGATACCACCTTTATATTAGAAAACGCAATTCTTGGAGAAAAAAAATCTGCGTGTATTTGCCTTTCCTTTTCTAAACCAATTACCTTATTTAGTAAATTAAATATGTTATCACTTATTATAAACCCACGCTTAGGAGATTGAATCTTGCCTTTATTCGTATTATATATTGAAGCACTTATTTCAACACCAAAATCCCCAGTAGTCGTGTTTGATGTGTGCGTTCCATGAAGACTTTTTACGAAAAGAAAATCACCAAGTTCATCTTCGAAACGTGTATAATTCCCAGAATCAATTGAAATGTTGCTTGTACCAACTTGAGGACTTGAGGAATAAGTTGCCCTCGAGCAGAAACCAGAACTTTTCTGATGGTCAAGCGCAGCAGATTCACGATCGAAAAGAAAACGTTTGAGTACGCCTTTATCAAAAATTGTTTGTTTAGAGGATTTAGTTCCTTCATCATCAAAAGGTACGCATGAAGAAAGTTCGATTAGAGGGTCGTCATGAACAGTTATTTTTTCGCTTATGATTTTTTGTCCGAGTTTATCGCATAAGGTACTGATTTTTTTTCTTTTCCAGTGGCCGGAAAGAGAGGGCATCAGCGCTTCAAAAAGTGAGCTTATAGATTCAACTGAAAATACAACTGTGTAGGTGCCAGTTTCAAGTTTCTTTGCATTTTTCATCTGTTTTGCCATCTGAATAGATTCATCTGCCAATGCAGGGATATCTTTTGGTAAACGACACCCATTATAAGAGCTATACCCATAACCTTCCCCATACATTGCTTCAACAAAAAAATCAGCATAAGTTTTTTTGTATTCGCCAAAAAACCCGCAAGTATTTTCGAGCTTAACTTGTTCATTAGATAAAGATGAATAAATCCTACTTTTACAACCTTGTTTTTTTACCAGATCGTTAATTTGAGTAGACATATCCCTTAAAAATGATTCATCCATTTCTGCAATTTTTTCATCAAAAGTATTTAGATGCGGGTAACTGGATTTTGGTACAAAGGAAAAATCACTTTCTACCGAATGCCTTGAAAGTAATTTTGCTTTAGAAATTGTAGTTTTAACTTCGTCTTCGCCTGAACAGTATGAAAACCCAAGTTTTTTGTCATTTAACACCCGAACGCCAAAACCAGAGTCTGTTGAAAAGTTCCTCATTTTGAAGCTATCTTCTGCATAATTTAGCGAAAGCTCGGTTTCAATAAGTGAGAATATTTCGTGTTCTGTTGATTTTATAGGCATAAGTATGACCGCTAATGATCAGTAGATAAACCTATTTTAGATTATGCTGTTTTAAAATATATATGCCAATTTTAAAGCAGGACAAATTAAATGAAAGATTATTTTTGCAATAGAAATACCTCATAGTATAAAAGAAAAAATATGGGATTTTTCAAGTAAAACATTGACTAATGCATTTTCAGAGAACCCTTCGGGATTAAAGCTTGTAGAAAAAGAAAAATTACATGTAACATTAAAATTCGTAGGAAAAGTGAGCAAAGATAGTGGAGTAAAAATAATTGAAACTGCAAAAAGTATAAATTTTAAGCCGTTTATAATTTCACTCGAAAGTATTGGCTTTTTTCCAAGCGCAAATTACATAAGGGTAGTTTGGGTCGGTGCAATCTCAAATGATTTGGAAAATTTAGGTAAGAAATTAAATGAGGAACTTACAAAAAATAATTTATGTAAATACGAGGAATTTAGCGCACATCTAACCATTGCAAGAGTAAAAGTAAAAAATGACAGTTTAAAAGAACTTGCAGGTATGTATAAAGATTATAAATTCGGCAGTTTCAAAATTACTGGCTTCGTACTTAAGAAAAGCAAACTAAGCTTTGATGGATCTAAGTATCTTGACTTGGAATTTTTTAGCAGTGAAAGTTAACTTAAGCGTAAAAAGAGAAACACGAGCATATTTAAACTTGTTCTAGCATATATTATAACATGTCAAAGAGAGTAGGAAAACTAGATCACTTAAAATTAGTAGTTTCAAACACAGTGGAACGAAGAAAAATAGGTACCGCACTACAAACAAACGAGCCTTTGGTAGATAAAATAGACTGGAGGAAAAAACTTGTTGAAGCTAAAAGCGAAAAGGAACTGTATGAGACTTTGGATGAAATAAAGAAGACGAAGGATGAAAGCGCGATACCCGAACTAATGGAAATGATTAGAATGGATTCTACAGATTCATCCAAATATAAATTCCAATTCGAATTTGACAATTCCAATTATAGCGAATCTCTAGATGACAAATTAACCTCGGTTTTTGATGTGGTAAAGCTAAATGAATCACAAATAAGAAGTATTAAAGAGTCACTAAAAAGCGAAGAGGATGAAGATGAATTTACATACGCAGTATGTGCGTCACAAATAGTTCGTGATGTTCGCCTCTTATCAAATTTAATCGAAGAATGGTATAAGGGTAAGGATTCTTGTTTTGCAATAGGTGTAACAATTAAGGCAAATGAGAAAAATGAAGAGGTAGTAAGACAAGCAATTGAACTTGTCCCGGAATTAGAAAATATTTTTAGAGAAAGAAATAAAGACGAGGTTGAAGAAAATTCATTTATGTTAGCTGAAATTTCTTATGCAGTCGTAAAAAACCATAGAGAAAAATTAGTTGAACTTGCAAAGTTAATAACGGAGTATTTAGAAGACTTGGAAGTAAACAGTTCGAAATGGAGGTTTTCAGAAGATTTTGGTATGGAACATGAAGATGCAATTTGTGGCATAGCAGGTGCACTAGGAGAAATAGATTATAAGCAAGCAATTCCTGTACTTATAAGAATTCTTATGTTTTTACAAAGATGCGATAAAGGAGTAGCATCTGCTGATTATGAGGTTGAGGAAGCATTAAAAAAACTACTAGGTGGGAGCAAAAAAGAAGATCGATCTTAAAGAAAACACGAACAGTAAGTTTTTTAAAAGAAACACTACAAAAATAGATAAAGTAAATAAAATCTTATTACTAGAAACTTAGGTAAATAGATTTGCAAATAGATTTAAATTAACTTATAACTTAGTTTAATTCTTCTATAAAAAATGAAAAATAATAGTTTAAAATTTATTAAGATTTATAATGTGATTTTATGACGAAAGCAAGAATTACCCTGAGCGCTGAAAGCGTAAGTGACTTAAAAGATGTTATTGGTCAAATTGTCGAATTAGCAAGAACGCTAAACATGAAGATAAGAGGGCCAGTACCATTACCAAAGAAAAGATATCTTTTAACAACTAGAAGAACCCCTTGTGGAGATGGAAGCGATACATACGAACACTGGGAAAAGAGAATATCAAAAAGACTAATAGATATTGAAGGGGATGAAAAAACAATAAAACAGATTATGAGAATAAGAGTCCCAACAGATGTATTTGTAAAAATTTCATTAAATTAGATAAGCAAAGATAAGATCGAGGTATATTCATGGGAAGTAAACCAAGAAAATGGAAAAAGAAAAACAGAATGCGATGGAAGTGGGTTAAAAAGAGAAGAAAGCGAATGAAAAGGAGACAGAAACGAAGAGTAGGTGAACTCTAAATTAAAAATTTAATTTTTTATTTTTATTAATAATTTGTTTATAGAATAGAGCATTTATTTAAGCTCGATATGACCAACAACATGGCTCAAAAAAGAGTTTTGTAAGATTGGCAGAGAGGGATGATTTTATGGATAAAAAAAAGGCAATAGACGCAATAAAAAAGATACTTGAAGAAGGCGCAGGAAAAAAGAAATTCACTCAAAGCGCAGAATTAATGATTAATACAAGAAGTATCGATTTCTCAAAAAGTGAAAATAGACTTAACTTAGACATTGCACTCCCAAAAGGCAGAGGAGAAAAAAGACAGAAAGTTGCAATAATCGCTGAAGAAGCAACAACATCTGAAGCCAAAAAACATGGGATAGATTTAGTAATTCTTCCAAATGAAATTCAAAGTTATGCTACACCAGCAAAATTAAAGGAATTAGCTAAAAATTATATTATTCTTGTTCAGCCAAACTTAATGGCTCAATCAGCTAAATCTTTAGGTCAGTACCTAGGAGCTAGAGGTAAAATCCCAAGACCAATTATAGGAGATCTAAAAGAAATGATTGAAAAAACAAGAAGAAGCGTAAGAGTAGTTACCAAAGGAAAATTTCTTCCTGTTGTCCAGGCTTTTATAGGAACTGAAAAGATGGCTCCTGAAGAGTTATTTGAAAATTTTGAAAGTGTTTATGATGTAGTAAAGAACAAAGTTAACGAGGGTAACATAAAAAGCATTTACGTAAAGCTTAGCATGGGTAAACCCGTAAAAATCCAGTGAAATTAATACTTACTAAAGGTGAATTATAATGGCATACACAATCGATATCGAAAAACCTTCCGTAAAAACGAAGGTCGAAAAGATAAAACAGATAGTATCAGAAATAAATTCAAGCAAAACAGTAGCAATTTTAGAACTAACTAAGTTACCTGATGCATTACTACAAAATCTTAGGAAAAAACTAAGAGGACATGGTAAAATAATTGTTGCAAAAAAACCAGTTATGTTAAGAGTAATAAAGCAAACGAAACTTGCAACACACGAAAAAGAATGTGATAAACCAATTGCATTAATATTAACAGATTTATCTCCGATAAAGCTAAATAAACTTTTAAAAGAAAATAAAAGAAGAAGGGCAGCAAAGGTCGGAGAAGTTGCACCATTTGAAATAATAATACCAGAAGGTGAAACGGATTTACCCGCGGGTCCAGCGTTAAGTGAACTAAAAAGCGCAGGATTAAACGTACAGATAAGAGCAGGTAAAATTGCAATTATAAAAGATAGTGTCGTAGCAAAAGTTGGCGAAGTAATAACTGAGCCAAAAGCAAAGGCAATGCAAAAATTAAATGTTATGCCTTTTGAAGTAGTTGCAAAAATTATAACAGCTACTGATAAGGAATATGTTTATGATATAACGCTCTTAAATATAGATGAAACATTAAATGTAGATATGCAACGTGCGCTAAGTGACGCATTTAACATGTCACTTAACACGAACTACCCAACAAAACAAAATATTGACTTGTTGCTACAAAACGCATACAGACAAAGCATAGACTTATCTGTAAACGGAGCATTATACTCATCCAGTACAATAGAGCAGCTTCTCGCATCTGGAGTAAGACAAGGTGCGGCTCTAACCAAACTGGGTTAAGAAAATTATGTTAATTAAAAAAGATAGGTGATATATAATGACTAAAGTAGACCCATATTTACACGCAGTGCTTTTATTGCACGGTGCAGGAAAAGAAGTAAGCGCAGCAAATATTGTTGCAGTTGTTAAAAGCGCAGGCGTAGCAGTTGATGAAGCAAGGGCAAAAGTATTGGCAGATGCAGTATCTGGCATGAACTTTGAAGAAATGTTAAAAGCATCAACAATGGTCGCAGCAGCTCCAGCAGCAGCCGCACCAGCAGCAGAAAAGAAAGCTGAACCAAAAGAAGAAAAGAAAACCGAAGCTGAAGCAGCAGAAGGTTTAGCAAGCTTATTTGGCTAACCGCTTTTTTTAATTTTATTTTTTATTTATTTTTATTATTTTTGAGTTTTTCTTGTTTTAGATTTTTTTAGAAATTTTATTCCATCCGAGCTAATTCTTCATGAAAAGAGGCAGTACCCAAATTATAAACTCGTGCGATGCTCTTAGCTACTCGACCTTGCCCAGCATTTAAATCCCCTTCTTCAATTAAGGCAACTCCAAGAATTTTTGGGCGTTTACTTTTTCTAGCATAACTATATTCAAAGACAACGCTAACAATTTGACTTAGACTAGCGTCTACGTCACGAGCTAAAGTTAAAAGTCCTTTAAGTAATTCAGGTGAACACTCCGGATGCAAATAAAAACTAGTTAATTGCAGTGGAATCAAAAGGGACAGAATCATTGAAGAAAAAGAATTGGGTGGAAAAATTATTTCAGCTTGCCTCGCATGTACTCCAAACATGAATACCATGTCCCCTAAATTAGAAGATCTTATACTAACTTCAGAATCTAAAGGATTTTTTGTCCAACCAATAACTAATTTTTGTTTATTTATTCCGCTATTTGCATGACTCGCATCATCAACTTTTACATTCAAAACTACAAAGTAAGCTCGCTTAGCTAAGATAAATCCTATTTCAGATACGGGTCCAGCCATAAGGCTTGGATAATGTTGAGGATGTCGAAGAGTTTGTACTACAGTTTCGTTATCAATTAATGGAAGTTGGTATTTACCCAAAGGTACTGTACCAGGTACTCTGGGCCGAAATACGATTTCATAAGCAGGCAATGATGGTTTTCTTACTTTTTGTTTAGTTTCCATAATTAGGCACCATTAATTATTAAGCAGATGTATAATTTTAACATCTATTTATAAACCATATTCATAATAAATTAACATAGAAAAGTTTAAAACAAAATTTTCCCCTAGTCTTAGATGAATTGGAGAAGACTTTGTTTTGTGCAAAAAAGTGATTAAACATACATTTATAAACACTTTTATGCACTAGTATATTAGGCAACTAGACAAATGTTTTAGGTGGTTAGTGTGGCTAAAGGTTTAGCTGATATTAGGCCAACAGAAAGAAAGTTATCTGATTCTAATTTTTATAATCAAAGAATTACTGCACCAGCTAAAAAATTCGCAAGAAGAATTACTGCATCAGTTCTTGCATGTGGATTAATGATTGCACCAAGCGTGGCTAGTGCTAATGCAAATACAAAAGCAAAGACAGATCAAACAGATGTTAGTTCAAATCATTCAACACTAAAAAAACAAGAAAAAGTAGAAACAGAACACAAAATTAAAGTAAATGTTTCGGCATTTGGCGGAGCTTACGGATTTAAGAGAGAACCTAATGAATTGGTTGCAGGATTAGAGGCTGAAATTGAAATACCAGTCACAAAGAGGTTAGAATTACTTTTGGTGGGTGCAGCAGCGATTGCAAATAAACACCCGATATTTGAAGGATGGGCTACATTAATTAAGATCAACTTAAGTCCAGTAAAAATCGTGACGGGGGCCCATAGAGATATTTTTCTTGGTCAGGAATTTGGAGTTTTAGCAGGGGTTGATATTTTTGGAATTAGAGCAGCAGTAGATATTGGCGAAAGACAGTTTTACTCTTTAGGATATAATCTTCACGCGGGATACTTTAGTATTAACCCGTCTGGGGTCCTTGAAATTGATGAAAAAGGAGGAATAGACCCAGGCGCACAACTAAAATTATCTTGGCACATAAATGATAAATATGAATTATATGTAAGAGGAATAGGGTTTTTCAGAGAAGAGAAACCTGAATCGATAAAGGGGATTTTAGGCGTTGAGAGACACTTCTAATTAAAAAAATACAAAAACAACTCCGTGGTGAAAGCGATTAATTTTAGGAATGGAAAAGGAGTGACCCCCGCAAAAAATCAATGTTCAGCTTCACTAATAAAGGAAATTCCTTGCTTGGCAGAACCACCCATGGAAAGAATTAAAACGAAAAAAAGATACACTAATTGGCACAGCCTAAATGAAACCGAATTGTTAAGCTTTGCACAAGATTTTATTTCTCAAAACAGCATATGCTCTAAGGCACGATTAAAAAAAGGATACCATGGTTTGTACAGGGAGCTAAGGGAAAGAAGGTTGCTTTCCAAAATAAAATTTAAAGAAGGCAGAAAAACAAAGCAAAATTGGAAAGAAATGAATGATATAGAAATTTTAGTTTATGCCCAGAATTTTATATATGAAAATCAATTAACAAAGGCTACAGAAATAAGAGATATTTATCTTGCCTTGTATAATCAACTTCTTGAAAGGGGATTTATAAGTAAATTAACATTTGTAAAACGCCGTAACTGGTCTGCTTTGGATGAAAGTCAAATAGTTCGCTTTGCACAGAAAATTGTAGATACAAGAAAAATTATTTGCATAAAAGCATTACAGAAACGATACCCAGACATATATTTTGCCCTGTGGAGAAGAAACTTATTAGAAGAGGTAAATTTTGAATTACCAAAAAGACCCCAACAATGGAAAAGTAAAAGCAATGAAGAAATATTAGACCTAGGTCAAAGGTTGATTGTAGAAAATAAAATAAAGACAACATGTGAACTGATGGAACATGATTCAAAACTTCATAGGGTACTTTATAGAAGAGAGTTAATTCAAAAACTACAGTTTTATAATTAAAAAAAATAAAAAAAAATTATTTCATCCGACCTTTAGGTACAGGCCTAATTTTGTTGTCTTTGGGTAAACCTTTATTTATGTCCCTAATTGCCTTTACTGCGGATTTTACATTTGACGAAATGGTTTGTTTTTGATCCTTGGTATATTGACTGGTGCCAACTTCATCAAGAACATCTTGTGCATTGTTTAGGTAACCTTTTGCTTCTGCGATTTTTGCAGTAGACACATTTGTTTTATTTTCAAGGTTATCTAAGACAGCAAAGAGCCTTTGTACTTCAAATTTGGCTTCTAAGTGATAGTTTGCACCATCTTTGCAACCATCAAACAAGCAGTAGCCTTTTAGGGCTGCTTTAAGAGATGCAAAGTCAGTTGCGCTATTTATTGCAGCTTTTAATGGATCTATTACCTGTGTTTTTGCTCCGTCAACTACGCTTTGTAATGCGGATATATCTAAGCCGGAGTCTGCAAATTTATCAATTTTATCCTGATAGCTAGACACTTGTCTTTCAAGTTTATCTACTCTAGCTTCTGCGACAATTTTTCCTGCGCCAAATCTGCAGTTTTGCAATTGAGATTTATTAATATCAGACCTATTTTGCCCTTCCTTATCTATAGAAGACATACAATCATTGTGGAAGCCATATGCTTTACCACGTATATCAGATATCTGCCCATCTGCTGCGCTTGCTATTGGTATTGCCAATAGAGCGAACAACAGAAGATACTTGAATTCCATACGACTCACCTTCTGTTTATTTTTTGTCCATCAAACTTGATGAACAATACGTTTGCGAAGGCTCCTTTTAAATCAAAAGTTTCGTAAAAGCTTTCTTTGTAATTAGCATACGTAAAACTTTATCTTACTTTTTAACTTTCTAGCACAATTTTTATGCATTTATCCATAATAACAAGTATTCGATTAGCTTCTGCCAATTTTGCAGCTTCTTCATTTATCACACCTAATTGCATCCAGATTAGTTTAGGTTTAATTTTTATTGCTTGTTCGACGATTGGTAGGACATCTTCGCTTTTTCTAAAGATATCTACGATGTCAACTGGTTCAGTTATTTCAAGTAGAGATGCTTTCGCAAGTATTCCTTTCCACTCACTTATGTTCGGATTTACGGGAATTATTCTGTACCCATGATTTAGAAGATAAGATGCAACACCATAACTTGGGCGATCTGGTTTATCTGATAGACCAACTACTGCAATAACTTTTGCTGATTTTAAGATTTGTGGAATTGATTGCATAAAATAAAATAAGAAGAAAAAATTAATAACTGCTATTGAATAAACGTATCTTGCGATGCGTTTAATGATTCTAAAAACTTAACAATCGAATCTATTTTGAGCTGGTCAGACTGAATTACTAGATCGTTGCTGGAATTTGCTGGAAAAATAGTAACCCCCGCACCCACACCTGAACGAAAGAAACTAATATGTCTTAGAATTAAGTCTTGTACGGGACTAACAGTTGGAATGTTATAAAGTACTAATTCTTCTTGGACGTATGCTACTCCATAATCTAATGTTATTTTATATTCCGCATCGACTTTCTGGTCTCCTTCTGCGATACGACGAACCACAGGTCTTAATGCAGAATGATCAACGGTCAAATTAAATCTAATCTGGTTCGAACTAAGTTCTGCAAGTGTTTCTTCTGAAGCTTCAATTGCAACTCTTGTTTGCGGATGTACTTTTCCTATCGCTTTTAATCCATGGATATCTCTTGCGAATTGATTAATTAGAATAAGACTAGCAACTTGAACAAACCCATTTTCAATCTGAAACGGATCAACAAACAAAACTTTATTACCGCCTCGAAGTTCACTTCGTGGGACTTGTATGAGAACTTCGCTCCAAGGTAAAATTAATCCAGAACTATGGTCTGATATGTCTGCTCCTTCCCTAAATCCCCCAATAAGGTCAGGATAAACAAGAAGTTCTCTGGATCGGCCATAAAAATAACCTTCTTCACGCAATCTTTTACACGTAATTGAATCTGAAACCGCGTCATCCAATAAAACGTGAGATGGTGGTCCACCAAAAGGCTCGGTAAGATGATGTGATGTTAGATAATCTGCTTTTATTACCTTTCCGTGTTTATCTTTAATCGGAACAATTTTAGGATTTCTTCTTTCGTAAACAATTTTTTGCATAAACAGAACACCTTGACGCGATCTTTAACAATTAGTAGTTATGTTAGTTTATGTACAAGAAATTTAAAATATACCTGATTTACGATTTATATCAAATTTGATATAACTAGTTGATCGTACTTCACGCCCCAACTAAGAAGAAACTTATTTATACCTAGTCTTATCATTCAAGAATATGGCAAATTTACAACCTTCTGTTAAAAAAACAATCGCAGACATTAAATCATTAAGGATACAAGGAGCTAGAAACATTGCAAAAGAAGCAATAAAGGCACTAGTTATTGAAGCTAAATCAAGCAAAGCAAAGACAATTTCTGAATTTGAGAAACACTTAACTTTTGCTGCAGAAAACATTTCTTCTTCCAGACCTACTGAACCAATGATGCGAAACTCAATAGAAATGATTTTGAACGACCTTCAAACGCAAGTAAATAGTAAAGGCATAAAAAAGGTAGATGATGCTAAAAAACTAGTTACTAAGAAGGGACAAGAAATACTTGACCGCTTCGAAATAGACATAAGAAAACTAGTAGAATACGGTGCAAAACTTATTCCAGATGGAGCAACAGTAATGACTCATTGCCATAGCTCAACAACTACAAAAATATTCAAACACGCGAAAGACTTGAAAAAAGAGTTTAATGTGATTTCCTGCGAAACAAGACCAAGGTTTCAAGGAAGGATTACTGCTAAGGAATTGTCAGATTATGGAATAAAAACAACACAAATTGTCGATGGCGCTGCAAATTTATTTATGAAAAAAGCAGATATGGTAATTGTCGGAGCAGATGCAATTACATCTAGAGGGGATTTAATTAATAAAATTGGAACATCGATGATTGCCCACTTAGCAAAAATGCATGATATATCATTTTACAGTGCTGCTGAAACGTATAAGTATTCGCCAAAAACATTTTTTGGCCAAAGAGAAGAAGTTGAAGAAAGAGATACAAAAGAAGTTTGGGATAAAGCACCAAAAAGTAAATATTTAATAATCAGAAATCCTGCTTTTGAAGTAACTGCTAATGAATATATTAGAGCATATATTACCGAATCTGGAATTATTCCTCCTCAATTATTTTTTGCAATTGCATCAAATAAACTTGGAATAAAAATTTATGAATAGAGTTATTCGCCACGATCAGATGACGGTCGAGTTAATAAATTAAGATTAGACGAACCACCTTCTTGATCTGGAACATAGGGAGTTTCTGCTTCAAATATTTTAGCGTTTAGTTCAAGCGTTTTATTTAAAGTTTTTTTAACTTCAGAGTAACCAACTAAAGGTAATTTTTTAGAAAACACCAATTTAGAAGCAGGAGGTTCGGGTTCTTGAACTACTAAATTTTCTGAATATTGTGAATTAGGGGTCTGTCTTGATTTTGGAGTTCTTAACATGGAACCTAAAGATCCAATTATTGTAAGAATAGAAATGCCAATAATTATTTTCGACACGCGATTATTAATTTGTTTATTTGCCATAATTAATAACTAGATAAAACAATTTATAAAACATTTTAAGAATAAAGGACAATGAGCACGCGCGGGATCGAACCGCGAATCTCCACTGTGTGAGAGTGGCGTCTTAACCAGTATCGCATTTATGAAAAAGTTATATCTCCATAAAAAATTCGACTACGTGCTCAAGATATGAATATATAAAATGTTTTACCAGATATATTTAATTAAATAGTAAGTTAAAGTGACCTATTTATAGCCCCATCGTCTAGCGCAATCTTAGAAATAAGTTTGTGGACAACGGTCAAGGATATCAGGCTTTGGACCTGATTACACTGGTTCGAATCCGGTTGGGGCTATTTTCTATTTATATTCTTTCCTTTGTTTCCTGCCAGAATCCAGTTCGCTTCCAGTATTTGATTTTTGGCACCAAGTCTTTTTGTATTTGCCTTAATCTTTCTCTAGATTGATTAAATTTCTTAGCTAAAGACTGCATATCTGCGGCTTTTTCTGACATCGCGCACTCTTCCAAAATTGCACGTTCTCGTTCGTTAGCTAATGCAAAGATAATTGTTAAGTCATCATTTGATAAGAGAAATACAAATAGTCTTAACTTATCTGATTCTACCCCGACTTTTTGCTTTCCACTAAATTTCCTAGATAATCTTTCTTCACAGGCTTTTACTTGATGCACTTTCACATTAAACTCCTTGGCTAAGATAGAGGGAGTCTCTGGATTTTTAAGTAGCACGACTCTTTTTATAATTGCCTTTTCAAAATCAGACAAATCCTTGCATAAAGAACGAAGTGACTTTTCTTTTAATTTCTTTTTAAGAGTTTTTCTTAGATTTTTAAGTGTCTTTGAAATTCTTGATTTTCTTTTATAAATATGGTCAAGCACCTTTAGGTCTGCGGCTACGCTGTATAGACCATAATTTTTTGATTTCAAGTCTTGCACAGATTTAGCTTTTGATTCTTTAATTGCACGAATTAGCTGGGAACTAGACAACCCAATATAAGGAAGCTGAAGATGATACATTCTAGGTAAATCATGAAGTTTATTCTCAAGAGTTAGTATTGCTACTCTTACTGTAAAGACATTGATATTAGCTACACTCGCAAGCTGATCTAAGGTAAATATTTTCGCACCAGATAGTAGTGCATCAACAATTTTTTGTTCGGTTTGACTTAGTTTATGATCTAATTTTATTTGGTCTAGATTTTTTCCATATGTGAGTTCTACTTGGACTAAGTTTTCGATTCTAAAAAATCTTTCAGTTGTTAACTGACGCTTAGAATTATGTTTTGCAAAGGATTCGAATAAAGGAGGATGTGTAACCCTTCGCGCAACCTTATGAGCAGGATTAGGACGATTATGAAGCATTTTCATGTAATAATATATGGCAAGATAAGTTTTAATGCTTAGAAGGTTTCTATTATTTTTCTTTTTATCCAAGAAAAACTAAAATAAGTCCAATAACCATCAACGCAATTGAAACGTATTTTATAAAATCCAGTTTTTCTTTTAGCAGAAAATAAGAGGATATAGCAGTAAAAATAGAGCTTGATGAATTTATTGCAGAAGTAAGAGCTGAACCGATTGAACCAACTGAATAGGTAAATAGCAAAGAAGCGAAGAAAACCATAGATGACCTAAAATATATGAGTTTTGCATCTTCTCTACTAGGTGGTGAAATTTCTTCTCTTTTAAAGATTAATACATATAGGATTACTAAAACCCCGTCTCCCATTTCAAGGAAAAAAGTTGTCATATACGTACCAAAGACTGGAACAAAAACTTTGATGAAACTATAATAATAGCCCCAACCAAAAATAGTGATTATTGCAAATAGAATTCCCGATTCGAGCTTGAAACTTTTTAGATCTTCGAATATTAGGATTATAGCAGATATAATCAGAACAATTGAACCTACAATCTGAAGTATCGATAATGATTCACCAAGGATAAATATTGAGATAAATAGCACGACTAGGACATAAAGATTAGTAAATGAGACAAGAATGCTTGGTTTTCCTTTTTCAAAAGCCTTAAAGAGAGCGAGAATCGCAATCGCACCGATTAGGACCTGAATAAGATAAGGAATAATAAGCGCAATAGGAAATGAAAAACTTTGCTTTGAAATTAATGCACCAACAATTAGGAGAAATAAAAGACCAACATAATTATATGCAATTGCACGATATACACCGTTCTTGCCAACTGTTTTCTTGATAATAACTTCTCCAAAACCGCCTAGTGCAGAACTAATTAATATTGCAAGAAAGCCGAGCATAAAAATCAACTAGATTTTGTGGATAGATGCTTTGCGACTAAGTATAAGGTACTATAATACAAGATCAAAGTCAGTGAATCCGCAAGAAGAATAGAAGAAAACTTAGAATTCAGAACTCCTAAAATAAAAATAAATTTTAAACCCAGAATCATTAGAAAGATATAATAAAAATATTTTGAAATCTTACCTTTATAAAGGATAAAATAATTAATGATAAAAAAGGTATTAATTAGAATGTGCAACAGAGCGATAAGCGCCCAAGGACTAAAGTAATAAGTTAGATAACTAAAAGGATTTGAGAGAGATTTACCATAATCAACGTAAATAGTAAAGTTAGAAAAAATTTCTCTTATAATTGTAATTGCAAGTGCAGCGAATACGATTTGTTTTTCTAGTAAAATTTTTTGATTGTAGATGATATATAAAATAATATAAAAAATTGCACTTGGGACTAGAGAATCTAACAGATAGCTAAGAAAAACAAAAATCCCCACAAATAATGCTGAGATCGAAGGAAAGCTAGATGAATAGTATAGAGAAAATGTAAATATTACCCAGAAAATAAAAATTATAATTGGATAGCAAAAATGTAAAAATGCAAGGGGTAATGCGTCATCTTTAGAAAAATCATATTTTAGATATTTAGATATAAAAAACAGGATAAACGGAATAAGAAAGATTAAACTTTTTATTGTAGAATAAACTAAAATAAGGAAAGGAGATGGATCTGAAAAATCCGTAATTTGATATGAATTAATATAAAAAAGGGACACGTAGGATAAGACAGAACTAAAAAGAATTAGAACAAACCAAGAATATAAATATGAAATTAGATGCTTTTCGGTTATCCCAACCTTCTTATCCAAAACCTTAAACTCCATGTTGTTTAACCTTTTCTAGTATTGCCTAGCCACATAAAGATAAACATTCGCATTCTTTCCACAAGCGATACATATTTCTTTCGCGCTTGGTTTTTCTTCATTGCCGAACATACTTCCGCGCATGTTCCCATGCGTTTGTTCTTTTACTTTTTCAGCGCATGCTTTTCCTTCCATTTGATCAGTACAAAACGGGACGCATACGAAACCGCCTTTTTCTTCTAGGATTTTATTTAGTTCTTTTATATCCTTTGCGCTTGATAGAAGATTTGCAAAAAATGAGTCTGCCTTTTCTTTAATTGAGCAATCGAATTTTTCACTAATTTCAATAATCTTTTTTTCTAAGTCGCTAAATTTTACCTTTGTTTTTTCTCGGTTATCCCTTCGAACAAGTATGCAAACTCCTTCATTAATATCCCGCTCACCTAATTCTAACCGAATTGGAACACCTTTGCTTTCCCAGTGATTAAACTTAAAACCAGGTGTATTGTCGGTAGAATCTAATTTAACACTAAATTTGTCTGCTAGCTCGAATCGTATCTTTTCGCATTCTTTAGTAACTAATTCTTTATTTTCTCCTTTCCATATAGGAACGATTACGATTTGTGTTGGCGCTAAATCGAATGGTAAAATTAATCCCTTATCATCACCGTGGGTTGCGATTAGTGCGGCATAAATTCTTGAAATAGCTGGACCATAAGTTGTTTGCCAGGCATATTTACTTTGTCCATCATCATCAGTAAACTTAATGTTAAATGCTTTGGAAAAGTTTTGACCTAGCATATGAGTAGATGGGAGTTGCAATGTTTTTCCATCGGGCATTAATGTGTCAGCTGCGTAAGTATCAACAGCTCCAGCAAATTTATCCCATTGCGGCCTTCTAAAAAAAATAAATGGAATCCCATATTTTTTATGGATCATATTTTCTGCCATTTGCATATCCTGATGCACTTGAGCTAAAGCTTCATCGTAAGTAGCAAAGACATCGTGCGCTTCTATCCAGTGAAATTCTCTTGAACGAATGAATGGCTTAGTAGCTTTTGTCTCGTGTCTCCAGACCTGGCAGCTTTGGTAGATTTTTAGTGGCAAATCACTTTTTCCGTTAATCCACAAAGCATACATTGGATACATCGCAGTTTCACTAGTTGGACGCATCGCATATTTTTCAGTTAGTTTTTCGCTTCCCGCTTCAGTTACCCACATAACTTCTGGAACAAAACCAGCAACGTGATTACTTTCGCTCTTTAAATAAGATTCAGGAATTAATGCAGGAAATAATGCGGGAACATGGCTGTTTTTTTCTAGTTCTGCTTCGTAGAACTTGTACATTTTTTTCATCGTCATTACCGACCATGGCATAAAGACGACAAATCCCTTAAGATTATAACGTAAATCGCATAGTTCTGCGTCTTTTATTATTGAATTATACCATTCTGAGAAATTTTCCTGTTTTTTGATTTGCATAGGTATTACCTCTTTCTAAGTAGAAAATTTAGTATGATAAATATAGACGCAAAAGATAATAAAGGGAATTTTATTTGAAAGAACTAGAAAAATGAATTAAGTAAGAAAAGAAAAAAGATCGCCGAGAGAGAGATTTTCAATGCCATTTTGGGGTGAAGCCCTTTTAGGCAACCCGAAAAGGGCTCTTTGAACTCCCAATCCACGAGGGACACGCTAACCAGTTTAGGGTTTTCAATTTCCTATTTTTACAGGAATGAAAACTTTTCCAGGCTTGTGCGAAAAAGGCAGAACTCGAAACTCGAGACTCAAAACTTTTTCTGTGCGCACTACCGGGTTATGCGATCTCGGCACTAGTATTAGCTGATTGCAAACTAGCTTACTTATAGAAAAGAGGCTCTACAAAAGCTAGATGCTTTTGGAGAGATAGTGAATGAAATTCACTAGATCTTCTAATTACAAACCAGTAGGAAGCGACACTTAGTAAAAGTTAACGGTCGCTTCAGCCGTTAACGTATTATCAATTTTGCTACTTGCTACTAGCTAAATGCTAATTGCTAATTATACAATTATCAAAACAATTATTAAAGTTTAGTGAGATACCTGTTTTACTAATTACTTGGGGTCGAGTTTCATGTCTAACCTAGAAAACTTAATGCACACGGATAAAGCTATTTATGATTTATTAAAAAAAGAGGTAGCTTACCAGAAATCGACGCTGCGACTTATTGCAAGCGAAAATTACACGAGTTTAGCCGTTATCCAGGCGATGGGAAGTGTTTTAACAAATAAGTATGCTGAAGGTTATCCAGGTAAAAGATATTACGCTGGAAACCAGTACGTCGATCAAATAGAAACACTCGCAATAGAAAGGGCAAAAA
Organism: Microcaldota archaeon; assembly: GCA_038046765.1. Lineage (GTDB taxonomy): Archaea > Micrarchaeota > Micrarchaeia > Anstonellales > Bilamarchaeaceae > JBBSVN01. The sequence continues at coordinate 9,184 of JBBSVN010000002.1, read as the reverse complement.
AACTATTTGGAGTAGACCACGCGAATGTGCAACCACACGCTGGAGCTAGCGCAAATATCGCCGCATTTTATGCATTTTTAGAAATCGGAGACAAATATATGGGTTTAGAATTGTCCCAAGGAGGGCATTTAACACACGGATCACCAGTTAACTTTTCAGGTAAATGGTATAAGGTAGCTTCTTACGCCGTAGATAAACAAACAGAAATGCTCGATTATGATGCAATAGAAAAAAAAGCAATTGAAGAAAAACCAAAACTAATTATTGCTGGATACACCGCTTACCCGATGGAAATCGATTTTAAACGATTTAGGGAAATTTGTGATAAGACAGGTGCAATTTTGATGACAGATATTTCTCACATTTCAGGATTAATTGCAGGGGGAGTTTATAATTCACCAGCTGCTTTTGCAGATGTTATTACAACAACAACCCATAAAACGCTTAGAGGACCTCGAGGCGCAATGATAATGGCAAAAAAAGAATATTCTGAAAAAATAGACAAAGCAGTTTTTCCAGGACTGCAAGGTGGACCAATAGAGAATATGATTGCTGGAAAAGCAGTTTGTTTCCACGAAGCAATGCAAGCGGAGTTTAAAGTTTATGCAAAACAGATTGTTTCAAATGCTAAAGCTCTAGCTGATGAACTACAAACTTTAGGATATAAACTAGTTGCAAACGGAACAGAGTCGCACTTAATTTTAGTTGACTTACGAAATAAAGGGATAAACGGGAAAGAAGCGCAAATCGCCTTAGAAGAGGCAGGAATTATACTTAACCGAAATACCGTTCCTTATGATACACAAAAGCCATTTATTACGAGCGGAATTAGACTAGGAACTCCAAGTTTAACAACTAGGGGGATGAAAGAAAGCGAAATGAAAGAAGTTGCGAAGTTTATGGATATTGTTTTAAAGAATTACAAAGACGCCACAGTTAAAGAAAAGATAAAGAAAGACATTGAAGAATTTTGTAAAGGGTTTCCGATTTATCCTGAACTCGAATAACTTTAACCTAAGGAGATTGCAGACAAAGATAAACTGGATTTGTTTGTTTTTTATTTGAATATATAAAAAACTTCCCATCGTCAAATGAATTAAATAGTTCAACCCGAACCCTTACATCAGGATAGAATCGATTAATTCCATCTTGTGTGTGGAAACCAGCAATGTCGCATGCACCAACAATAGAATTTACTTTTTCATTCGCCTGCCTTATCTGATTGTTTAAAATAGCTGGATTAGTACCTTCTTCAAAAAATTTAGTATCTATGTATTTTACAACGCATTTGGATGGATCGTTTCTGGAATCATTACAATAAAGAACTTCAACCAATAGCTGTGTTTTACTATCAAAAGTTTTAGGCTTAGAATTACATGATAAAGACACAGTGGATAATAGTACTGCACTAATTAATCTGGTTTTTATTTTTGGAAAATGCAAATAATCACCTAAAAAGTTATTATTAATTGTTAATTGAGTCTTATACAAAAATGTTTAAAAAGAAGTAGCAGATTAAGTCCAACCCAAATATCTTATATATACATTGCAACAGATAATTTGTTATGAAATTAAAGAGGCAAACATTTGATCGTAAAGCTCTAGTTCGAATTACAACCATAATTGGTTTAGGTAGTGCTTTAGTAATTCCAACAATAATATTTGGCAATAGATTTAACAAGAATTTAGACAACCCCATGACAAATTATTATCAAATAGTTGATAGTTATACATTACCCGCTTCTAAGAAATACACAAATGAAAGACTCAACATAAACCCAAAAGTGCTAGAAATTAGAAAATTGGACCTTTTTATTATGACCGAAAAAGAAGCAGAAACTAAAGAAATAAAAGATGCTTTTGAAATAGCCCAGTATCAGGACAATTACCCTGTCTTAGGCCGATTTATAGACAAATTCAAAGTAAGGGGATTAGATATTAATAAAATTAATGATGAAAAAGGTCGCACAATGCTCATGGTTGCAGCATTTTATGGTAGGGCTGGAAATGTCAACACTCTATTAAAAAAAGGTGCAGATGTTTTTGCAACTGACCAAAATGGTAATGATGCGAGATATTATGCTATAGCTGGAAGAAACCTTGCAATAGCTAAAACGCTTAGCGAACAGAAATTATATTTAAACCCAAGAACAGAAGAAAATATGGGGGAGGCAATTATTATAGCAAAAAAATAGTGATCAAAATGATAAGTAAAAAATTAAGAAGATTGAGTGAAAATTTTCCTGCACTTATGACTTATGGAATGGTGGGTCTTTGTGCGTTCCATACATTTAATCCTATTCTAGGAGTGGAACTATGCAAAAAAGTTACCAAATTAGATATGGAGCCGTTATTAGAAGAACCTTGGGCAAAACGATCTTCAATGTATATCTTACTTAAAAAACTTCATGAAAGAGGCGTACCGATATATGATCAAAATGTTATGTACTGTCAATCAACAGATCCAAGATTTAAGCCTCCAGCTCATGCACCATGGAGAATGGATATAGAGTTAGATCCATTTTTTGGTGTATTCACAAATCAAGATGAAAAAAGGGGGGCTCTTTTTTATAAAATACGCGATTTAAGAAATCCACAAGAGATTGTTGCAATAGTAAATTCGGGTCAAATGGATATAATGCAAAACTATGGCCAAAAATTAAAAGAAATTAGGATAAGAAATACACGAGGTTTAGAAATCAAAGTAAGGCTCCCAGTTGCAACTGATTATGATTTATACGGAGAATACACACAGATAGCTAAAAAGTAAAAATGCGTCAGCCGGGAAATACGCAAGACACCAGACACATGACTGGAGACTCGTTTCGGACCCGGGTCGCGAGCTTTTTCCTTTTTAAAAAATGGGAAGCTCGAATCCTACCAGTATCTACCTTATTTTAATTAATTAAAACAAAGTTCTAGACTACTAACGCATATTTAGAAATAGAATAATATTAAAGGTAAAAAAATAAAAACAAATAAGATAAAAAATTAAGAAAAAATTACTCAGCTCCAGCTTTCTGGAACAGACGAGCCATCTTACTTTTTACAGTAACCGGAATCGGAACTGCGACTTCAATAAGCTCCACAGTAATTTCATCCTTAGCTTCGTCAATTTTAGTAACCCTTGCTTTTTCTGATTTAAATGGACCTTAAATCATTTCAATGATATCTCCATTTTCAATAGTCATAGCAGGTTGCTTTACTGCCTTTATCAAATTTTCAATTTCGCTAACAGCAAGAGGTTTTTTAAGTAGACCTTTTACGTGTTTAACTTTTTGAATTAATTTAACTGATGTATTTTCATCATCGCTTTCAACGAAGATGTAACCTTTTACATTTTCAAGATAAACGATAGAATACACATTTAACTTTTCGCTTCTAGCTTTTTTAAGCAATATTTCCGAAAGGATTTTTTCCTGACCCGAAGTTACTCTTATAGTATATATCATATAAATTACCTATAATTTTCATAATTAAAATAATGCAGTTATTAATGAAATTAAAAGTCCGATGACACCAATAACAATTATGCCAACAGCAGTTACCTTTGCAACCTTTCTGAAGTCTTCATCAGTCGGTTTTTTTGAAATGTAAAATACTCTTAAACATCTTTTTATTATTTCTCCGATTTCCATAAATACAACCTTTTCTTAGTAGTTTAGACCTTAACCAATTAAATCAAGTTCAAAATTCTCGATAGCACTAGGATTATTCAGATCGTAGCGCGGGAATTTTACTCCGGCTAAAACAACTAATATACGCATAGAAGATTTCTTAATATGATTTTCTATCCTAGCTCCCCAGATAATATGAGCATTTGGATTTATGCGCCTTGCTGTTTCAGCAACTACGTATTCAGCCTCCTTTAGCGTCATATCTTCTCCTCCCACGACATTTATTAATGCTTTGGTTGCGGAACTTATGTCAGCATCTAGTAATGGCGAGTTTAGCGCAGCTTCAACTGCGATTCTTGCGCGATCCTCGTGCTTAGCATCAACTGATGCTTCACCTAAACCAATTACCGCATAACCGCCACTAGATAGAATTGTTCTTAAATCGGCAAAATCAACATTTACTAAACCGGATTTTGTTACTAATTCGGCTACGCCTTTAACGCTTCCAGCCAAGATTTCATCACAAACTTTAAACGCAGTGTTAAGAGGTAAATCAGGAACAAGATTAAGTAACTTATCATTTTTTATAACGATGACAGTATCACTAAATTTCTTTAATTTTTCCAAGCCTTTTAATGCATTTTCTAGTCGCACTCGACCTTCACTTATAAATGGCAACGTAACAACGCAAACGGTTAATGCGCCAGCGAGTTTAGCCTGCTCGGCAATAACTGGTGCACTTCCAGTTCCAGTTCCTCCGCCCATACCACAAGTGATAAATACAAGCGACGCATTTGATAAAGTTTGTTTTAGTTCGTTCAGACTTTCTTTAGCCGCTTCTTCCCCGATGACAGGATTACTTCCAGCTCCTCGTCCGGCAGTTAATTTTTTACCTAGAATCATTTTCTTGTTAGCCCTGATTCTTAGAAGGTGTTTAGCATCAGTATTCATGGCAACAGTTGTAACCCCTTCAACACCTAATTCAAATAATCGATCGAGCGTATTCGTTCCACTCCCACCAGCACCGACAATAAATATTTTTTGTTTTGTTTCTTCTAAAAACTTTAGAATTTCCTCATCATCGCTTTTAGGAGAAAGATCTTCAACGATTTTTCGCTCTGCAGCTGGAGAATAGGTATAATTATTTGAAGGATTCACAGGGGTTGGTGAACTAGCGGCAGGTGTAGATGGTGTATTTGTAATTTTTACAGGATTAACTATATCAGTAACTGAATCAACAGATGTAGTAGCTGGAGCTTGAATAATCTTATCTAGAACATTTTGATCATCAGTAGTCAATGAATCACCTAAAACAAGTTAATAGTAATTACTTTTACGCAGTTATTTTACGCAATTATATTAGTATGTAAGAGAAGGTATATAATTGTATTTGCAACGAGATGAGTTTAGAAATTTGATAAGACTAAAAAAGAGCAACAAACATTATTAAGCTTATTGCACGAGGTTAAAAACGTAGAATTCGACGATACATTTATAAATACTGTCGTAAATATAAGTGCAAAAGAAAAAATAAGGTCATTATACAGATCCATATTTGGTTCTGATCCAGAGGGAGAAAAATCTAATCTGGAAATGTTGGCCTCTTTTTAGGTGAATTTTATGGGAGAAAAAGTAGGAAGTGAAAAAATAGTAAGAGAAGATGGTTATCTTTATTTCGTCGGTAAGGACGGTTTTGTTTGGGCAGCACCAATGAAACATAACAAAAAAGGAAAGAAGAAGAAAATAGGAAGTGAAAAAATTGCTAAACAATCTGGATATATGTATTATGTAGACAAAACAGGATATGTCTGCAAGGCAAAATTAAAGAATGCATAATTCTTAAATAAATTTAATTTTTTTATTTCTTTTTTTTTATGATTTTATCATATTTCGAAGGTAAAGTACTGCTTTTAAATATATCTTATCATAATCTTAGATGCAGACATATAATAATAAATAATAATTGAAGAAGAAAAAATAGAATAGAAAATAAACCCTACTGATAATACTTAAGTTAATACTTAAAAAAAGAAAAATAGAGGTAATCTTATGCGAATAGTTGTATCAGATAAAAAAACAGGCAAAAGTTATAATATCGAAGTAGCAAAGGAAACTGAAACTTCAATTATCGGAAAGGTAATTGGTGAACAAATAGAAGGCGGAATCGTTGGCGCAGCTGGGTATTCATTCCAGGTAACAGGCGGCAGTGATAAGAGCGGATTTCCAATGCGAAGGGATATTGGCGGAACTAAAAAAGCAAGAATACTACTTACAAAAGGAGTTGGATACCAAGATGCGGAAAAGGGCCAGAGAAAAAGAAAGCTAGTAAGAGGAAATGTAATCTCATTAGATACTATGCAGGTAAACGTAGTAGTAAGCGATTATGGTACTGCAACACTAGAACAATTATTCCCTCCTAAAGCGAAGGAAGAAGCGAAGAAATAAATTGGTGGTTTAAATACAAGCACAAGTAAATATCGGAATGCTTGGTCACGTTGACCACGGCAAAACCACTTTGACTAAAGCGTTAACTGGCAAATGGACAGATACGCACAGCGAAGAAATAAAACGAGGAATTTCAATAAGATTAGGCTATGCTGATGCGACTATTTACAAATGCACAAAATGCAAAAAGTATGTATTAACCCAAAAGTGCTCCTGTGGAGGAAAAACAGAATTAAAAAGAAAAATTTCTATTGTAGACGCACCAGGTCACGAAACTTTAATGACTACAGTAATTGCAGCAAGTTCAATATTAGATGGAGCGATATTTTTAATAGCTGCAAATGAAGTCTGCCCACAACCGCAAACTGCAGAACATTTAATTGTTCTAAATTCAACTGGAATAAAGAATATCGTAATAGTACAAACAAAGGTAGATTTAGTATCAAAAGAGAAGGCACTTGAAAACTACAAACAGATTAAAACATTCCTAAAAGGGAGTGTTGCGCAAGACGCACCCATAATCCCAGTTGCGGCAAATTATGGATTAAACATGGACGCATTAGTTGGTGCAATCGAGGAAAATATCCCAAATGTAAATCGAGATTTAAACGCGTCACCAGTCATGTATGTTTCAAGATCATTTGATGTCAATAAACCAGGCGCCAAGATAAAAGATATTGGAGGCGGCGTGCTAGGTGGATCAATAATCAAAGGAAAATTAAAAATAGGCCAAATTATTGAAATAAAACCAGGAATAGTCAGAAAAGAGGGGGCAAAGGCGACCCCAATAGATTGCGAAATATTAAGTTTAAGGGAAGAAAGTGAGAGTTTGGAAGAAGCAACACCGGGAGGTTTAATTGCAGTTGGAACAAACCTGGATCCGGCTCTGACAAAAAGCGACGCATTAGTTGGTTCAGTCATAGGATTAAAAGGAGCATTAACAGATGCAATTTCAACATTTAATGTAAAGGTCGAATTACTAAAGAGAGTAGATATTCAAAATCCCCCGCTAAAAGATGGCGAGGTATTGGCAATAAATTGCTATACTGCAACAAGCCTAGGTGTGATTGCGCAACTAGCTAAAGGAGGAGTTGCGACAATAAAATCCAAAAAGGCACTCGTAGCTGAAAAGGGGTCGCGAATTGCGATTAGCAGAAGAATAGGAAATAGATGGAGACTTGGTGGATGGGGAACAGTAGTTTAAACATTAAAATTATAATATAGATAATATATAACATATTTCTAGTAGCGATTTGCTATTAAAAAAATTAAATTATATTTAGGCCGGGGTCGCCTAGTCCGGTAGGGCGGCAGGTTGCTAACCTGTTGCGCGTAAGCGTTCATGAGTTCAAACGACCGCTTTTTATGTTTGTTTTACATAGGTCAAAAAGCGGACGGTTCGCAAAAAATCTTAACGGTTTTTCTTAGAACCAAAGATATTGAAAATCTCATTCCCGGCGATTTTTTACTTTAACAAAAGTAAAAAGATAGTGGCAGCAGCCATTGGATTTATTCTTATAGAATAAAGATCGTGGTAGCAACCACGAGATTTTTATTTTCAGCAGGAATAAAAAAAAATGGTGAATCGCAATCATCAGATTTTTTACAAAAACTGAATTTTTTTAACATATTTCTAATTTATTTAAAGTAAGCTACGGGCTACTTGCCACATGCTACTAGCTACAGGCTAGATTATTATGAAAGAACTTGTAAAAGTACATTACGGGGAAATTGGGATAAAGGGAAAAAATAAACCTGATTTTGAAAGGCTACTTATAAAGAACATAAAAATTGCACTAGAAAATGAACAGATCGAACAGGTTATTTTAGAAGAAAGCAGGATACATATCTACTTTAAAACGCAGATAGATCGAAATAAGATAACTATCGCACTAAATAAAGTTTTTGGAATAGTTTGGTTTAGTTTTGCTTATGAAATCGAAAAAGACTTAGAAAAAATAAATCTATTTGTAAGAGATAAACTTGAAAAAAATAAAGAAAAAACAGTAGTTGTTGACTCAAGAAGAAGTGATAAAAAATTTGAAAAGACATCAATAGAAATAAACAAAGATGTAGGTAAGACTCTTTTTGACAATGGATTTAAAATTGATATTCATAAACCAGATATAACCGTTTATATAGAGATATTGCTACTAAACAAAGCAATTATTTATTTTGAAAAGAATTATGGCTTAGGCGGTTTACCAGTAGGTTGCTCTGGAAAAGTATTGTTATTACTTTCGGGAGGCATTGATTCCCCTGCTGCTGCTTATTTAATGATGAAAAGAGGATGTGATGTAGATTACTTACACATAAGTGTGAATAAGAATATTGATAAAATAAAGAAATTGATAGAAAAACTAAATGAGTATTCACTAGCAAAAAGTAAATTATACAACGCAGAATACGATGAATTTTATAAAAAAACTTTTGAGATAAATGCAAGGGAAGAAGTTGTGCTATTTAAAAGATTTATAACAAAACTTGCAGAAAAAGTTGCAAGAGAAAATAATTACTTAGCAATAGTAAACGGAGATAACCTCGCACAAGTGGCAAGCCAAACTTTGGAAAATATACTTGCTACAGAAGATGGCACAAACTTGCCAATATTTAGGCCATTAATATCATATGATAAAAAGGAAATAATTGACCTGGCAAAAAGAATCGGAACTTACGAGACATCTTTAGAAGAGTACAAAGATTGTTGCTCGCTAGTTTCAAGCAAGAACCCATCAACTAAAGCAAAATTAGATTATGTCAAGAAGCTGGACCAGATGATTAATTTAGATCAAATCATTGATAGAACAATCTCTAAGATGGAGAAGATTGAGATATAAATGGATCTTCACCAACTTTAGAATGAACTCCAACCACATTTCTAGGGAAAACTTAGAGATATACTTCCTAAGCCTATTTTAATATATTAATTAACGTCTAATATGAATTTAAGCATTTTCGATTTCTAATCAATTGATTCGGACAAAGAAGATAACTAAAAAATAAGAGAAAAAATAAAAAAAAACTAGTTCTGATTATCTTTAAACTTAAATTTTCCCTTGCCGGCTGATCCTCCTTCGCCTCCTTTTCTAAAGAAGAGGAAATATGCAGCTACTGCAACAATT
>JBBSVN010000001.1:0-82107 GCA_038046765.1 Microcaldota archaeon | reverse complement strand
TGTTGTTAATTAGATTATTGTTTGAGAAAGTATTGTTTTCTCCTCCTGTTATGTAAACACCATAACTGTTATTGATCAAAGTTGTTCCAGCTAAGGTATTGTTGCTACTTGAACTAAATGCAATACCATAGTTTGTGTTGTTTGTTGCAGTATTGTTTGCAATTGTTGAATTAAAGACTGATGTGAAATTCATACCTAAAAAGGTGTTATTACTTGCAGTGTTGTTTGCTATGCTGTTATTATTATTATTAAAGAAGAACAGACCTTGGCTGTTATTGTATACACTGTTATTTGTTATGTTGTTGTTGTTTGCATTGGCACCAACAGATATACCAAATGTATTTCCAATAGCAAAGTTGTTGATAACTACGTTTGAAGTTGCAGTAGTTAAGTTGAAACCAGCAAAAGTATTGTTGATTGCAGTATTGTTTGTTACATTATTTCTTTGTGCAGAGTTATTTAAGAAAAATCCTGTTCCCATTGATGCTGTGTTATTGAAGATTGTGTTATTGTGACTTAGATCAAGTGCAATAGCTGCAACACTTGCTGTGCTTATACTCCAGTTAGCAGTTACGTTGTTATCTTTTATTGTATTATTGTTTGAACTTCCCTGCAAGAAGATACCAAATGTTGTTGAATTTAATATTGCATTGTAGACAAAGGTATTGTTTTCACTTCCTGTTGCATAAATACCATAACTGTTATTGAAAAGTTTATTGTCTTTTATTGTTACATTTTGTACATTGCTTAATGCAAACCCATATTGAGTATTATTAATTGCAGTATTATTTGCAATTGTTACGTTCCAGACTAGGGTAAAGTTGAAACCAGTGTTGGTATTGTTGTTTGCAGTGTTATTGAACATTGTATTATTTCCTAAGGAATTAAAGAAGAAAAATCCTTGGGAATTGTTTGTTGCGGTGTTATTTGTAATATTATTGTTGCTTACTTGTGAACCTATTGAATAACCAAATCCATTTCCATAAGCAAAGTTGTTAATAAGAACGTTGTTGTTTGACCCAGTTACGTTGAAACCTGCAATCGTATTATTTACTGCAGTGTTATTTGTTAGGTTATTAACTAAGGCAGAATTGTTAAGAATAAATCCTTGTGCCATTGATGCTGTATTGTTGTAAAGTGTATTATTGTAACTAGCACCAATGTAGAAACCAGCAACACTGTTTATTGATAAACTCCAGTTGCTAGTTGCATTGTTGTTTATGATAGTATTATTGTTTGATGTAGATTGAAGATAGAAACCAAATGTTGTTTGGTTAATTAGGTTGTTGTATTTGAAAGTATTGTTGTAGCTGTTTGTTGCATAAATACCATAGCTATTATTGTATATTTGATTGTCTCTAACTGTAAGGTTTATTGCAGTATCAAAGACCATACCGTTGGTGTTGTTTATTACTGTGTTATTCTGGATTGTAGAGTTTAGGAATAATGTAAAGTTGAACCCGGCAAAAGTATTGTTTGCTGCGCTGTTATTTGCAACTGAATTATTATTGTTGTTAAAGAAGAAAAAGCCTTGTGAATTGTTTATTGCTGTGTTGTTTGTAATGTTGTTGTTAGGTGAATTAGCCCCAACAGAAATACCAAAGGTGCTGTTGCGAATAACGTTATTGAAAACAGTAATATTTGCAGAATTAGTTATGTTAATACCAGTAAAGGTGTTATTGTTTAATGTATTATTGAAGATAGTAATACTGGTTGTGTGGCTAGTAGTTGCATTAACCGAAATTCCGTGCTTGGTATTAAAGACAGTGTTTTGGGAAATATTATTGTTTGACCCGTTAAATAGTACAATACCATATGTTACGTTTGAAATTGAGTTGTTTGTAAGGTTGTTATCCCGAACGCCTCCGTTTAATGCACCAGTAGAATCCGTTGCATTGAAAAAGATACCATAGAGTGAATCAGTTATTGTATTGTTTTCTATCAGGTTTGCTCTTATTAATTGATTCGTACTAGTAAACTGAATCCCTGCAATGCTTGTATTTGTAATAGTATTATTGTGAATAAGTGCCCCTGTACCACCAATAATAAGAATACCAGCTGAATCATTGCCGCTACCATTTATGAAGTTATTGGCAATAAAGGAATTGTTAGAAGTTGAAAGATAAATAGCACTAAAATCAACACTACCCCCAGCTTCTGTATAGCTTAAGCCCGCTCTTCTAATCGTATTATTAGTTACATTGTTAAATCCTCCGTTTGAGAGGGATACTGCGTAACCCGTTATATTAGAAAGCGTATTGTTATCAATAACATTGTAATTAAATGTTGTCCCGGTATCAATAATTATTATTGCATCAACACTAGTTCCACCTGAACCATTTGTAATGTTGTATATATTATTATTTTTTATAAAACTATGATTAAAATCCCCCACTAAAACTGCAGCATTAGCCCCAGAGGTTATGTTTCCAATATTGTATATCGTACTATTTTCAAGTCTAAAGGTCACTCCTCCAGCAACATAAACTCCATATACGGTTGCCCCCGTGGATGAAGGACCAATATTGTAAATGGTAACGTTGTTAATCGTACTATTGAAACTAAAATCTATAGTACCAGTAGATCCCAACAGAATCCCATTATCAGTTACATTGTAAATCGTAGTATTAACAATAGAAATATTCTTTGTAAGACCAATCGTAACAATACCTCCTCCGCCAACAAGATTTGAAATAGTACTATTTGCAATAGTGACGTTTTCAATAAGGCTGTTGTTAGATTTTTCAAAGTAAATACTGGTATTTGATATATTATTGAATTTACTATTTCTTATATGAGTAGAATTACTGTTATTTACCTGTAGTCCTTTTACAGTTGTACCATTAATTAGAACGCTATTTATCGTTATATTCTCGGAAAAACTTACATTAATTCCGACGCCATTGAAAGAGGTTATATTTGTGTTGTTAATGCTTACGTTATAGGTACTTAAAACTGCAATACCAACTGAAGAACTTGAATTTATGCTCAAATTTTGAAGAGTAACGTTTGCGCCAGTTATGTTAAAGACAGCGAATAAATCTGCACCGGGATTAGTTATGTTTGGAGGAGTAAGAGCGCTTGTACCAAAGATATAAATTGATGACATATTTACTAAAATAGATTCATTATAGACCATTCCGGATTCATTACATACAAAAATGAAGTCTCCTGCAGTGCCTCTAGTTGCGACATCAATTAAAACCTGGGAAATAGTTTGGTTAGAATTAAGTCCAACATTAGCCCCTCCATAAGTACAAACAGATTTGTTAACAAAAAAGTTTGCTGCAAAACTTGAAGAGCTTAAAACTACAAACAAAAATAAAATTCCAAAAACTAATTTAAAAGAATTCATAATGATAAAAAGGAAAACAAGATTTATAAATCAATGAGTAGTTGTAAGAATATGGAGCTATATAATGCATATATTTCATTATACGCAATTGACAAAAATATTGAAAAGGGACTAAAGAGTAAATTCTCGAAATTAAAATTTAAATCTTACCAGGAAACGATAAACGAAAAAAATGCGGATTTAAAGAGTGATGCAATAATCGTATGGCCAAATTCGGTTGTGAATAAAAAAGTACTTGATAAGATGCCTAAACTAAAAGCAATTTTTGCAGCAAGTACGGGTACGAATAATATTGACCTTGATGAATGCACTAAACGCGCAATAATCGTAAAAAACTGTCCGACATATTCATCTAATGCCGTAGCAGAAATGGCAATTACCCTTGCGTTTAGCGGTTTAAGGAAAATCGAGATTGCAAACAGATACGCAAGAGAACTAAATTACGCTCAAAATAAACGGGAAATTTTTGCAGGTGGAGAACTTTCTGGAAAAACATGTGCTATTTTAGGAACAGGAAACATCGGAGCATTGATTGCGAAAAAGCTGATTTGTTTAGGATGTAACGTTCTAGCGTATAGCAGAAGCGAAAACGAAGAACTTGTAAAATCAGGAGTCAAATATGGTACTTTAGCACAAATTTTACCTAAGACGGATATTGTATTTATAGCGCTTCCGGCAAACAGGGAAACATTTCATCTAGTTAACGATAAAGTTTTTGCGATTGTGAAAAAGAATGTGGGGGTAGTAAATATTGCAAGAGGCGAAATAATCGATAGCAGAGCACTTTATGAAGCACTACCAAACATTTCATTTGCAGCCCTTGATGTAATTGAAGATGAGCCAATTATATGGATACATAAACGACCAAGAAAGGTAATTGAAAAACTCGCAAAACATGATAAAGTTTTGCTACTACCACATATAGGCGCAAGTACTATTGAGGCTCAGGAAAACTTAAAAAAAGAGTTAATAAAAAATATAGAAGAATTTCTGAGTATGTAACTTCCATAATCTTAAGCTTTTTTAGATTCTTTTTTTATCTTTGTATCTTTTGATTTTACAGACTTATCCGCAGTTTTAACCTGGGAAAATTTAAGCTCTTCAACTGCCATCATCATAAATACGACTCCAAAGAAAGCCAAACCTAAAACGATTAAACCCATAGTTACGCTCGCAACCATTTCAAGCGCTGTTGGATATTTTATGATTATCCCGATAGCCAAAGTGGCAGAAATTAAACCGAAAAGAAAATATTTTTGTGCGCTCATTATTTATCACCTAGATAAGGTTCAAATGCATACTTAGACTTTATAAATATTTAGTTTTTATAGCTCTATATATATTTATTTAGCTATTTAGCATGTGGCAAGTGGCTGGTGGCAACGAAACCCAAATTCGTCGTGGCTACAAGCTAAAAGCTACTAGCTACAGGCTAAACTAATGGTGATTTAATTTATGGTAGCAACAACGTTAGTAGCAAATATGATTGACCTGTCAATGCAATCAGCACTCACGATAGGTTTTGTAATTGGTTTAATTTCACTTTTGTATGCCGCATATTTAACCTTTGTAATAACAAAAGCACCAAAGGGAAATGAAAAAATGCAGAGCATTGCAAAGGCAATTCATACGGGAGCAGACGCATTTTTATCTAGGCAATATAAGACACTTCTTCCAGTTGTGTTAGTATTGTTTGTAGTTATATGGCTCGGCTTAAATTCATCAACAACAGCGATCACATTTTTACTAGGGGTAGTTTCAAGCGCACTTGCTGGATATGTAGGAATGCAAGTTAGTGTAAGGGCAAATGTACGAGTAGCCGAAACAGCTAAAAAAGGAATGGCAAGCGCACTGGATATGGCGTTTAAAGGAGGCGCTGTAACCGGATTCGCCTTAGCTGGTTTAGGACTTGTAGGGTTAGTTGGAACGTATGTTATATTTGGCAATACGAACGCACTAATTGGATACGCATTTGGAGCGTCATTAATTTCGTTATTCTCTAGAGTTGGAGGTGGAATTTATACAAAAGCAGCAGACGTTGGAGCTGACTTAGTTGGTAAAGTAGAAAAAGGAATTCCAGAAGACGACCCAAGAAACCCAGCAGTTATCGCAGATAATGTAGGGGATAACGTTGGTGACTGCGCAGGAATGGCAGCAGATGTATTTGAAAGTTTTGTAGTTACGGTAATGGCAGCTATGCTTTTAGGAAATCCAGCGATACCGATTTTAATCGCATCCGCGGGAGTATTAGCAAGTATAATCGGTTCATTATTTGTTAAACTAGCAAAAAACAACAATATAATGGGAGCGTTTTATAATGGAATTTTCGCAACCGCAATAATTATGTTAGCCTTATCTTACGTAATGTTAGTAGTATTATTACCAGGAAATAACTTTTCGCTGTTCCTCTCAGTAGTAATCGGAGTTGCAGTTACAATTCTGATGTTTTATGTTACAGAGTATTATACAGCAAAGGAGTATTCTCCAGTTCAAGAAATAGCAAACGCCGGTAAAACGGGCGCAGCTACAACAATAATACAAGGATTAGCAATAGGTATGGAGTCAACACTTCTACCTACAATAATAATAATAGCCGCAATCGCAGCAGCGTATTCCTTAGGAGGAGTATATGCAGTTGCAGTAGCCGCTTCCGCAATGTTAAGTATGAGCGCGATAATAATTGCGATCGATGCATATGGCCCTATAACGGATAACGCTGGCGGAATAGCTGAAATGTCAGGATTAGATGAAAAAATAAGAAAGGTAACGGACGCACTTGATGCAGTTGGAAACACAACTAAAGCAACAACCAAAGGATACGCAATAGCAGGAGCTGCCCTTGGAGCTTTAGCATTATTTGCATCTTTTGCAGTTGAAAGTAAATTAACTTCAATAAATTTATTGCAACCAAGTGTAACGATCGGATTATTTATTGGCGCGCTCTTGCCATTTATATTCTCGAGCCTTTTAATTCGGGCTGTTGGAAAGGCAGCATTCGAAATTGTTGAAGAAGTAAGACGACAATTTAGAGAAATAAAAGGATTGATGGAAGGAAAAGCAACCCCAGATTATGCAAAATGTGTTGATATTTCAACCAAAACTGCACTTCGGGAATTAACTCTTCCAGGAATAATCGCAGTCTTTACTCCATTATTAGTCGGTTATGTATTTGGAGTAGCAGCTTTAGGAGGTTTACTAGCTGGAGCAATTGCAAGCGGGTTTTTACTTGCTTTAGTAATGACAACAGCAGGAGCAGCTTGGGATAATGCTAAAAAATACATCGAAGGAGGAGCGCTTGGAGGAAAAGGAAGCGATACGCACAAGGCAGCAGTAGTTGGAGATACGGTTGGTGATCCACTTAAAGATACTGCTGGACCAAGTTTAAACGCTTTAATAAAAGTAGTAAACACGGTTTCATTGGTTTTTGCATCAATATTGGTTGCGAAGTCGATTGGGATACTTGGTTAAACTTTTATTTTTAATTTTTTGTTTTTTTTTATTTTTAGTTTATTTCTTTTAAGCTTTTTATTTTTGGATTTTTTAATTTTATTATTCTATTTCTACCAAAACTAGGCTAAAATAATAGAAATGAATTTTTATAAACTATTTTGAACTAATTTAATACAGGTAATAAATATGAAAACTAGAATTCCAGCACCAGAAGTAAAAATTACAACAAAGATCATCGCCCCACCCACTGATTTTACAACAGGAAAACTTCATTTTAATACGCCAACTTTGTGGGCAAATAGCCACCCATTATATTTATCAAGTGGAGAAGTTAGTCGAGCGGATAATTTTAGTGAAGGAAACGTAATCGGAACGATTATAGGAAGTTTTAACATTCCAAAATTAGATGAAGCAAAAGCACTTGCAACTAAAGAAAATGCTAGAATTTATGTAGTAAAATCAGCCAAGTACGATGCAGCTCCTGCAGATAATCCTTTAGACCCTAGAATAAACCTTAAAGTAAAAGGAGTACCAACACAAGCAGCTTGTCTTTACGTTGCAATACCTATAGATATAGAAAATAAACGAGAAGGATATAATCCAGAGGAATTGGAGTTAATAAATCGAACTGAAAAGAGCGATGCGATAAATGAACCACAGGAGACTACAATTAGAAGAGGCTGTGAGATTATTTAGTTATTATCCTGCCACAGGATAATCCTACAGTGGGATAATAATTTGTAATTGACAACGAAGTAACTAATTTTTAATTTTTATCTTAATTAACTAGATATGAAATACAAGTTAAAACAATCTGCATTTATTCAAATTTTCTTAACATATCTTTTACTGATTATTGGTTGTTCGCTGTTTCTGTTTTTCGGATTTTTAGGTTTAACTAAAGGTTTTGTAAATCCCTTTAGTATCTTCTTTTCAATTATTGGAATTTGTGGGGCACTACTTACCTTGTTGATGTTTTACCTGGAAATTTTTAGTATCGAAATGACGAACAAGGAACTTATTTTAAATTATTCATTTAGAAGCGTTAAGATAACTAAATTTGATAAAATCGATTATAAAACAATCGTAGGTCGTATTGAAAGATTATCTGAACCAGTTAAAACAAAGAGCATTTGGATCAAATCCGATCGAAAAAGATTCATGATAAAAATAGATAATTTTGAAAACTCAGAGCAACTAATAAAGGACTTAGAAACTTTAAACAAAAAGAAGATTGAAAATAAAGGAGAAATGGAGGAGTTTTGATCTTTTATTCGAGTAACCATTTCCAAAATGGAACGTATTTTTTATCTCCGTCTATTTTTTCAATATCTTTAGTTATAACTAAACTACGTTTTACCTTAAATAATTCCTTAAATCTATCAATTCCACCAGAACTAACCTGATTACGATATTTAACTTCAACAGGAAAAACTGGATTTTCCAAAATAATGTCTACTTCATCTTTTTGCGCAGATCTCCAGAAAAATTTTGCATTACTTTTTAGAATACATATATTTTCAACTACTTTACCAATAAATTCATTTTCATGATTTAATTCAACAGCTAAAGGCGAAAACCCCAGATAATACTTTTTAAGTTTCTTTTCACTTGTACTAGCATTTTTAGAATAATTATACAAACTTTTTATCAAAAAGGAACTTTCAAGATAAAAAAGATATTTTGAAATAGTTTGCCTAAAAACAC
Organism: Microcaldota archaeon; assembly: GCA_038046765.1. Taxonomy (GTDB): domain Archaea; phylum Micrarchaeota; class Micrarchaeia; order Anstonellales; family Bilamarchaeaceae; genus JBBSVN01. Next base: position 73,595 of record JBBSVN010000001.1, on the reverse strand, counting down.
CAAGATCCCTGGCAAAACTATTTTTATCAATCAACAACCCGGGATTGTTGGCAATTATATTCATCATTCTTTCCAAAAGCGAGGGATCATCTATTTTATATCTTTTTGGAATGTCTTTGTAGATTGCCTTTTCTAATATCCCTTCTTTTATATATTTTTTGATAAAGAGATGTTCAGTTTCATTAACTAATTCAGGAAACCCCGAAATTAGCATGTAATGTTCTACTGCTTCTTTTATTTCATTTTCGTGTAATTTATCATTCAAAATCCCTTTAAATTCAAGATATTCAGAAAAAGAAAGTGGGTTCATTTTAAATTCAAATATCCTCCCTGCGAGTGATTCCCTAGAGCTTTTTCTAAGCATTAATGTTTCTGAACCTGTAAGAACTATCTTAAGATTTCTAAAATCGTATAATCTTTTTATTTGTTCAGTCCAGTTATCGAGTTTTTGAATCTCATCAAAAAAAACAAATTTTATTGGAGTCTTAGTGAATTGTTCCGCAACCTTAAGAACATCCGAAATGTTAGTTTGATTAAACTCATCAAAAGAGAAATAAAAAATTGATTTTGGATTTTCTTTTTCAATTAGTTTTTTTATTAAGTAAAATGTTAAGTAAGATTTGCCTGTTCTACGTAATCCATAAATTCCGATTACCTGTTTCTTTTCTAAGTAAGGGAGCAAAGTATAGTATATCCTTCTGGGTTTTATATCTATTTTAAAGAATTCCCCTTTCCACCAAGGATTTGTTTCGATTAAAGCATCTTCTAATAATATGTATATCACCAAACTACATACTTTTAATAATATGTATATTTAGAAACTACATACTTTTAAAGCTATCTCTGATTTATTTTATTTTCCTTACAACTCCCAGTTCACCATCAACTTCGATTAAATCTCCTGTTTTGAAAACCTTTGTAGCGAGCTTTGTTCCGACAATGCAGGGAAGTCCAAACTCTCTTGCAATTACGGCGGCATGGCATAAAATTCCGCCTTCATTGGTGACAATTGCAGCAGCTCTTTTCATAGAAGTTACAAAATCAGGAGTAGTCATTGAACTAATTAAGATTTCCCCCGGAAGGATATTCGTTGCATAGCTTGCGCTCATCGCCACTCTTGCAATTCCCCTAACAAAACCCCTGCTTGCAACCATTCCACTTAATTCCAGGATTTCATCTTCATGTTTTAAAGATTGGAATATTTCCTTTTCTTTTTTTACACTCCATTCGCCTGTACCGGATTCAATTTTATTTTCTTTGTAATCATAATAAAATAGGAACCTTTTCATTCGTTCTTTCAAAACATCTTTATCAAAATTACCTTCAAGTAAAGCAGGGATTTCCGTAGCCATAGTGTATTTCATTTCCTTCAAACTAATTTCGTTTCGTGCTCCGATTTCTTCTAAAACCCAATCCAAATAGTGTAGCATTTGCATTGTAATTTCTTTTCGATAGTCTTGATACCAACTAAATAAATTAAGTAGTTCGATTAAATTTCTTCCATCTTGATCGATTTTCAGTTTTCCTAGTAGCTCTTCTTTGTCTTTTTGAACTTTCTTAAGTTCTTCATCCATTCTGATTATTTCTTGTTTTGGATCAGAATACTTTGCAATAACTAGTTCAAATTCTTTTTCAAAGAATTTTTTATCCAAAACCTCAGTTACAAAGTAATTATTATGAGTCCAAAAATATTTTTTAGCATGCAATTGCAAAAGTTTGCTGACATCTTTTCCTTCTTTTTTTACTATTGCAATTTCTAAAAGTTCCTTTAATTCGCGTCTGCTAAAAGATTCTTTAGTAGCTGAGGTTAGTATGGTGAATGAATCGTTCTTTTCAGTTTCATCTAAATTCTCAAGCAATTTTCGTACAAGTTTTTCTCCCTGATGCCCTATTGGTTCTACTAAGCCACCTGGAATAAACCAGTTTACATAATTTTTGTGAAGGATATTATAAATAGGTAAAATTTCTTTAGCAGATAAATCGCTCAGGTCTATTTCTTCAAATTCTCTAAACATATTTACTATTTCTTTTGCATATCTTTCTATCTGTTCCACTAATGCTTTTTGTTCATCTGGTTTAGAAAATCTTTTTATAAGAAAATCTCCATAGTCCAGAAGTTCCACCCAAGGATTATACCAAGAAACAATATCTCCATTATAGATAATTATTGTAGTTGGCCAAGGTCTTGCATAAGCTTTTGCCATTGGTTCGATCCAAGCTTCCATGCACATAAGTATTGGATGAATTGTTGCTTCCCTTTCCCAGGTAAACCAATGTTCAGTTTTCATTCTTTTTCTCCTCTTTAAAATATTTCCCTTGTTCTATATATTTTATGCTATCCCATTTTGCATCTTTAGGCAATCCAAGTTCAGTTCGAACTCTTTTAATTCGATCAAAGTAATGTCTGCAGTTTTCAGGAGATTTTTCATAAACATACGCATCGTGAACTCCTTCATAGAGCCCACAATCTAGTACATCTGCATCCTTAACAAGTTCAACATAAGGATTATCAGACACGAGATGTTTATCACTGTGAGCATATATTGCAGTTGTTATCGTTTCTATTTCTTGGCTCGTAAACTTCTTGGTTTCTTCCAATATTTTTTTAGCAATAGGTGCTCCTTTGTGAGCATGATCAGTAACCCTTCCAGTCGTAAAAACATAAATGTCGTGCATTGCACATATAATCGCACCTAGTTCTGGATCTAATCCTCTTTTCTGCGCTAAAATTCTGCCTATTTGAGTTACTGCTGAGCTATGCTTTAGTTCAAAGGTTTTACCCCATGACCTTTCTTCGTCAGGCATTTCACTTTTCAAAATTATTTCTACGACCTTTCTTTCAATTAATTCACAACGTGAGATGTTGTCTCCTTTAAAATGAGTATAGATTGGATTGTATGTGTAAGCCATAAATATACTAGGTTAATTATAAATATATCCTTTTACTACTACTATTTGGTAGTAGTATGGATTTAAGTACATTAAAAAAACTCGGCCTTGATGACAAAGAAATCAAAGTTTATTTTACTCTTCTTAATCTAGGGGAAATTACAACTGGACCTCTTGTTAAAAATACGAACATTCCTTCATCTAAAATTTATTACATATTAGATAAGCTCGTACAAAAAGGCTTAGTTGGTTATTTTCTTCAAGGAGGGGTTAAAAAATTCCGGGCTAATAGACCAAATGCAATAAGGCATCTATTAGATTTAAAAGAGCAGGAATTGGTTAAAACTAAATTCGACCTAGACCAGATTATACCTCAACTGAAGCAACTTTATTCAAAAGAAAAAGAAGAATATTCTGTAGAACTTTTAGAAGGGCTAAGGGGAGTAAAAAGCGTCTATGATCTCTCGCTTGAATTAACTACTTCTAATGAAACGTTTTATACTATAGGTTACCCACTTTTAGCTAGCCAATTACTTAATGCATATTTTAAGGATTTTCACATAAAGATGACTAAGAAAAAAGTTCACAGTAAAATTCTCTATGATTACGATACGTGGTTTGGAAAGAAAAGAGAACCTAGACCTTACGCAGAGCAAAGATATTTGCCAAAAAATATCAAAACTCCAGCATTCATTCATATTTTCAAAGAATATGTTGCGATAATGGTTGTTACCGAACAACAGAAACTATCGATTTTGATTAAAAATAAAGAAGTAGCTGATAGTTACCTCCATTACTTTAACCTCCTTTGGAAACTTGGCAAATCAACTAAAAAGTAGTCAAAATGCAAATATTTAATAAACGTTTGTTCATTAAATTGAACTTATGTTCAAAAAATTGAATTTGCTTTCAAAAACAGAAGTAAAAATACTGAACTTCATTTTAGAGCAAGATGAAGAAATGTATGAAAGAAAAATTGCCAAAAAAGCAAAGGTCAGCGTTGGATCTGCAAATTCAGTATTAAAGAAGTTTACTAAAGAAAATTTAGTTGAAAAAAGAAAACTAGGAAGAATGACCCTTTACAAAAGAAATGACAAGAGCGCAAGAGTAAGACAACTAAAGATTTCCATGGTTGTGGAATTTCTAGAAAAAGAAATTGTAGAAAAAATTAAGCTTTTTAGTAGACAAGTTATTCTATTTGGTAGCTGTGCCGAAGGTACCAACACTTCAGATAGTGATATCGACTTATTTATACTAAGTAGCGAAAAAAGCAAAGTATTTGAAGCAATACAAAAGTTTTCTAAAGTCTCTCCATTAATATTAAATAGCTTGGAATATTCGAATTTAATGGAAAAAGATAAACCACTCTATCAAAGGATAAATAAAGGCATTTTTATTTGGGATGATCAAAATGAATCTAGATTTTAAAAAATGTCTAGAAAGAGGTGCATTAGTTAAGATCAATTTCGATTATGGTTTAGTTGAAAAAGAAATTAATGAAGCGGAGAAAGACCTGAAAAGTGCAGAAAAATCTCTTTCTGATAACGACCCTAAATGGGCGATCATACAAGCTTATTATTCAATGTTTCACGCTGCAAAAGGATTAGTTTTCTTACAAGGTTATAGGGAAAAAAGCCACTATTGCTTATTAACTGCATTGGAAGAATTGTACGTGCTTACCAATAAAATCGAACCAAGATTAAGTAGGAATTTTAGAGAGTGTATGATCTCTAGGATGGATGCGGATTATGGCTTAGCTTACTCTGATAGATCCGCAGAACATATTATCAAAGTTGCAAAAGAATTCTTACAAAAATCAAAAGAATTAACTAAACGATAACCATGTCTCCCAATCGCATCATTCTCCACCTTGACCTAGACTACTTCTTTGCCCAAGTTGAGGAACTTAGACACCCAGATTCAAAAGGAAAACCAATCGTCGTTTGTATTTATTCAGGACGAACGCAGGATAGCGGAGCAGTTTCAACATGCAATTACGTAGCCAGGAAATTCGGGGTTAAATCAGGAATGCCAATTATTCGGGCAAAGAAAATTCTTGAGGGAAAAGATGCGACTTTCTTAAGAGCGGATCACGCATATTATGCAAATTTCTCCGAGCAAATTATGCAAATTCTTCTAAAGCAAGTAAGTATTTCCAAGTTCGAACAAACCAGTATTGATGAAGCTTATCTTGACTTAAGCGAAAAATCAAAAGGGGATTACTTTAAAGCAAAAGACCTTGCACAAAGAATCAAAAAAGAAATTTTGGAAAAGATAAAACTAACATGTTCAGTTGGGATTGGACCAAATAAATTAATTGCTAAAATCGCAAGCGCACAGGCTAAACCAAATGGGCTTACAATGGTTAAACCAAACGAAGTGGAGACTTTTTTATCTTACATGGAAGCTGATGCAATTCCAGGGGTAGGCGACAAAACAAAAGAAGCTTTGGAAGGGATGAGCGTACGTACAATTTCAGACTTAAGGTCAATTGACCCAGTTATTTTAGTAGAAAAGTTTGGTAAAAAAACAGGAGTTTTTCTTTACCAGGCAAGTAGAGGAATTGATGAAAGCATTGTCCAAATGTCTTCTGAACAAAAACAGATTAGTCGAATTGCTACGCTTAAAGAGGATACACGAGATATAAACGAGATAATGGAACTAGTTAATGCTTTAGCAGAAGACATTGCAGAAGAACTAAAGGCAAATAATCTTACTTTCGAAACTGTTGGGATAAATGCAATAGATTCTACAATTGCGATGCACACTAAGTCAAAGACAATCATGAGGGCTTCAAGCGATGTTGAGGAAATTAAAAAAGTAGCAAAAGAATTGTACACAGAACTTTTAAGCATCACTACCGTAAACTTTCGGCGTGCTGGAGTTCGTGTGGAAAAACTAGAAAGTAAAAAAGGACAAAAAACGCTGGGAGAATTTTAATAACATTAAATCCCCAAATAAACTCTCTTAAAATCGGGGTTTTCCAAATCGTCTTTAGTTACTTTTTGTTTTATTTTCCCAAGCTCCAAAATGTACCCGTAATGTACGTATTCCAATGCTTTTTTCACGTTTTGTTCGACAACCAAAATTCCGGTTCCTTCTTCTTCGTTTAGTTTCTTAAAAATTTTAAAAGTTTTATCAACCAAGCTGGGGGAAAGTCCTATTGAAGGTTCGTCAAGTAAGAGAAATTTTGGCTTAAATAACAGAGCCCGGGCAAGACCCACCATCTGCTGCTCCCCGCCGCTTAGAAATTCAGAACGAATATTTAGTTTTGTTTTTATAGAAGGAAAAATATCTAAAACATGCGAAAAATCAGATGAAACTAACTCCAGATTTTCTTTGACAGATAAACCAGGAAAAATCTTTTTACCTTGTGGAACGTACGCAATACCGTTTTCGAGTCTTTCTTTAACGGATAAACTTAGCAGATTTTTTCCGTTTAATTCAACCACCCCATCTGTTGGAACAATAACCCCGGAAATTACCTTAAGCAGCGTGCTTTTACCAGCTCCGTTTGCACCAACTAGAGTTACAAAATCTGTTTGATTAAAGCTAAACGAAATATCGTGCAGGATTTCTAATTTATCATAGCCAGCATAGATATTTTTTATTGATAAAGTAGCAGCAGACATACTAAACCGCACCCAAATAAGCTTCAATAACCTTTTTGTTATTTTTTATTTCATCAATTGAACCGTGTGCAATTTTTTTACCTTGATCAAGAACAATTACCCCCTCGCATAAGTCCATAACCGCACTTAGATTATGTTCAATAAGAAGAATAGTTTTACCAGTATTTTTTATTTTCACGATATTCTCCATTATTGATTTTACCATTTTAGGATTTACTCCAGCAAATGGTTCATCTAAAAGAAGCACCTTAGGATCTGCTGCAAGACTTCTAAGAGGAGCTAAGATTTTTTGCTGACCATAAGATAAATCTTTAGTCAGATGATTTTTCTTTTCATGCAGGTTAGCCCAAGATAGAATGTCTAAACTTTTCTTTGCGATAATTGTCTGATCTCGAAAAAGGTCTTTTGCAATATCGATATAATTATTGCTGGTTTTTTGCGCAGTAATAAGATTTTCCATTGCAGTCATGTGACTAAAAAGCTTTGTTGACTGAAATGTACGGCAAAGACCCAAAGAAGCTACTTCGTGAGATTTTAGATTAGTGACATTTTGGTTATGCAAATAAACACTTCCTGAAGTTGGTTTTTCGAACCCGCTTATTACATTAAATAAAGTAGTTTTACCAGCACCATTTGGACCAATTAAACCAGTTATTGTACCAACTTCAATTTCAAAACTACAGTTATCAAGAGCGACTACACCATCGTAATGTTTGCAAAGGTTTTTGACTTTAAGAATATGATTAGGCATAAATCATCATATATAATTAGAAGATATTTAGTTAAATTTCTTTGTTTTTTCCTTGAATATTCCATCTGGACGGTACAAAATTGTAAGAAGCAAAAGAACTCCCAGTATAAGCTGCCTTGCCCCGCCAATTATATTAGGCGGCAAATTAAGAAACCTTAAAGGCTCGGGAAGCAAAATAAAAAGAAACCCGCCTGCAACACTTCCGAGTAAATTTCCCTTTCCACCAATTAAAACTGCAAAAATTATATATAAAGAGTCAATAATTCCAAAAGAGCCAGGGTCAATGTAACTTGCCCAATATGAATACATGGAACCGCCTAATCCTGCAAAAACAGCCCCGATAACAAATATACTAAGTTTGTACTTGTCCGCGTCTTTACCAAGTGAGCGCGCGGCATCTTCATTATCCCGAATAGAGCGCAAAACAGTACCATAGTGTGATTTGAGAATTTTATTTGCAATAAAGTAGAGAATAACCAGAAACCCCAGGCAAAGGAAAAAGAAACTTTCCCGGGTTAAAATAAAATCGCCAAAAGAAGGACGCCTTATTGAGGGAATACCTAAAGCACCATTAATTGGTTCATCCTGGTAGTTCAAAAAAAGTGAGTATAAGACATAACCAAAACCAAGAGTAACAAGCGCAAAATAATCACCCTTTGTCCTAAGGCTAACTAATCCGATAAAAATCGAAACTATTACGCATACAATTATAGAAGCGATTATTGTTGTTAGAAAATCAGCGTCAAAGCGAGTAACTAAAATGGCGGTAACATACGCACCGAGCATGGAAAATGCCGCAACACCAAGATTAAGCATTCCGGTGTAACCGTACTGCATGTTGGCGCTAATTACACCTGCTAAGTAAATCGAAGCACGCGAAATTAAACTAGATAAATAAACGAATATTCCGGATTCCATAAACTAACTATCAGAAGCGTTTAATAAAAAGGTTTTTGGAATCGTTAACTACATTAATTCTGGTAATGGAGCGTCTATTTCTTGGAAGATGTAGCTAACACCTAAACTTTCGCAAAGCGTTTTTCGCTGGCGTCGAAATTAATTTCGTACTTTGCGAAAGATGAGTTAACAGATTAATTTCTTAGGGGCAGATTTTTTTCCCAGTTGAATTCCGTTAGGGTTTTTTAATTTTAAGATATGACCATTAGAGGTTTGAACAATTTTTTCTTGCCTTAGGAATTCATTTTTTGCGTTTATTGCATGCAGAACAGACTGAACTTCCTGATCACGTTCCTGACAAAATGGGTGATTCCGGTTATTTTTTATGGAAGTAACAACCGCATCGATAATGTACCCAAGGTCTTCAATTTTTTTTGCACGTGTAACGATGTCTTTTATCGCTTGACCAATTTCCCGTCTTTTGTAAAAATCGGGTAAGAATAAATGCTCTAAAAGTTCTGGTACTGCCTCCTTTATGCCAATCTTGGCTAATGCCCTTGCAATTGCACATAAATGTTTTTTATTGCCAGTTTTTAGTATTTTTAAAAGAGTATCTAGGACTTTAACTGACTGTGTTTCTCCAGCTTGCTCAATATAAATAGAAAATTCAGGTTTAGATTGATCTGCCGTATTTAGCTTCTGTATTAAATCGTCCATAACAATTTATTATAACAAATCTTTTTTTAATCTATCTTTTTTACACATTTTACAACTTTCTAGATTTATTGTGAATTATTCCGTTTGGTCTAAATAATAAAAAGATTGCCAACACCAAAAAGCCAATTGCATCCTTGTAACCAGATGGAAGAAATAGCAATCCTAAGTTTTCAAGAATACTGATAAAATAAGCACCTAGGAAAGATCCGTAAATGCTACCTATCCCCCCAATTATGCTCGCGGCAAATGCATTAACTCCTAAATTAAATCCAAGGTAATAATTAATTGGTTGCTCAAAACTTATCATAATTGCGGCAACAGTAGCCAAAAGAGATGAAATTGCAAAAGCATCTGCGATTGTTTTTTCTGTGTCAATACCAATTGTTTTAGCTAGTTCTGGATCTGCTGATGTAGCACGTATTTGTTTACCTAAAGTTGTTTTTTGCAAGAAGATTTCTAGTAAAATACAAAGAAAAACAGATACAAAAATTATTGCAATCTGAACAGAAGTAATAATTACACCAAAAAATTCCAAAGGTTTAGGGGAAAATGGATTTGGAATAATTTTAACATCTGCCCCAAAACTCATAAGTATTGCAGCCTGAATGATTAATGAAAGCGAAATGGCAGCGACTAGCAAAGATATTTTTGGCGCGGACCTAAGTTTTTTATATATAAAATGATTCATAGCCATAGATAGAGTCAAAGTCAGAATAACTGCCAGGATAACAGATAAGTAAATTGGCAACTTAATCTGAACAAAGAAAAAAAAGAAGATAAAAGAGGAAAATGTTACAACATCTCCATGTGCAAAATTGATAAACTTAAGAATCCCATAAATCATATTGTACCCAATTGCAACTAACGAAAGTATTGCACCAGCAATTATCCCGTTTACAAGAATTTGCAGAATTAAAACAAGTTCAGACATATGAATCAGCTAATGGCATGTAGACCGTAACGGGTTGCAAGTAGCAATTATTGGCGAGTGACTCGTGGCAATTAGCAAGTGGCTAATAGCTACCAAGCCACAGGCTACAAGCAATTAATTAACCTGCTTTCTCTAGCAAAACAAACTTTCCATTAGTCCATTTTTTAAGGTCGTATTTGTAACCTTTTAGGTCGCCGTTTGAATCAAATTCAATGTTACCGCTTACGCCTTTGTAATTAACACCGTAAAGGTAGCTTTTTATCGATGGTCCGTCTATCGCACCGCTTTTTACTGCACTGGCAAGCAAATTTATAGAGTCATAAGATTGTGCAGTGTAAGCACCGGCTTCTTTTGCATATAAAGATTTATAATTTTTAGAAAAGTCAACTGCGTTTTGAGAACTTGCGATCGTTATCGTAAGGCCTTCTGCAGCATTTCCTAAACTAGATAATGTTTGTGGATCATCAGCTCCATCTGCACCAAGCACAGTTATGTTGATACCGAAGTCCGAAATTTGTTTTAATGCAATTGAACACTCTTTTGGATAACATGCCAGATATATAAGGTCAGAATTTAGTGCTCTTATCCTAGTCAACTCTGTCTTTACATCAGTTGCGTCCCCCATCATGCTCTGTTCAGTTGAAATTTCCCCGCCCATATCAACAAATGTTTTTTTGAACGAGTCCCGAAGTCCCACGCCCCAGTCGTTATTAATATAGAATATTGCAGATCTTTTTGCACCAAGCGTATTTCTAGAATATTTCGCAGCTACGCTTCCCTGAAAAGAGTCGCTTGGGACAATTCTAAATAGATAATCACTTGAAGTAGTCAATTTAGAGCTTGTTGCGCTAGGGGAAAGTGCAACAACTTTATTATCAGTAAAAACATTTGCAGATGCTAAACTTTCACCCGAACATGTTGGACCGGCTACTGCCAAAACTTTATCAATAGAAACAAGCTTAGTTGCCGCAGAAACGCCGTTTGACGGATTGCATGCACTATCTTCAATTACAAGTTCAACAATTTTGCCATTTATACCGCCCTGTCCGTTTATTTCACGAACAGCTAGAAGCATTGCATTTTTCATACCATCTCCGATATTAGCAAGCGTACCAGTTAAAGGCAAGATGGCCCCAAACTTAACGGTTTCAGATTTAACAACAGCAGGTGGTTCAGATGTATTTGTGAGGTTAGAAACATTTGATTGTACTGTTGGTGGTACAATTACAGAATCGTTGGCCTTTATAATGGATGGTTTTTGAGTACAACCTAATAAGAGAATAGAAAATAGTAACAACGCAAACAAGAATTTTTTCATAAAGTAATCACCTATACGATAAAGCTTACATCTTCACCTTTTTTAACTCTTATTGTCTGATTTGGTTTTACCTTCCCGATAAAAATCCCGTCAATTATAAGCGCACTCCCTCGGTCACAAATTATTTCAATTTCACTATTTTGATCAGTTATTTCTGTTTCAAATGTCCGTTTATAAGGGCAGATCGGAACAATTTCGATTTCCCGAGAAACAGTAGATAACGTTTTCCCGCCAGCTGAATACGCATAAGCAGTTGAACCAGTTGGAGTTGAAATTATTACCCCATCTCCCTGAAATTCGAAAGTTTCGCCATTTATTTTAAGATTTATTTTTATTACCCGATAATCGCAGGAGTGAATTACTACATCATTTATTGCAGATATCTTTTTACCTTCAAATTCGCATAAGAGGCTAAGACGCTTTTCGACATTCGCAGATTTAATAAGATCCAGAATTTTTTCCTTCCAGTTATCATTTCGTAGTATACATACAACGCTCGTGCTACTTCCGATCCCAAGTATTGCGCCATCAATCCGGTCTTTGTGATTTGCGTAAAGAATTGTTCCGTCTCCGCCAATACAAATTGTTAAGTCTGCTTTTTGCTTTGAGATTTTAAATTTATTTTGAATAAGAAATAACCCTACTTCTTTAGCGAGTTTAATCGCCCATTCTTTTTTCGGGTTGACAATTATCTTAATTGATTTAATTTGCATAGCGTTATCTGCTTCTGGAATCTTTTTAATCTTTGTCTTGTTTTCTTATTTATGCCACTAAGTGATTCCAATATTAAAAAAGCAATGAAAAAAGGCGAGATAAAGATAACTCCGTTCGAGCCCTCGCAACTAGGAGGAGCAACAGTCGATTTAACATTAAGCGATGAATGGTATTTTTTCAAAAAGAAATTTCACAATAAGATTGTTGACTTAAAAGAAACTGATTTTAACGAAGCGCTCGAACTTAAAAAAGCGAAGATAATTACATTAAAACCAGGAGAAATGTGCTTAGGAAAAACGATTGAAAAGATTACACTTAGCCCATCAATAATGGGAAAATTAGAAGGACGTACAAGATACGCAAGAATGGGACTATGTATACATGTAACTGCCGCATTAGTCCAACCTGGAAGCGACAACAGACAAGTTTTAGAAATAGTTAACTTCGCGCCTTTTAGTATAAAACTTCATGCGGGAATGCGCATTACCCAGATTCTTTTTGAGAAAATGGATAGCCCAACAACTAAACCCTACGCAAAGTTTGGAAAAGCGGCAAAAGTACAATAAGTGAGACTATGGATAATAAGATTTTCTTATACACAGTAATTGTTTTTGTACTTATGATTAGCGCATCAGTTTACTTATTTCCAGCACAAAAAATCGTCCAGAGTAATTCGGTAAGGGAAGCGCCTTTAGTAAAGAACACAAAATTTGCGCTACTTGATGGAGAAAGATATGTTTATTTATATAATGTGTCAGCATCCAACAACTCATTTATAATTTTGTATAATATAAAGAAGGGAATAAATTGCACTGCAATAGAAATACAGGGAACGCTAAACAGAACATTTGCATGCGTCGATCAATTTGGAAATGATAGAACATATAATAATTACACCTTAAAGGATCAATTTTTCTATGTTTTTGCACCTTGGATGCTTGCAATTGATAATACTTGGAACTGGAGTGTTGAATCAGAATATAGTCTTGCGATGGGATCAGTAATAACAAACAGAATCGATCTAATAAGTGAGGGTAATGATACCACGCTTGGCAGAAGTGCTTATAGGATAAGGCTGGAATTAGGGCAGGGTAAAACCAGACAGACATTTTATAGATGGATAGACCAAGAAAAAAGAGTGCTATTAAGGGAAACCGGACCAGGTTATAAAATAGATTTAGTCCAAGCTCCTTTTAATGTAAGTAAAGAATAAGATGAATAATTAAAGTAAAATTAAAGTAAGAAAAAAAGTTAACTTTCTTTTGTTTTCTTTCTAAATACGACTAAAGGAATAACTTTTTGTTTGTACTCGAGTTCAGCTACATCAAGAAAACTCATTTTAGCAGTAGCTTTTACAAGCGGAGGTGCCATGCATGATAATTGTAGTGCCCGTGCACCCATTAATCTTGAAAGTTCATATTTAGTTATTTCCATTAAATACCCACCTGTTATAATAATTAGCAATAAATATGTACTAACATGTATTTATAAGCTTTTGTTTGTAGTTTATCTTAATAATAAAAAACTTTTCAGGTGAATTGTATATGTGTAAAGGAGGAATGTGCGAAAAAGTTTCAGGATTAATGGTATTACTTGCTGGTTTAATGTTTTTACTTGCAGGATTAGGATCCTTAAGTTCAACAACAGCAAACATGGCAGCAGGATTATTATTATTGCTCTTTGGTGTTGGTTCTTTAGCACACAGCATGGGAATGTGCGGTGCATGCAAAGAAGGATGCTGTGAAATGGATGACAAAGGCACAGCAAAAGCAGCAAAGAAATAAATAAATTTGATTTTCAAGCCAGAGCTTGAAAAGCTAGAGAATGCAATTCTCTGGATTTTTTAATTTCTTTTTTTATAATTTATTATCTAACACCCATTCTTATAGATTTAAATACTTATTTTAACACACTATAACTATGAAGTACGCTCGCACTAAAGCATTAATATTTGCACTTTGCTTATATGCACCAAGCTGCAGGAGCGAACAAAGCAGAAGAATGCTAAACTCCGCGCCTGATGCAAAAATATTTAAGGTGCAAAAACCAATGTCGGAACCAAGAAAAGATTTGAAAACAGCAGTGCCTAGACTAGTTTATGATGAAGAATCAGATAAGGCATTAAGAAATTTTGGATCAGACTTGCTTTCTTTTTTCAGCAGCCCAAGCTATAAACAGATGGATAAAAAAATAGAGGGATGGAGTAAAAGAGCCAAAGAATTACAAACTGATTCTAACTCAAAGAAAAAAGAGGAAGGAATTAAAAAAATTAAAGCTGAAATCGAACAATTTAGAAAAGAAATGATTGAACAAGGATTAGAAAAAACTTACGACGTATTTGCCAAAAAAAGAATAGAAAACGAAGTACTGGGAAAAATTGCAGAAACGGGAACAAGAAAAGTAGCTGCTAGTCCAAAAGTTACTTACTAACTTTAGCATAAATAGCCGTTTTTCTAGCTTCAAATAAAGCGTCTTTTACATCTTTAAAAGCAGGATCATTAAGAATCATCCTTGATGAAAGCATTCTTTGAACATCCGATTGACCTAGTTTAGAAACATTATCTAACATGTAGACCATTCCGTTAATGGCGGCTTTTTCGTATTTGTCCTCATCTTCAATAATTTTCCTATCTTTATCCCGAGTAAGAGTCTTAAAAAATTCTCCCCAGGAATCCTTTCCGAATTTAGCATCAAAACTTTCCCTTAATGATTGCCAATCATGGTTTAGCACTGCTCGCATAACCTTATTTTTTCCGATTTCTGGAACAGTTATCCCACCTTTTGAATTAAAACCAGTTGAGTCCAAGCTAAGAATCCACTTAAATAAGCCAGCAGTTATTCTAGATCCATAGTAAACATTTCTTTTTTCTAAGTCATTAAAAATACCAGACATTATCTCAGCTAGCCCTTCATTCATGACTCGTGAAAAAACAGAACTACCCGCAAAGATTGTCATTGCATCTTTGCTTGCGTAAGCATCAAAACTTGCGTGAAATAATTCATGTACAAGCGTGCCATAAAGTAAAGAAGGATTTTTTCTTAAGTTTTCCTTAAAGATATTTATAGATTTTTTATCAGAATCATACTCAGCAAGATTAGATGGATTTGATTCAAGAATATTTATTGGAGGCGCTGTTGGCATTTTCTTTGAGATATCACCAAATCCAGTTCGATCTAAAAAAGATTTAAAATCAACAAATGCTTTTTTGTATGTTGTATCAACGACTTTTTCAAAATCTTCTGCTGCAATTGGAACTTCTTTAGGTGTTGATGGAATTTGTTTTTGTAATTTTTTTTCTACTAGAATACTTAGTTTTTTACTTGCTCCCAGATATGCCTCATGCGCTTCTATTTTATTAAAAGACTTATCTTGCACAAACGTTTTTGCAGTTAACATTACGAGATTACTTTGTTCGACTTCTGTTAATTTAATCCCATGTTTTTTTTCCATTGCTGAAATTTCAATTCTTAAGGCAAGTTCTGGATTTCGATAGGTAAGTTCCCTAAATACTCCCGATCGTATTTTAGAAGGATTATTTGTACTTGTTAGAACTGCCTTTTTAATAATCTCTTCTGATTCTTTTGCAGTAAATGATCTTTTGTTTAGAGTAATTGGCAGGTAAGTAAGTTGATAGTATTCAAGAACACTTTGTGCTTTTTTTTCTAAAGCAGAAACTTTTGTTGCTTCCATCAATTTCACTAGTCATTCTTTTTCTTATAATAATTAATAAGTTCGTGGCTATTTATAGACTTTATGTTCTCGCTTTTTACGCCTAATTTAGATATATATGATTCTATTATCTGTTTATTAGATGCTTCGATTTCCATGTACTCTGGAACAAAATAGTATTTACCAAGAAGCTTATCAAAAACAATTTCCGCGTCATCTAGCTCGTAAATTTCTCTTATTTTTTCTATTTTATCAGAGATAATATAACCAAGTCGCTTTAGGATTTGAACAAGAATTTCTGTATCTTTAACCTCGGTTTCCAGTTCGTCATAGATACTTATGCCACTCTCGCTAACTGTTTCTTTAAAAGTAATTACATTTTTCTTGCCTTCTCGGACTCGCAAAACTTTCTTCTCATTTTTAAATTTTAGGTCGGAAGTGTCCAAATAAATAGTTGAAAATTTACCGGAAAATGTTTTCTTAGCACCTAATTTTATTAGTTGCTTTCTAATTAGCGTAAAATCTTCTTCAATTACCTTAACTTCAATTTCATCCATAAATATTAATAGCTCAAAACATATATATTATTTGTATATGACAACAGTTGCAGAACTGATTCGCGAACGGTTCGGGGATTTGACGCACATACAAAAAATTGCTATCCCCAAAATACTATCTGGAGAAAATACAATAATAATTGCTCCAACCGGAAGCGGAAAAACAGAGTGCGCATTACTACCAGTACTAGAGAAAATAGGCGATAAAAAACAGGGGATAAAAGCACTTTATATAACCCCACTTCGAAGCCTAAATCGCGATTTATACCAAAGATTTGACTGGTGGTGCGAGCGCCTTGAGGTAAGTCATGAGGTACGAACAGGAGATACGACTCAGTACGAACGGACAAAACAACGAAACAATCCGCCCCAAATACTTCTTACAACTCCTGAAAGTTTGCAGGCATTACTCTTAGGACGAGTTATGCGTGAACACCTAAAAAACATCGAGTTTGTAATTGTTGATGAAGTTCATGATATACTAGATAATAAACGCGGCGCGCAGTTATCGCTTGGTTTAGAACGCTTAGAAGAAATTGCCCAGTTCAAAAGAATTGCAATAAGCGCAACTGTTGCAAAGGAGGAAGAAGCGGCACGGCTAATTTTTGGATTTAGGAACTACTCTGTTGCGGAAGTAGATAGGATACGAGAAAGACATATCGAAATAAAACACATACCAAAACAGGAAGAGCGAATTTCCCAAATAAGTGAATTATCCAAAAATCATCGTGCGATAATATTTACAAACACGCGAAGTACTGCTGAAGAAATAAGTGCAAGTTTAAGAACACTTGGAGCACCGATTGAAATACACCACGGCTCGCTTTCAAAAGAAGTAAGAATAAATGCAGAAGAACAATTTAAACAAGGTAAGATCCACTCGCTAGTTTCAACCAGTTCATTAGAGCTTGGTATTGATATTGGAGATATTGATCTAGTAGTTCAGTACGGCTCACCGCACCAAGTTTTTCGTTTAATACAGCGAGTTGGAAGAAGCGGGCATAGCCTAAACAAAATACCAAAAGGAATAGTTTTTACATCAGATTTAGATGATTATCTTGAAGCACAGATGATAAAAATTTTATCAGAAAATTCCTATCTTGAAGATAAAAATGTTGAAAAAGGCGCGCTTGATGTAATCGCTCACCAAATCGTAGGAATTTGTTTTGACCGGGGAAAAACAGACTTAAAAAGCATACATGAAATCTTATCTAGGTCTTACGCGTACGGAATCGAATTTGAAAAATTAAAAAAAATAGCCGTGCAACTTTATGCAGAAGGCATAATTTATTTTGAGCAGATAACTAATGACCAAGGCGAAAGCGAAAATGCGCATATAAAAAATGCTCCGCGTGCACGCGAATATTATTACACCAATGTTTCAACAATACCAAAAGGAAAAAAATACCTGCTTAAAAATATTTCAAGTAATTCAATAATCGCAAGCTTAGATGAAGACTTTGTTATGAACATAGAAAACGGATCGAGCTTTTTATGTAAAGGTTCACCATGGCAGGTTATTGATATAACCGAAAGTGAAGTTTTAGTTGATCCAAGTATCGCATTAGATATCGCAATTCCAGAGTGGACGGGCGAGGATATACCAATAAGCTACGAAGTAGCTAAGGGAGTAGGCGAATTAAGAAAAGCATATAAAAAAGATAAAATTATTGCAGACCAACAGACGATTATAATCGAAGTGGTTGACCAAACAGTAATTTTACACTGCTGCTTTGGAACTAAGATAAACGAAGCATTTGGAAGAATAATATCGTATAATCTTTCCAAATTAATTGGCGAAAGCGTAAGAGCAGTAGCTGATGCGTATAGAATAATGATAAAGCTTCCTTTTCCACTAGATAATAAAAACTTAGAAAATGCGATTCGAAGTATAAAATCCCCAACTAAGCAGTTAGAACTTAGTCTTGAAAATTCAATGCTTCTAAAATCCAGGTTCACGCATGTAGGGCGGCTATTTGGACTTTTAAAAGAAGATGCGATAGTAACGCACAGATTTATTGATGCGTTAAAAAACAGCGTAGTTTATGAAGAGGCCTTAAGAAGCACATTTTTCAGATATTTCGATGTAGATAGTTTAGAAAAAATTGCGAGCAAAATTGATAAAAAAGAAATTAAATTTATATTTGACAAACGCGAAAGTTTTAGCTATTTTGGAAAGATTGGTATCGACCGCGTATCTTCGGGCGAAGCAATAGGGGGTTTCGAGCCTAGAGCAGCGATGGTAAAGGCATTAAAGGAAAGGACGATTGAAAAAACAGTTTCGCTTAAATGTATGAATTGTGGTGCTACAAGATATCTGCACATTGGAGGACATCTAGAGGAAGGCAAAGAAAAAATTATTTGTCAAAAATGTAATACAATATCTTTTACAATGATCGAGCGCGAGGGAGAAAAAAGAGAAGTTTTATTAGCTAAATCCAGATTGATACGAAACTACGGAATTTTGGCGATAATTGCATTTTCAGTTTATGGAATTGGAGTTGGCGGAGCTGAGCGCGTATTAAAGAAATTACACCCAAATGAAGAACAGTTTTATCTTGATTTACTAAACTCGCAGAAAATGTTTATTAAAAATAAAAAGTATTGGAAAATTTAAATGATTATAGGTAGCTTGTTCAAACAGAAAAGAACTTATTGTATTATGCCACAACATTTATAAAGTAAGAAAGTAAGAATATACTACTAGGTGATAATATGTCGGAAGTCGAAATAACACATATGACATCAAAAGGGCAAATAGTAATACCATTGGACATTCGTAACGAGATTAAAGCGGGAAAAGGTACAGTATTCGCAGTATTTGGTACAGGAGATACAATTATGCTAAAAAAAGTTTACAAACCGAGTAAAGAAGATTTTAAATCTTCATGGGACAAACTTGTAGAAGAGAGCAGTAAAAAAGCCAAATCTTTGGGAATAAAACAAGAAGACGTAGTAAAGATAGTTCACAAGAGGCGCGGCGTTCCTTAGACTACTAAGATTTTTCTTGATACAAACGTACTAATTTCAGGTACGATCTCTAAGGGCGTCGCTTATGAATTACTTCTTAAAATACAAGAAAAACAAATCGAAGGATTTACAAGTCCAGAAATCTTGGAAGAATATGGGGAAATTTTAAAAAGAGATTTCGAACATAATGAAGAAGAGAAGGATGAGAGAATAAAGGAACTTATAAAGATTTTAATAATAGTTTTTCCAAAAGAGAAAATAGAATTTATTAAAGTAGATTCGGATGATGACAAAGTCTTAGAAGGGGCAGTAGAAGCTAATGCTGATTTTATTGTTTCGTATGATCATCATCTCTTGGACTTAGAGAAATTTAGGGAAATAATAATACTTAAACCAGAGGAGACATTAAGAAAAATTTAAAATTAATTTTATCTCAAACTTTCTAAAAGTCTTAAAGCTGCTTCAATTTTTGCATCGCTTCCTCGAATTATTAATTCGGAGTCTCCTTCATTTAACTGAATGACGCTAGATTGTCTACTAGTTTTAATTTCGTCTTTTGTAGCCGGCGTGCCAGCTTCGCTGGCCTCTGTTACCAGCCCGTAACCATTGGACGGCCTATCGTCAAAGTCGACATACCGCCCGTTAATGTCGTCGATGCCGCCCATGTCGTCGTAGCCGAGCCTAACCGGACCAACTCTTTTATCAACTCTCCACAAGTGTCTAGCTTTAGTTGAATAATCTACTTGACTTGTTTGAGGTATTCCATGAATCGCATCTGGTAAATACCAACCATTTCGAACTGGAAAACCTTCAACTAAATCAACTCTTTCAACTGATACTGGTAAAACTAATCTATTTGTTCCTTCTCTATCTAAACCATAATCAGGGTGCTCAATAACTAAAATTCCATTTTTTACTCTTAAATATTTTTCTGGAATTGGAAAGATCCAATCATTTCCTGTTTGGGGGTCAGTATAAACAATAGCATGTTCGTACTGATTTTTACTTAACTTAGGAAAATCTCCAAGATCGCTAAGTCTTCTAGCAGCTTGCCCAAGTTCTACATTTGGTTCAACATAAGCAGTCATAGTTCCAGACCAGCAAGCAAAAGCTTTTTTGATTGCTTTCCATTCATCGCTTCCAATTAGGGCTGAACTTAGTCTTTTACTAGAAACAATAACTCTATTATCTTTATCTGCTCTAGCTAATTCTTCATCAAAAGGAAGACCATATAATCTTGATATGAACACTTCTAACTTTGGGCCTCTTATTCTTTGAGTTGGTTGTTGAATTGTTGTGCTCATAAAATTAACGCCTCTAAATGTTGTAATTATTAGTAAATACAATGTGCATCGAAGTATTTATAAACCATTGTTTTACATTAAAATAAACTTAATATACGGTTAAGCCAAGGTACCTATTTAGTTGCCTTTAGTTCTTAGCCATTGGCACGTAGCTTTTTTAATTAAGTTAATCTCATATTATTGTATGGCAGAAATGACAACTGGAGCACCAAAAGAATTTGACGCGCGTGAAGATATAAAAAACAGGAAACTAGGTAAAAAAACTGAATCTGTTTTTGAGTTTTATCTTAATAGAAATTTAGTATTAAACAATTCAAAGGAAGTTGACGCGATTCTTACTAATTCTAGCGGAGGTACCGGAAGATTAAAGGCAACATTATTTTCCAAACTTGCCGAGCAAAGTCCAGTAAAAGCTATCGAAATAGAAATTGCAGCGGAGAGGAAAAAAGGAAAAATTATCACTAAAGCAACAGAAGAAATAGCTTACGAACTAGCTGGTAGAACGGGAGATCAAAAAGAGCATTACTATGAAGCAAGCAGATATTTGGCAAAGATGACTAAACCAATAAAGCTAGTGAAAGAGGAACAAAAATCCGAAGAAGGGAAAAAAGAAATTGTTAAAGAAAAACAGACAGATAAACTACCTGAATTTTCTTCTGTTGTAGATCTTCTTCTTAAACGCCCCGAAGTAATTCATTTTATTGAAAATGCAAAAATATTAGGTACCCAGCACACAAAAGTAAAAAAAGAACTTATAGATTATAAAGATAGTGCAGTTGCAGCAGTTAGAGAATATTATGGTAATCGCACAAACATCCCAGCTAATCTCTTAAGAAGATTCGGAAACGGAGCTAGCGTAAATGTCCAGGTACCAGTTGATATCCCTGAAAAATCAGAAGTAAAACAAACTGGGACCGATGGCGGTGCACGAGAACCACAACCATTTGATAATGTCGATTATATTCCTGGTCTGGCATTTGGAATATATCATAGACATAGCGGCAATGTGCTCTTTAATTTAGAATCAATGGTTAAAGCTAAACCTGATGATGGCACGATATATGTTGCATCTGTTCATGAACAATTACATCATTTTGACCAAAGTAATATACTTTATCCATTAAAAGAAGGATACGCGCAGGTTACTTCAATCGAAATTGCCAAGAGTAAGGGATACAATACTGCTGCATCTGAAAAAGTTTATGTATATAACCAACTTCTGTATCTATTTTTTGCACATCTTCCAAATGGCGAAGAAAATTACCTTAAAATTAATGGTACTGGTTTTGATGAATTTACCAAACAGTTAGACCAAATTTTCAAAAAAGACTCAAGTTATTACCCTCCAGGCGGCATGTCGCGCGGTCTGATGGCGATATTAACAGGAGATAAAACACACGCTTGGGGAGGAGACATAACAAATTCACAAAATGCATTTGTAACAGGTAATGCAAACTCAACAGAATCACAAAGAAGAGGTATGCGAGCGACTGCTCTTTTATGGACTAAGTTTAGAGAATTGAAAAAAGCAGACCCTAACAACGAATATGTTAAAAGAGTGAGGTCTGACCCAAGATTTGAGATTTTAAGAACTTTACAACTTATACCTGAATTTGAGACCGTTGCTCTTGCAAAAGAAATTCCAAGTATTGAAGATAAGAAAAAATAGATTATGGATGAATTCCTAGACTATCTAACAAATTAAACTTAGTTGCAACTAAATTTTCCCCCTTTTTCTTTGCCATTTCTAAAAGTTCATTAAACATAGGGCGTCCTCGTTTTAACTCAGATGGACTTATTGCACCAAATTCTTCCAAAAATGAGTTTATCTCAGTTACGATTATTTTTAGTTCTCTAGGTGTACGTGCTTTGCTAATTTCTGATTCAAATTCCCTAACCTTCTCTAGAACTTTATTTCTTAACAAAAGGGATCTTTCCGCACGTTCACCCATGGGCACCGGATTCATTTGTAAGTAATTCAATTCCCTAAAAATTTGCTCGCTATCAATTAGCTCTGACCTAAGATTAACTATAGTCGTGGGTTTTCTGTTTTGTTCATTTTGAGGTTGCTTTTGTTTCCAATCTGCCACGTTTAAACCGACTGCACTAATTACGATCGAAGCTGCAATTACTGATTTTCTAGTTTTATTCATACCTATGTTGTGGTAGAACAAGTATTTAAATAGATAGTAAAAGCAGTATTTTAAATAAAACCTTAGCTTATTACTAACAGGTATTTTTATGGATAGCACCGAACTAGAAAACTTTATACAAGCTGGAAAAATAGCAGGCAAAATACGCGAAGATAGTAAAAAACTAATAATGGTGGGCGAACCTTTACTCGAAATAGCTGAGAACATCGAATCAATGATTCTTGAAGAAGGGGCTAAACCAGGATTTCCTGTTAATATAAGTATAAACAACATCGCAGCGCATTACACACCAGAATTTGATTGTACTCTAGCCCTTGATGAAAACGACATGGTAAAAATTGATATTGGAGTATCGGTTGATGGCGCAATAGGAGATACTGCTTACACAATAGATTTAAGCGGCAAAAACGAAAATTTGATTAACGCTTCACGCGAGGCCTTAGATGCTGCGCTAAAATTCGCAAAAGCAGGAGTAACAAACGGGCAAATTGGCGAAATAATAGAGGAAAAAATTCGAAGCTTTGGGGTTAAACCAATTTCAAACCTAAGCGGGCATAGCATATCAACTGGAGATTTACACGCCGGAGTCAACATACCAAATGTAAAAACCGGTGAAAAGTACAAGTTAAAGGAAGGCGAAATATTTGCAATAGAGCCATTTACTACAAATGGCAAAGGATATGTTGAAGATGCCGAACAGGTAGAAATATTTAGCATTGTGTCGGATAACCCCGTCAGAATGAGGCAATCCAGGCAAATACTTAATTTTGTAAAAGATAATTACACAACACTACCATTTGCAGAGCGATGGGTAAGAAAAGAATTTTCTTCAAAACTTCTTGTCACATCAGCACTAAAAGAATTACTTTCAATGCAGGTAGTTCGAGGATACCCAGTCTTAAAAGAAACAGGGGGCGGACTTGTGGCACAGTTTGAACACACTATACTTGTAGAAGAAAATGGCGTAAGAATTTTAACAAAATAAGATAGATGAGGCAAAACTATGAAACAGGTAAGTAGAATTTTTATAGGAATTTTAATTATTTCATTATTATTAAGCGGGTGCTTACAATTATTAGGAAAATCAAGCGACCAAAATACCACCAAGATACCTCCATTTAACAGTACAGTTACTCCTCCGATAACGCAAAACGAGATAACGTTTAACGAAACTAAAAATTATAGCAAATTATTATTTACATTCCAGTATCCAGCAAATTTTGACTGGGAAGAAAGATTAAATGGATATAATAGTAGTAATGGTTACGCTTCGGTATTATTTAGCGGCCCAGATGATACCTATCTTTTAGTAACTTACTTTTACACAGGAAATTTAGAGAACGTAAGCCAGATAGATCCTTATGATTTTGCAGGGACAAACCTTCAAAGCGAGGCGGAAGCAGAAACTGATCCTTTAGGAATATTGCATTTTGCAACTAATATGAGCGATATTTCTGCAATAAATGTAGGCACAGCAAAGGGCGCGTTCA
The DNA here is from genome assembly GCA_038046765.1 of Microcaldota archaeon. Taxonomy (GTDB): domain Archaea; phylum Micrarchaeota; class Micrarchaeia; order Anstonellales; family Bilamarchaeaceae; genus JBBSVN01. The sequence continues at coordinate 49,602 of JBBSVN010000001.1, read as the reverse complement.
TGAAATTTATTGCATTAAGAAAAAATGTAAAGTATTTCGGAATAGCAATGAGTATAGTCCCAGCGGAAAATCAGGCATTGTATGGAGTTCGGATTTATTCTACTAACCCAGATATGGCTGATGCAACTGCTAAGCAATTTGTAAGTACAGTTAAATTTTATCCAAAAAGTTATACCCTCCCGCAAGCAAACGTATCAGTTAATAGTAGCGCAAATACAAGCGCAGTGGTCAACGTTGGCGGAAACATAACGATAAATCAAAGTAGCGGCTAAAACGAGTCATCTATATTTATAAATAGTTAGACACATCTTTATTCTACGAATAGCGGGATAGGGTAGCCTGGAGTACCCGCCGGATCTTAATTTTTATATTTCTTATAGTATAAAAATTTCGAGGCGAAGCTCATAACCCGGAGATCATTGGTTCAAAAATTTTAAACCACAGCTTTGGTTTATGGTTGGTATTCCACTTCCCGCTATTTTTTGTTTCAACAAAAAAGATAACAAACGCTCTTGTGCTTTTTGTTGGATTTTTTATTTTAATTAAACTTATTATATCTAAGAATATTTTTTCGGTTGGAAAAACCAATTTTCTCGCCCCACATTTTAAGATTACGTTTTCCATGCAAGGATACGCTTACCTTTCCCTTACCTATTTGATAAATTTTTGGTTCAAACCCTAATTCAAATAAACCATCAATTAATTGCTTTTGCATTGGTGCTGGAGAAATTTTCATTTCTATTCGAGGGTACAAGGTCCCATTATTTTGAGCAAGTTTAATACAACCATCTGTATCTACATATCCTCTAAGAACATCTGAAATTAAATTTTTTGCTAGGAAGTATCTTGGCACCTTTGCCCGATTCCATTTAGGAGCTAATTCCATCCCTAAGTTTAACAAAAGAATAATAATTTCTTTCTTGAAAATAAATATATCTAAGGCATTTTCATCTTTTCTTTTTTTGACTATGGTTTCTAATTTAAATAATTTTTTTATAAGGTTACGAACATATTCAGAATAATCCAGGTCATCTTTTGAATTGAGAGTAATTTTTATTCGGTACAACGTTTTTATTTTATTCTTAATTTTGGATTTGTAAATACCTATAGACCCATCACCAAGTAAAATACCAATAAACTCAGCCATTGCTTTCTGCATGAAAATTTAAATGTATTTGATGTTTTTATTTTCTTTGTTCAAAAGAACGAACAGTACTGGAAATGCAAGGAAATTAAACTCGAGAAGCAGTAAATACAAAGCTTTTTTTATTTATACTACTTATATATAATGGGAGATTTAGAAAAAAGAACATAAGAAGCATATAAAAATTACACGACACGGAGGCGAATTTTATGAAGCTAGTTATACAAGAAGCACCATCTCTTAAATCAGCAATAGATTCAATAGCAAGCTTAGTTGAAGAAGGAGTTTTTGAGGTAAAAAAAGACGGACTACAATTAAAGGCAATGGACCCAAGCCAGATAAGCATGGTCTCATTTACAATGCCAAAAAGTGCATTTGTCGAATACTCAGTAGAAGAAGAAACAAAACTTGGACTTGATATTTCACAATTTGTAAACATCCTAGCTCGAGGTAAAAAAGGAGAAAAAGCAGAACTAACCCTCGAAGAAGGAAGATTAGTCGTGAAGTTTTTCACAGATAAAAGAAAAAGAACGTTTAAAGTACCGATTCTTGACATTGGTTCTGGATTATCCAAGGAACTTAAAATTGATTATGCAAATTACGCTAGAATAAACGCAGATGCATTAAAAGAAGCTTTAAAAGATGCAAAATTAGTAAGCTCACACGTAAGACTTATTTTAGAACCTAATGCATTTATTGTAGATGTGAAAGGCGAAGGCGGGGATGTAAGAGCAGAGTTTGAAAAAGGGGACGAAGTAAGCGAAATACAAACAGCCGTTCAGACAAAAGCAACTTTCCCTTTGCAGTATTTAGAGGATATTGTAAAGGCAGCTAGCGGATCTTCTCCAGTTACAATAAACCTAGAAACAGACAGGCCACTTAAGGTAGAATATGACATAGAAAAGGCAAAGGTTGTCTATTATCTAGCTCCAAGAATTGAGAGCGAGTAACGGGTTCTAGATAATGACAAGGACATTGATGGTTGTACCTAAAGAAGTAGACATCTTTATTCCTGCAAAAGAAGCATTAAGTAAGGGTAAAAAACACGTAAGAATTTTTGTAGAAGGAACTAGGCTTGGAGATAGAACAAAGTTGGAAAGCGGAGAAATAGAACTTGTTGAACTTGAAAACAAAAAACTAAGGCAGGCAAAGAAAACGCTCGAACTTCTAACTAGACTTAGCGAAATGAGAATGGTTTTGTGGGCAGCTATAGAAGATGATACTAATCCTACTTTTTTAAGATTTCGAGAAAAAATAAAACCAAAAATTGCGCTTTATACTACAAAAAAATTTTCATCAATAACATTAACAGATGAATTGAAGTTTCTGGCAATACGATTAGATCAAGCACTTAGCGAGACTCCTATTTATAGAAAAAAATCTACAGTTAAGGCACTTTTACGGGAGTTTGAGAAAAAGGGATGGGAATATACGGACGGAGAATTTGGTAGAGTAAAAACATTAACTGAGGAGCACCTAAGAGGATTGGACTTGGAATTAGAATGCAACATAATTCTTAAGAACCTTAGATTTTTAGCAGAATCAAAAATTAATTTTGAAGAACTAATCCGTAAAGATGCATCAATAATTGATAATAAATATATCCAGGTAATGCTTGGTATTAACGAACCATTTACGTATTATAAAACAATGAAAGCATTTAATGAAAACGTGGATTTGCTTCACCAGTTGCACATTGTTTACAAAATTGAGGGGGAAGAAGGAGAATTTGGATTTACCCATCCGTTAGAAGAAGACTCGGAAAAAACAACTAGGCTAATTGAACTATTAATGAATGCAGGTGTAAATGTTACTTCATTTGTTGCACCCTCCAAACAAAATTAAAAATAAGAAGGTGCATGCCTGTTCAGCTAATTTGTCATTGCTAAAAGCTCAAGTAGCCATTATGCATGCACCTAGTAGTTAATGTATCTAGTACGTTTAAAGAAATTATTGGAAAACGTTAATGAGATATAAGTTAAATATCAAAATATCCCATTTTTAGCAACATTTAAAAAGAGTGTTATGCATTATATACTGATGAGCCAGTTAACTTTAGGTAAAACACCAGCAGGCAATAAATCCCTGATTCACTATAAAACTTTTGGTAGATTGAATACTAATGCAGAGGCAGTAGTCGCAATACACGGTTTAGGTCGAACACACAAAGATTTCTTAGGACAAGTCGAACCGATTTGTAGTATGGGAAAACCTTTAGTCGTGATAGATTTGCCAGGTCATGGATTATCCGCATTAGGAGAATCAACTGCAGCAACAATTCTTGATGATTCGACTCGAGCAATCGCAAATTTATGCAAAGAACTAGGGATTAGAAGGTTACACTTATTAGGCCATAGCTGGGGCGGACTAGTAGCAATAAACTATGCTAGGCTTTCGCAACAAAATCAAAAAATGATTCAAGCAGAGAGTATTGTTTTAGCTGCACCAATCATAAGAGATGTAAGAAGAACCCTTCCTTATACAAATTTACCTTGTGTTTCGTTACTTACGCGTTCACTTTTAGCAGGATTTAATACTATGTACAATTTAGACCAGAACGCAGCCTATTCGCAAGAACTTAATCGATCAGCATATAAATCATTTATGCTAACAAGAGCAGTTTTTGAATTATTTAGTCCATTAATCGCTCGAAATATCGCGACAGGAGATAAAGCAGTTGAATCATTTGATTCATTTTTAGCAGATTTGAAAAGATCTAGCCCAGAAGTAACTACAATGGTTTTATCAACAATGTTCAAGCAAGCAGAAGATCTATTTGAACTTTTAAAATTAAGAGTATTTGAATTACCTAAAAGGTTTCTTTGCGTTTGCGGAGAAGACGATTTATTAGTTGGAGCAAAGGAAATTAAAGAATCTTTAGCATTAGTAACCCCCGAACTAAGTAGAAGTGTGGAAACTGTAAGAACAGGGCATTTTGTTGCGAGCGATTCGCACGATTTAAACATAAGATTACATAGTTTTTACTAGTTAGTTTGTTTAAAATAGAATCGAAAAAAGAAGAAAACCGAAAGAAAATTAAAAAATAGAAATTATTACAACTCCACGTTTTTGTTCTTCTTCTTTGGGAGCAGAATTTGGTTTATCTGGAACATTTGCAGGCATTTCTGGTTGATAAATTGGGATACTTACAGGAAGTTTTTGCTCTCGTCTTAGTCGACCTAATTCGCTCTCAATAACCTCTGGACTAAGAGGGATAACTAGAGAATTCGCCTTAATTTTATCACCCATAAGTGGAGCTTTAGAAGCAAAGGCACGAGCAGGAATATTTTTCGCACCAGGTACATTTAATTGAACTTGCATAATTATAATTAGCTAGGAAATATTTATAAATAGTAGTGAAAGGTGTAAGTTTCTAAAAGATACAAAAACTTGGAGAAAAATTAAAAACAAATAAAAAAGAAAAAAGTTAAATTAAAATTTCCTCCTTAGAAAATCTCATTTTTGGATGCGCTTTATCTGCGGCATGACCTATTGCACAAATTGCAGCCGGTACGATATTTCCTGGAAGCTTAAGTACTTTTGAGTATTCAGCAGGACTAAATCCTTCCATAGGGCAGGAGTCAAATCCTAAAGATTTAGCACCATTTAATGCATTACCTAGAGCTAAATAAACTTGTCTTTGTGACCAAGATAGTGTTTGTTGCTCGTTCATACTTCCAGCAAATCCGCGCATCATTTCCATGTATGGCTTTAATTTATCTGGAGACATAGCACCCTTGAGGTGTTTTTCGAGTTTATCAATTAACGGCATTATATTTGTATCAGCACAAAAAACTAATAAATGCGAACAACTAGTTACCTGAGGTTGATTATATGATGCACCAAATAAAGCTTCCTTAGTTTCTTTATCTTTTATTATTTTTATTTTCCAAGGCTGAATATTGAAAGATGAGGCTGAGAATCTGATTAATTCCAACAGTTCATGTACTTTTTCTTCTGGTAGTTCTTTCCCGTCAAACAATTTTGTAGCATATCTGTTCATTACAATATCTTTAAACTGCATTTTATCTACCTCTTAAAATCGGTTGTTAATATTCTTTTCTTAGTCTAATATATATTACTACAAAGGTATTAAAGCAAATTCCCAGATTAAGGGGTATTTTTAATAATTTACGTTAAAAGGTATCTTATGAAAATTTTTACGATCTTATTACTCGCGGCGATTTTGGTTATTTTTGGTTGTACTAGCGCTTATAAAGAAGTAGTTACTCCAACAAATCAAACAGAGGTACAAAATTCAACTCCTACTAAAGAAACACAAACAAAACCGTCAATAACAGATCAGATAAAAAATCCAACTTCGGTTTGTAATGATAGTGATGGTAAAAACATATATGTTGCAGCAGACGCATTTGTAAATGATAAATATGTATCAGAAAGTTGTGTTGATACCAATACTGTTGATGAATATTATTGTCAAGATGGACAATTACAAAAAGAAGCGATTTTATGCCCTAATAGATACAGTTGCTTTTTAGGAAAATGCATTCTAACTACTACAAATGATTGTACAGATAGTGATAATGGAGGAAACGTAAATACCCCTGGAACGGTTATCTATGGAGGTCAAAATTATTCTGATATCTGCACTTCAACAAAGAATGTTCGAGAGTATTCTTGTGTAGGCAACAAAATAGACTCATCAGTTTACGAATGTCCATCCGGCTACTATTGTAGTAATGGAGCGTGTAATAAATTCCAACAAATTTGTACTAATAATGATACAACTAGGAATACTACGCTTAAGGGTTCTGTAAAAGTAGACTTTGGAGACGGACTTCCAGGAATTTATACGGATACATGCTCAAACGAAACAACACTAACCCAATATTATTGCAATGGGAATATGCAAGCAACCGAACAGATAAATTGTCCTTGCCAAAATGGAGCTTGTAGAAGCGATGTTTCTTGTAAAGATAGTGATGGGATAACAAGAGAAGTATCAGGATATGTTAACGTTCACCCTATTCTTTACAATGCGTCAATAGTTTACAATTATGATACTTGTGTTGATTCGACAAAGGTACTTGAATACTACTGTGATGGTAATGAAGTAAAAAGTATTACACTACCATGTTCAAGTACTTCACCAAATAGCTATTGTAGCGCTGGAAGATGTGTTGTACAATAAACTCATTTTTTAGAAGTTTTTAGCAAAATTTATTACAGACTCCAGACTCGATAAGTAACGTTTCTAATTCTGGACAGATGATGAGTTTTACTGTGCAAAAGGATAACTAATTATTTTCTAAATTTTGTAGTGCCTAAGAAAAATCCATATCTTTATAAAAACTTAGGCACTACCCTTTGCAGTTAATCTTTCAACTTAAAGTAAACCCGTCGATTATCCTTACCCTTATTATCAATTCTAATTAGTTCGATTTCTCCAATCTCGCTCGTGTTTTTAACATGCGTTCCACCATCTGCCTGCAAATCGACGTCTCCAATTTGTACGATTCGCAATGTCTGGATGTCTGGTGGAAGCGCACCCATTAATTTTACTGCGCCCGGTAACTTCAATGCGTCTTCCCGAGGCATAAAAGTCATTGTTACCTCTAGATTTCGTTTAATCGCTTCATTTGTTTTGTTTATATAATTTTGGATTTTTTCGCTGTTCGCGTCTTGCAGGTTAAAATCAACTCGAGCTTTATCTTCGCCTAGTTCGTTACCCGAAATTAGAACTCCTTATTCTTTATGCATGATTGCAGCTAGAATATGTGTAGCAGTATGGATGCGCATTAAGCGATATCTCCTAGGCCAGTCAATAATGCATTTGATCCTGTTTCCTGTTTCGAGTTTTGCGTCTTGTCCACTTACTTCATGTAAGATTTTACCTTCGAATTTTGTAACGGAAACAACATTAAATTCGCTGTTATCGCTTAATCTGATAATCTTTCCGGTATCCGATGGTTGTCCTCCTCCGCGTGCGTAAAATACAGTATCATCTAGAACAACAAAATGCTTGCCGTCTTTTTCAATTATTTCTTTAACCGAAGTTTCCAAATCTTTTGCGTAACTATCAAGAAGATAAAGTGGTTGTTGCATATATTTTTCACCCATTTAATGTTTTCTCATAGACTTCTTTTAAGTTTTCTATAAACTTGTTTTGAACGACTCTTAGATCTACTCCTCCCCCCTCCATACCAAGATTTAGAGCTTTTTCCATGCGCTCTAAGAAACCCGCACTGCCTCCTAATTGCCTAAAAACTTCTTCTTCAATTCTAACAGATTTTTCAAAATCAACACCAAATTGAGTATCGACAAAATCGTTGTAGAGACAATAGAACATATAATATACTAGATCATCTTTTGAAATACCTGGATTAGGGTCGGATAAAAGCTCCACGTATCGGTTAACTTTAGGATACCGAACTAACTCTACGCTTTCACCAAGTTTTTCTTTTAGTTGAACAGATATTTCTTTATGAGTTAAACCAAATCGACACAAGACTCTAAGTTCTTCATCTAAGGCTAGATTCGGCAGTTCCTTTTCCATTTCCATAATACCGCGAACTATTCGTTTGTTTCGATCTTTGACCAACAGTTTAAAACCACGCAATTCTTGTTCTGCTAACCCCATAGCGTATCCAAAATCTCCTCTTGAGACAAAGCTAAGGATAATCCCACCCATACGCGTGTGGCACAGCCCAGCAGCAGCCATCCTTTGAATCTGCTCTTGTGGATAATCTTCAACATTATGCATCCACCTTACTTGCGAATCCGCAACTATAGAATATTCTTCAACTTTAAATTCGACCCAGTCTTCTTCTCTAAACGCCTTTGCTATATCGTGCATCTGAGATTTTTTTTCTTCTGGACTTTTTCTTCCATCTTTGATTCTTTTATTTTGAAAAGCAATGATTGGTAATCTACGATCTGGCGTAAGGAGAATTGTTTCTTTAACGTACACGTGCGGTTTAAACCTGACAAGATCAGCTCTTAATTCACTAGCGTCTAAAGCATTCTGATGTTTTCCAAAACTCATTAGTAATTTCATTTTTTCACCAAATGTTTATTGCAAAAAGTAGCATTTATATTTTATGACAAAAAATAAACATTTTAATAAGTTTTGACACATTTAATGTATTTATGACAAATATTCGAGATTCTGTTTGGAAACTTATAGACAAGGACCCGTCAATACGCTTAGACCTAGAACGAGACATGATAAACGTTCGAGCACTAGCTAGACATTGTAGAGACAATGGAATTGAGGGTAGCGAAGACGCAATAATTAGCGCAATAAGAAGATATCCTAAAGAAAACAAATATTTAGATCAGTACAAAGAAGCTGCAAAACTTATTAGAGGCGCAAAAATATCTACTAAAAGTCACCTCGCAATTATTGCAGTTAAAAAAAGCCCTAAAGTTACTGAACTCTTATCTGAAATCTTTAACAGCGTAAAATATGAAAAAGGAGAAATGATTCGATTTGTTCAGGGAGAAGAATCGATAAGAGTTATGATTGACGAGTCTAAAATTGAGGAATTTTTGGATATCGTTTCTAAAGAATACATAATTGATGTTAAGAAAAACATAGCAGAAATAAATTTACACCTGCCTCCGGTGATAGTTAAAACTCGGGGAGTGGGTTTAGTAATTCTTAACGAACTCTTTCGAAATAACGTATTAATCTATGAATTAATGACATGCGTCCCAGAATTCCTGATTTTTGTTGAAGATGCAGAACTTCTAAAAGCTTACGAGGTTTTGTTCGACCTTTGTAGCAATAAGAAGAAACATGAAAGTAGAACGTAGGTATTTAATTATGCCTAGTTTAATATTAAATTATGTCACCAGAAGCGTTTAAACCAAAAGAATACGATGAAGAAAACAAAAGACTTCAAAATATAATAATAAAAATACCAAAACTCGAAATTGCAAAAACAACTGATATGACAAATAAAATCAAAATGACCGAGACCGCTCAGGCGTATAATATATCAGCTAAATTTATGGAACCATTCTTAAAAAATTCACAAATAAAAGAAATGCTTAAAGCTAACGATTCGATAATGCTAAGACTTGTAAGCGTTTAGTGATTTTATGTCTATTAAGGATTTTAAAAACTGCGATATACATTATGCGTATAACCAGGATACAAAAGTATACAGCATAAGCGTAATGTTCAAAGGAAAACCTGCTATTTTAACTATGCGAACTGGTAAGGAAATAACTGATATGACGCTTACCGATAAGGAAGGTAACATCATAGAATACTTGGGGCAAAGCAAGGGAAAGGCAACATTTACGCAGGATAAAAAACTAGCTGAGAAATTTAAAAAATCCTAGCGCAATTATAAATATTAGTTTCTTTTATTCTATTTATGTCTTCTTCATCGAATTTATTAGGAAAAATTAATGCTTCAAAAGCCGCGCTCGAGTTTGTCGAAAATAATTCGATTTTAGGAATTGGAAGCGGTAGCACTGCTAAAGAATTTATCAAACTGCTTGCAGAGCGCGTAAAGAAAGAAAAATTAAATATAAAATGTATACCTACTTCTTTTGATACTCGAATTTATGCACTCGGATTAGGTTTAAAGATTGCTGAACCTGACGAAGTAGAACGAATCGATTTGACAGTGGACGGTGCAGATGTTGCAACTAAAGTTGGCGTACTAAAAGGCGGAGGCGGAGCTTTAACTAGGGAAAAGGTAGTTGCATATGCTGCTAAAAAATTCATAGTAATTGCAGATGAATCTAAGATAAAACCAAAACTAGAAGGTAAAGTAGTCGTTGAAGTAGTTCCTTTTGCGCATAGTACGGTAATGCGTTTTCTAAAGACATTTACAAACAAGGTAACCTATCGCGCTTCTGATGGAAAACTTGGCCCAATAATTACTGATAATGGAAACTTTTTACTTGATTGTGAAATGTTAGTTAAAGACCCTAAAAAAACTGAAGCAGAGTTGAAGAATTATCCGGGCGTTGTTGAGAACGGGATATTTACGAAGTTTGATAAGATAATTATTGGCGGGAAAGACGGGGCGAGGGAATTATAGGTAAATTAGGCAAAAACCTAAGGAAATCACATTATACCTTAAAGCCTTCGAATCACATTATTTTTATGAAAACAACGAGCGGACGAATGTTTCTATTACTAATAATTGCATTAGCTCTTTTTATTTCAGGATGTGCGAGTACAAAGGATTCAAACAACTTTCTTAAAAATGAAACAAACAATAAAACGCCTGAAATTCCAGCACTGCAACTTCAATTAAATTCAACTGCGCTTAACCTAAGTACAGAAGAAAAAAAGAGTATGGTTGAAGCTAGCAATCAGTTTGCATTTGACCTTTATTCAAAACAAAAAACAAACGATGAAAACGTTTTCTTCTCACCTTATAGCATTTCAAGTGCTTTAGCAATAACTTATGAAGGAGCTAAAGGACAAACCGCACAAGAAATACAGAAAGTGTTTTATTTTTCTGAAAACGAATCCGTAAGACGATCCGGGTTCGCAAGTATTTATAATAACTTAAATAAAGCGAATAAAAGTTATAATCTAAGTACAGCAAACGCGCTTTGGATACAAAAAGATTATTCAATATTACAGAGTTACAAGGACATTGTCAAAAACTATTATGGCGCGGAAGCTACCAATGTTGATTTTGTCAACCAACTTGAGCAATCCAGATTAATGATAAATAACTGGATTGAAAACGAAACGAATCAAAAAATAAAAGACATGATTGGCCCAAACGATCTTGATCAAAATATAAGGCTAATTATCACAAATGCAATTTATTTCAAAGGCAGTTGGGAAACAAAATTTGATAAAAGTTTAACAAAAGAAGAAGATTTTGAAGTAACTTCCACTAAAATAGTAAAAGCGCAGATGATGAAAAAAACTAAAAGCTTTAATTATTTTGAAGATGAACGATTACAAATATTAGAACTACCCTATAAAGACAACGAACTTTCAATGTTGATTATTTTACCTAAAGAAGAAATGACTAGTTTAGAAAGTAATCTGTCTTTAGAAAATCTAAATAGATGGAAGCAGAAAATGCAAACGCAGGAAGTTGATGTTTCAATTCCAAAGTTCAAATTCCAGAGTAAATATTATCTTGGTAAAAATCTCATTGATTTAGGTATGTCAACCTCATTTGATTCAAGCAAAGCAGATTTTTCAGGAATTACGGGTAACAAGGATTTAAGCATATCAGAAGTAATTCACCAAGCATTTGTTGAAGTAAACGAAGAAGGAACAGAAGCAGCAGCTGCAACAGCAGTTGAAATGAAACCTATGACGTTACCTTCGCCACCAGTGTTCAAAGCAGATCATCCATTTATTTTTATAATTCAAGATAAAGGCACAGGGTCGATTATATTTATAGGCAAAGTTAATGATCCGACAAAAGGATAAATTCTGAAAAGGTTGAATTTTGCAGGGTTATAGCCAAGTGGGAAAATTTATAAATATTGCCCACCAAAGTATATCTAGGTGGGAAAAATGGTTTCATTACATGCCGATTCAAAATGTAGGGTAAATCTTACACAGGAAGTGATTCAAGAATTTGGTCGAGATTACGAGTTAGTTCGTACTAGAACCAAACTGCTTCTAATTCCAATATCAAAAGATCCGTTAAAATCTCTTCAAGAACAAGGAAAAAAAATACCAGCACATTTGACAATTAACGATTTGAAAAGAATTGCAAGAGAAGATGCTGAAAAAGAAGCACTTTCGAACTTAAAAAGAAGGTGATTGTATATTTTTTGCTGATACGGATTTTATATGTGCATTGATAAAAAATGACGATTGGCTTAGAGAAAAAGCCTTGAAAGTTTATGAGCAACATAAAGGAAAAATTTGGACTAGCAGTTTTGTAGTTCTGGAAACAATGTTAATATCTAAAAAGTTTAATATGGAATGTGAGCAGATTGTCAGCGATATTTATCAATTATTTGAAGTAAGAGGACTAGAAAAAGAAATTGCGTACTTAGCTGCAAGTTATATTGATGACAATAAGATAGGGGTTTTTGATGCGTTTCATGCTGCATGTTCACAACCTTACGTAATCATAAGTTCAGACCATGTTTACGATGAGGTTTTGGGTCTGGAAAGATTTAAGCTCGAATCTTAAAGTTTCCGTATAATATTTCCCCTTCCGCGTTTGAATTTCTTTATTTTGCCTAATTGCTCAAGCTCGCTTAGAATAAGACTAAGTTTAGCATCTGAAAAGTTAGTTTTATCCTTTAGTTCGCTCTGCGTTGCACGGTTTTCTAATGATTCTAGAATTGACAGAATTAACTTAGCATCCTGGTCTAGCTCTGCCGATTCGGTTTGAATTTCGGACTTTGAGATAGACAATTGCTTTGAAATGACACTGTTTTCTAGATCCGGAATTTTGATTTCCGGAATTTTAATTATTATTCCTTGTTTTTTAGAATCAAACCAAAGTACTACTAAAAACATTAAAGTAATACTAATTAGAAGAACTCCAAGCGTAACAATCCAATCGAAATTAAACTTACCAACTGAGTTAAGTACCAAATCAATTTTCTGGTCTTTATCCCCCGCCTTAAACTGCTCTTTACTATAGAGGACAAGTTCACCATTATTATCAAAATTACTTGCAGTTATGTTAAACTCGCCATCAGGAAGAAATATCGAATAGTTTGATTTTTCAGTAACGAATTGGTAACTAAAACGACCGTCAATTTTGATGAGCGTTTTGTTTAGTTTTTCCAGGTTGTTCGAGTAGATATCACCATAAATAAATGAAGCGAAGCTAGAGCTAATTAAGACTAATAAGAGAATAAAAAATCTAAGGTAATTTGCTGTTCGCATAGCTAAATGAAGCATTTCTTTATTTATAAACATATTTTAGAAACAACTATTGCTAAAAAGTTTATTTAAATAAGCGAATTTAAGAAAAAGCATATGAACGGGAACACAAAATTATTTATCTTGGCCTTAAGTTTGTTTATACTATTTGGCTGCACTGATAGTAGTTACTATGATATCAAAGCGAACATAACTAATGATTCTGGAAATGTTTCTATGGTTGTTGAAGTAAATGAACTTGATAATCCGAATGTTTTGAATCAAACTAATTTGTCGAATAATTCGAATAACATAATAATAAATAACAATCCAATAAACGTAATCGAATCAACCAGTTACAATTTTTCAAGTGTTATTGAGCAAGGAATTTTTGGTAGAGACTATAGAACGATCTACGCTGTAAATCAAACTTTTAATGGAAGTGAATTAAAACTAGATTTCTATCCTTCGATACCTGTAGCAAAAAGTTATTCTTATAATTATGCAACATACTTTGATCTTACTGAATCGAATGCGCTGTCATTTAGAACAAAGAATGGAGAGAAAATCGCTATTTTAAAGTTTGAGAAGAAGGAGAGTAAAAGTGAGGTCATATTAGGAAAAAATTATTCTATAAAATGGATTAACCGTTCGGATAGTTTTGAAATAGATGGTGTAAACTGGACATACTCAAATTATACTTTTATTGCATCTATCAATCGAACTTATGTAATTTTAGAAAATGCAAATGATTCATCAATCTTAATTGCAGTAGGGGGTACGGTTTTTGTTAATGGCAGGTATGTTCACATTTGGCAATTTGGTCCATCAGGTAGTGCACTTAATTCAACTACTTTAGAACCAATTATTCCGAGCTGGATTTCTATTTCAGTTTTATCTGATATAGAAGTTCTAAACTACTCAAATTCAGATATACTTTGGGAAGACGGAAACATAAGTCAAGGCAATCACACTAGAGACATACCTCTGTTAAAATCGATAAGGATTTTTCCAAAAAATAGAAAACGAACAAAAATAGTAACAAATTATGGACTAATTAACGAAACAGAACAACTTAATGAAAGTGGAATTTATCTGGAATTCGATCCTCTAATTTATCAATGTGAGGTTTACAATCAAAATATAACTGAACTAAATATTACTAATAATAATTGTTATTATTCTTACTTTAGAAAAGAAACCAGAGCAAATGATACCGTAGAACTAATGTCTTTGGGTTTTTCAAGTTCTTCAATGATTGATCAAAGTGGCATTACTTTAGATATTTTAAATCAAACTTGGTCTATTCTAAGATTAAGGAAAGACAAGGAGAACTATTCTTTATTATTAGCAAAAGGTAAACCAAATATATTTTTTCAAGATGATAAATTAAATATAAGCAATGAAGAATTTAGGTATTCTAGTTCTGAAGGAAATGGATATTACCCTCCCTACAAGGAATTTTTAGTGCTAAAAGACAAAAATAATTATACGTGGAAACTCGAAGTAGGAAAGACAGAGGATGTAAGGGGAAAATATGTTCGAATTTGGCAAGTATCACGTATGGAACCTTGTTGTTATTCAGTTGCATTTATTTCAGTTTTCTCAGATATTCTAGAAATAAATCAAACCAACAAAGACGTCAAAGTAATCTGGGGAAACGAGGATACATTAAATCCAGGAATCAAATCAATTTTCATCCCTCGCGATAGTACAGCATTTGAAATAGTATTTAATAATTCAGGGTGATTTTAATGAACATGAACAAGTCGATTATTTTAGGAATTCTGCTAGTTTCATTATTATTCTTTGGTTGTATTAATGATCGGGTTGAAAAAGTATATGAATATAGTAAAGGTACTTATGAATATGTTAGAGATGAAGTTAACGAAAAAAGGTACATGAACATAACTTCTGATGAAAATAGTTCTACCATTCTTATAAATGCGATTAAGGGAGATGGGATTTCCACTGGGAAAGGGACTTTTTTATTTCCACTTAAAAAATACGGAATTAATCTTGAAGGAGCAGGGATTTACAGCAAAGAATTTATACGATTAACAAATCAACAAATCCAATTCATAGAACCATTTGATGGTGGCGGGTACCCAAGAGAAGAAATTTATCTTACACCAATTATTAGCGATAATGGTGATCAGAAAAAGGTTAGCTTATTTAATGCAGTTTATATTTATACCAACTCGCAAGATTGGTGCATTCAGGATTCGGAAACGATATACCTATTAGGTCAGAGGTATAATTTATCAGAACTACAGAATAATTCAGCATTTTTAGGAGATGATAAATGGAAGGTAACTAAGGAATACCCCAAAATATACAATGAAAAGTATGTTTGCGTTAATAGAATAATTATATCTATGAATGGTTATTTTGATGATATAAAAGAAGGAGACCAGATTAGTTTATTTGGGAACAATAATATAATTGTAGTAGAGTTTAAGGACTTGGAAACCGGGCCTAAATTAAAGATAATTGCAACAAAACCAAAACAGGAAGTAATTAAACAGGGCTTTATTTATGATCAAAATTATTCCAATAGTACTCAAATAAATCAAACATGGCAAACAAATGCATCTAATACAACCTTTGAAGAATTGGTAAAAATCTCTAGCTTAAAACAAAGAATTTACCTAAACCAAAACCTAAGTGTAGGAAATAAAACATATGAGTTCTGCGGTTATAGTGTAACAACTGAGCCAAACCTTAGAACGCAAGTTGCACTATGTGAAAACAGCAACAAAGCTAAGGGAGTGTACTTACCAATAAAACTTAACACAACTGTAAACAATCAAACAGTTTACGTAGAAAACTTATACACAATAGACATAACAAAAAACCAGACTAAAAATGATAGTTACATTGAAGTAGTTATTTTTAACAAATAATTTATCATTTTATTATTCTTTAACCAAAATCAAAAGCAGCAGCATGGATAAAACAGTTGTAACTATCGAAAATACAAAAGACGCTGGAACATCTAGTATTTTTGTCGTGTATAGAAAACCAGCTAGAATATTAGCTGGAAGTGCAGCAACACCAATTAATCCTTGATATAAACCGATCGAACTTGCATAGTGTTTATGATCAACGCTCTTAGCTAAAAAAACACGCGGAGCGGTTTCGTTTATAGTCATAAACACGCCAAACAATCCAAAAAATAGGAATAAACTAACAGAGTTTGCAAAAAATGAGAATCCTAAAAGAACTGTCAGAAATAACACTTGAGAAAATAAAAGAGAATTTTTAGCACCCACTTTATCAGTAAAATAACCCGCAGGAAGAGAAAGTACAGTGTACATTGCATTATACGCTAAGTATACGACCGGAATCAAAAACAAAGTCAGGTAATCTGCAGCACGAATCAGAAAAAACGAGATTGCAAACTGCCCAAGCGAAAACAAAAACATACAAAAGACAAACTTTTTAAAATTAGGAATTTTTAGGACATCACCGATAATTGTTTTTACGCCATCAGTTGCCTTATGTCCATCTTTTTCTTGTAAAAATAATAGAACAACAATTGAAAGCGCAGCTGGAATTAATGCGATAAGAAAGATTGTCCGATAAGCATAATCAACTCCTTGCGAAATAAGAATAGTAAGTAAAAATGTCGCAAGTATGGGCCCAATAAATGCGCCCGCGTTGTCACACATTTTTCTAAATCCAAACGCGTAACCTAAATTTTCTTTTGGTTCAGAATGCGTAATTAACGCATCACGCGGAGCTTCCCTTATTCCTTTTCCAACCCGTTCAAAAAATACAATTGGAAGTACACTAAACCAAGTTGTAGCAGTAACAAGAAAAACTTTCATTAAACCAGAAAGCGAATACCCAAGAATTATAATATTCTTTTTCTTTCCAAGCTTGTCACTGATTATTCCAGAAAATATGCCAACGACATTCGCAGTTAATTCACGCACGGCTTCGATTAAACCTAGAACAAATAATGGCGCTCCCAAAATAGTTGTAACAAAAAAGGGTAATAAGGGAACAACCATTTCTGAACTAATATCTACTAGAAAACTAGTTAAGGCAAGTAATTTGGTGTTTTTACTAAGTTTTGATTTAGAACGCATAGATAATACATACTCGCTCGAGTTTAAAAAATAAGTTTGTAAAGTAAATAGTATGAATGATTACGTTCTAATAAACTCAAGCATTAGAAAGGAACTAAAAAGACCATTCGGAAAAGTATATGCGGATTTACAGGAAATAAAAATAATTAGTAAAAGATACAAAATAATAAGCGTAGGGGACATTTCAACACTTGCGCTTTTAGCTCTAGGAGTAAAACCATATGTGGGTGTGTTTGACTTAAAATATATGCGAAGAGACTTACCCAAAATATACGTAGATGTAATGAAAAAAAGTTTTGGTAAGATGGTCAAATACAAGAACCCGGCGGGGACGCTTTCTAAGAAATTGATTAATGATGCGAAAGAATTACTTAAGCACCATTGCGGAGTTTTAATAGAAGGCGAGGAAGACATTACTGCACTTGCGTTCATGAACCAAATGCCTAAGAACTATGTACTTGTTTACGGGCAACCCCACAAGGGAATTGTTTTAGTTAAAAATGATCAGAAGACTAGGAAACGAGTTGAACGGATTTTTAAGAAGTTGAAAATATAGAAGGAGTTAAGAAGAGATAATTGAAAAATTGTTTATAATCGTGTTCTGCTGAAGCGACCATGAGTAAATGATTAATGTCGCTTCCGACAGGTTTGTATTTAGAACTTGCGCTTTTTTCAAATTGAGGAGTATTGGATTAATTTATACTAATCTCCGCCCCCTTTAGTCATAAAATACATCGCAACAAAAGAGGCTAGCGTAACTACAACTCCAACGATTAAAACAGTAGTTGAATCATCTTCAGGCCGTAATTGCCCCCAGATAGTAGTTACAAAGTAACCAATCGCTACCGCAACAATAAAAACAAGACCACGCACCCAACTTTTTGCCATATAATTTAACCTCCAATCAACAAATTAAAAATTAAAAATAATTAAAAATAGAAAAAATTTACTCCATTACTGGAGCTCCGCCAAGACCTTTTGTAACTACAATAACATCTTCTACAGATTTTACATTTTTGTAGAGGATACTCTTTTCACGAAGTGCTTTTTTTGCTTCTTCCTTTCCTTTTGGCAATTGTTCAATTAATACTCTTGAAACTTCACCGCTTTCTGCGTCAAGAATAAAGTCCTGTGCGTTCCCTAAGAATTTACCACTATCGGTAAATAAGTCCATTCCATACATTCTAGATAACTTGGTCGTCATATTGTTCACCATCGTAAATGATTTGATTCTGCAATGTTATACCAGATTTTTATTAAAAAGCTTTGTGTAGTTCGAATTGCGTACGCCTTATTACTAAAAAGGCGACATCTAAACGAAAATGCCAGAAAATTATAAAACATCCATATAGCGTGATTTTAATAAAACAAGGCGAATCGACAATAAAAGCAGTAAAATAGACTTGTTAAAAATTGAATTAAACCGAGCAACGATAAAATTATTTAAGAAAATTAAGCTGTTTTAGAATAAGGCATTATTTTTTATTCTGTTAATGCAACAGATTATCCATGCTGCTAATCCCAAGAGCATATCAGCTTGCAATTTACAATTCGATAATGCAAAACGGCAATACACTAGTTATACTGCCAACTGGATTAGGAAAAACATTAATCTCCCTAATGCTAATAAAAGAAAAAATGAAAAACGGGAAATGCTTATTATTAACTCCAACTAAACCACTGGCAAAGCAACATTTTGAAACAACAAAACGAGAACTGGAAACAGACAATATTGCACTAATTACAGGGGAAAAAAATGTACAGACTAGAATAAAAGAGTATAAAAATAGCATAATAATCGCAACTCCCCAAACAATTGCAAATGATATAAAAAATAATGTTCTTGAACCAGATTTTGCACTTTGTGTTTTTGATGAATCGCACCGCGCAGTTAAGAATTACGCATACACTTTTGTTGCTAACGCCTTAAAGAAAAAATCTTTGATTGTAGGTTTAACTGCTTCGCCCGGAGGAAAAAGAGATAAAATACAGGAGGTCGTAAAGGCACTAAATATAACAAACATTGAAATTAGAACTATTGATGACCCCGACGTAAAACAGTATGTTCAAAAAAGCGAAATGACCTGGCTTACAACAGAGCTTTCCCCTACGTTACTTTTGATAAAAAGACAACTCGATAATCTTACGTCAAAGCATGCAAGAATGCTAGGCGGAATGGGTTTTCCACCCCCACTAAAAAATAAAGGAGAATTCCTAAAGATGCGCCAGAAAATAATGGATATACCAAATGACATAAAGTACCGCGCGATAGTGCATTATACAATATTACTAAATCTTTTGCATATGACTGAATTAGTTGAAACACAGGGACTTTTTGCACTAAGAGAATACATAAAAAAACTTAATGAAAAGGAGGGTAAATCAGCGAAAGTACTACTAAGCGAAACAGAATTTAACGAAGTAATTAATCTTGCAAACACGCAAAGTGTAGAGGATCACCCAAAATTAAGACTTCTTCTTAATTTAATGCAAAGACTTAAAGATAAAAAAATAATAATTTTTGCCCAGTATAGAGATCAAATCAAGTTACTAGAAGACCAACTTAATAAGAACAATTTTGTATCTAAACAGTTTGTCGGAAAAAAAGATGGAGTTACAAGAAAGATACAGGAACAAACAATAGATGATTTTAGATCGGGAGTTTTCAATATTTTAGTTGCATCATCAATTGGAGAAGAAGGACTAGATATCCCAAGTGTCGATGCAGTAATATTTTATGAACCAGTACCTAGCGAAATAAGAAGTATTCAAAGAAGAGGTCGGGCAGCAAGATTAAAGAAAGGGGAAATTTATATCTTAATGACAAAGGGAACTAGAGACGAGTATTATTATTGGTCAGCTATAAACAAGGAAAAGAAAATGAAGAGTATTGTTGGTACAATGCGCACTAGTTTTGAAATTGATAGGAAAAAAAAAGAAATTAAATCAGAACAAACAGAGGAAAATAAAAACGCTAACGAAACTGCCCAATTAAAAAAAGGGCAGAGCAGCATGGCCGATTTTTTTTGAAGAGCATAAATCATAAATATTTTTCATCAGAGCTTTGAGAAGTTGATGGAGAATTATTATCTGCAACTTCTTCAACTTTTTCCAGCTTTCTAAATACCTTGCTATTGCCTTTATCTTCCCCTTTTTTCTGTTTTATGATGTAAAAGGCAATCGCACCAAGAACAATTACTGTTAAGGCAGAAAGAATAATCAACTGGGTCTGGTCTTTAGGATTAGTTTTGGTTAGATCAAGTAAGGTATTTTGTGAAAGTTTAAGCGCATCAACGTACTGTTTAGTATCAATAAACGCACTAGCCCGATCAATATTCTTTTGTATTTTTACGGCTTGGCTAGAATCAACAGAATCTTTTTTAGCAGCAAATAGAGTTTTAAGACTAGAGACCTGATCCTCGGAGATTTTTTTAAGATCAGTCAAACTGGATTTTATTTTTAATGCACTAAGTTGTAATTCACTATTCTTCGAAGAAAGTTCTTTAAGCGAGCCTTTTTTAGAGATAATTAACTCCGCATCTTTAATAATTTTGTCAAAAGAAGAGGGGTCAACTGGGAATAATTTTTCATAGCTACTTCCTTTAGCATTTTTATATTCCAAAATGTATAAGTTCAAATCATTTTTCAACTGATTTTTTAGGATGTTTATAGTAGTTGAGCCTTCTATAAGACCATTAGTGTAATTAGATTCGTAGTTTGATCCAACTTTAGAAACCTGTGCAAATGAATTTGCTAGAGTAACAAAAGAATCTAAATTATTCGAACTGCCAAAATCTCCGAGCGCGATTTCAAATGAATTGAATTCTTCGATTAGATCACTTTCAAAGCCATGCGCAAGTATTTTGGATTTAATCGAATTGTAATCTAGGAAAATTTTCTTGCTAGCTAAATTAGTAGTGGTCTTTTCCCAAGAATTATCAACTTCTTTTAAAGTAGAGATTGCTTTTTCAATTTGATTTTGTTTAAGTTCATCGGAATTTGAAAGTGTTTTTGAAAGTTCATTTTTACGTTTTAGGAAGGAGGAATAGAATTCACTTTTTTGATCGAGGTTTGAAAGTGCAGCACTAACACGAATATATTGCGCGTCAACAGCTTCTCTTAAAGAATCGTATTCTGATTGTTTTTGCACTAAAATAGAGTTCAACCGATCTAGCTCATTTTGTGCTTTTTGAATATTTATAACGGCATTTGAAGTATCATTATTTTGCAAATCACTTTGTGCAGCATTTACTAAAGAAAGAATTTGACTATTATTAGTGACTCCTTTTAGGAGGATTATTTTTTCATTTATGTAATCACTGACATTTTCTAGAATATAGCTTATTTTTAGTGTCGCATTCGTGAGTTTTTTAATTTCATAAACTTCGGTTTTGTATATACCGTTACTTAAAATACCTTTATTCAAAGTTTTGTGACTAGTTATTGCAAGTACATTAACACGCGAGATTTTTTGATCATTTTTGTCACTAATGAAAACAGGAACTTTATCAAGGTCGACATCGGATTTAATAACCTCGTCATAAGAAACAACTTGGTTTAACCCTAACCTGCTTGTTTGATAATTTTCGTAACTCAGATTATAAGCGTTAAACAGCTTGATCTGGCTAGTTAATACGTGGCTTCCGGCAGAAAGAACTTCTCCTAGGTACTCATTGCCATCAACAATATAAGTTGAAGAAGAGTTTAGGATCAAACTTCCATCAGTATCTAGCATGATTGTAGTGTTTTTATCTAAAATTGCGCCACCTGCCCCAGTACCATAAACGAATTTTTTAGTTGAAAGTGAACGTGCAAGAATAGCTGATTTATCAAAAACGACCTGATAATTGGAATATTTAGATATATTCTTTAGATTAAGTTCAAGCTGGTTTTTGTTTAAGGTAATATCGATTATATTTTCGCTTCCTTGCTTAATGTCCGATTTGGTAAACATAAGTCCTTGGGGAATAGTAACTGAAACTTTTACATTTTCTGCATCCAGTCCAAACGGATTATCGATATTCACTGCCAAAGAGTAAGGAACGGATTCATCAAGTAATATGCCATTAGTGTAGAAAATAATTGTAGGTACAAGTTTAGCGGATAAGGTAATTGATTTGTACTTTGATAGATCTAGTTCCAGACGATCGTAGGTATTTTTGAGACCAGATAAACGACCGATAGATGTTCCATCAACGATTAAATTGCCATTTTTGAAAAGACCGTTTTCAGCATCCAGAAGTTTCGATTGATAGTAATATAAATCAGCTACGCCGTCTACTAGGAAGTGTAACCGATCACTTTGAGATTGTAAATCAGAGTATGTATTTGCTGCCTTTTTTAGGATAGATGATCGAATATCACCTAGAACTTCCAAAGATAAGGTTTTGGACCTTGAGTCCTTAATTAGATTAAACTTTAAATCCTCGGAAATAGTGTCTAACCCATCGCTTTTGGCATTTTTAATTAACTTTTCAACATCTAAAAATAAAAGATCTGCCTGCTTTTGCGTAACAGGATCGTACCCATTGATTTGTTCTTTTAATACCTTTATTTGAGATCGTGCTTCAGCATAATCTGTGAACTGTGTTCCGTAAGGATCTTCCGGTTTTGTTTGGTTTAAAAGTTTACTTATAGCGGAAAATTTCTTTGCAATGTCTACACTTGGAGTTTTACTTTGATAGGATTCTTCTAAATCTGCAAACTCTTTTTCTGTAATTTTTTTATTATTTTCAACTACGTTTTGTGCATCCAGCAATAGCAAAATAGATTCTTCGCTATTTGAACTAACGATATCTTTAGCAATTTTGATGTTATTTAGAGAATCCTTAAGATAAGATTTTTTAGATATTGGAATTGAGGCATTGTTTTGTAAATCCTTAGCTCTTTTTTGTTTGTTTTTTAAAATAGAAAATTTTTGTGCGATCGTATCTGTATTAGAACCAATAACCCCGTCAAAATCTAGACCTTCTGTGATAAGGTATAATTTTTGCTTTTCTCCATCAGTTATAGCTAAATCGACTTTTTTGGATTCATTTTCTAGTTCTAATTTTTTGAAATTAAGGACAGATATCGCAGAATTTAGGGTTGAATCAGACTGATTAAGAATATCTGAACCAAGGATTATTACACCGTCCTTATCCCATAAGGAGGTCATAATTGGAACAAATTTGGAAGTAACGGGTTTGTTTTTGGAGATATCATCGTTAAATGCCGACAAATCAATATCAAGATTTTTATTTAACTTATTATAGGATTGTATATTGCGCTCAATCTCATCGCAGGCTACTCTTTCTATTCCAGAGTAGTATTCTTCACACACTCCTGAAAAATATAGCTTTTGCAGTGACAAATTTAGGTTTTTGTCAATTTGATTGTTTAGACTTTGACTTAATAAAACACTGTTTGTAGCAGAAGTCATTATGGATTTCCAGTTGCTTGAATAAGCCATGCAGTCAGTATTTTGATAAATAAGAGATAGATATTCTGATCCTTTAACGCCACTAACAAAGATTATGTCTTTTGAATTTTTTGAATTAAATGCACTAAAAAGATCGATAAGAAGATTACCTGAAACAAGAGAAAAATAGCCATAAGAAACCAGATTTATAGTCATGTAACTATTACATCGATCCTTTTGTTCAAGGGTTTTTTGGTAGGATGACCTTGCAGATAACATATTTGTTTTTATGGCACTATCGGTTATACCATCATAAATTGGGTTCGAAAGATTAAGCGACTGTAGACTTTGGTGCATAGTATTGCCATCAAAGATTTCGGTGGAGCCAGGATACAAAATATATGGGTTTGCTTTTTTCCATTCGTAATCGTCCCAAGGCAATGATGTTAAAGAATAAGGAGTGGAAAAACCAAGCTGAGCTATCGCAAATATTAAGAGAAATAAGAAAAATGCCTTACGCATTGTAAATATTATTAAAGCCTAAAAATTAAAACACAATCGGTTTAACTAATAGCTATGAAAAAAGTTTTAATTCTAGCGTTTTTTTCTTTAATGCTACTCATTTCTGGTTGTACGAGTGTAAAAAACGACAAAAATGGATTTTATGATAATACGAGCAATAACAGCCAAACCAGTTTAGAGAGTACAAACAAGACGAATATAACGAAATCCAATATAACCAAACTAAATGATAGTACTCCTGTAAAAATAGACGTGCTTGGAATAAACCAAACGAATAGTTCAGGTCTAAACATTGTTAATCTAACAAATAACGAAACGAATCAAAATCAAAACACAACAATAAAGAACAAAACAGGGTATCTTGAAGTTAATTACTTTTATTCACCTCTTTGTCCGTTTTCCAATTCTATAAACCCGAAAATTAACGAACTAGAACAAAAATACGAGAATGTTACAAACTTTATCTGGTACAATGTACTTATACAAAATGAACTTGACGTTTATGATAAGTTTATGGTCAAATACAATGTAACTGAGCGTGTAGTACCGCTTGTGTTTGTTAACGGAACGTATTTATCAGGAATGTTTGAAATAAATTCAACTCTTGAAGAATTGATAATAAATAATACGATTAGTAAGAGCAGATAAACAAACTTTAGATTTTATCTACGAATAATTTCTCATAAGTTTCGCGCGATATTCAAAATTAATTATTCATTTTGAATAGATCGAGCCAAAATTTCTTCGTATTTGGCTCGAGAAATGCACGCCACCCCGTAACCGCCGTCGAGCCTTCTGAGGGCACCGACATCCTGCCCGTTGAAGTCGTTCCAGTCGAAGCCACGGACCAAAGGGCCAACATATTTTTTAGTTCTCCACAAAAATCTTGCATCTTGATCATTTTCATTTGTAGGTTCGCCAGAAGGAATGCCGAGGTTATCTTTTTTATACCAGCCATCTTGTATATGCAGTTTTGTTTTCTTACTTTTTCCATCCTGTTTTATTATACAATTTTCTCCATCAAGTTCTACCCATGTTCCAGTCCTGCAGGGGAATAAACCTAGCTTTGTGTATTTTTCTCTTAACGCACCATCTTGTAAAATCTCATCAATAACACTATTTGGTAAAATTACAAAATCTAGTCTTTCTAATGCAAGAGTTTGTTCTAAGTTTAAGTTTTTATGGACTTGGATTTCTTTACTTGTAAGGTCAAGAAGGAACCAGTCGACAACATCCGTGTCTTGTGTTTTGACTTTTGCTTCTTTTAATGCTTTTTTTGAAGACTTAAGCCTAAGCAAAGATTCTGATCTAGCTTCTAAAAACAGATCACGCTTAGAATCCAAATCCCGAATTGTTTCAATTTCTTCTAAATCTGATGCAAGATCACCGATTTGTAATTCTAGGTCATCCAGATTTTTAAGTTTATCCGCGTTAGCCTTGGACTTAAAATGCAACACTAAACCAGCAACAGTTAAACCTAAGAAGACTCCAATACTAGATAGCAAAGCTGCCAGTCCTTTTGGTTGTTCAGTCAAAATATAACCAAGACTAGCTACAGAAACTACAAATGACGGGATAACATATTTCAAAGTTTTTCTCATGCTTTCCTTAAATGAACGATCCAATTGTGCATACTTAGTTCTTAATTCCATTTTTCTTGCTTTAAGTTCTCGATAAATTTTATTCACTTTGTCAATGGGTTCAACTACGGCAATATCTGCCCCTTCTTCTATCTCACTAACCAAAGCTTCCTTCATTTCCTTTGCAGTTTGATATCTTTCTTCAGGGTCTGCCTTTAATCCCTTTTTGATTATACTTAAAAGTTGACCATCAATGCAGTCAATTTCTTCTTTGGTCCTTAATTTAGTTTGCATATCTGTTCCATCTAAACCGGTAAAAATCCAGGACAAAACTGCTGAAGTAGAATAGATATCCGCTCTGCCATCAACATCAGATGCACATGCTAAAACTTCTGGAGCAGTAAAACCCTTACTAAATATTGGAAGAAGCGCGGTTGAACCAGTACTAACTGCAGTAAGCGTAACGCCAAAATCAACCAAAGTTACATTTATTTTTCCATCTTCTGTTTTATGAACCATTATGTTTTCTGGTTTTACATCTCTGTGTATTACGCCACTATCATGAAGATATTCTAGTGCCTGCAAAATCTGTGTTATAATTTCTATTTTTTCTTCTTCTGAAAAATTAGTGCCAAAAGCGCTATGTTCCCTTAGATTTTTGCCTTCGACTTTTTCTGTTACTAAGAAATACTCGGTTATCTGGTTTCCGTCTTTTTCCTTCGATGTCATAGTCTGATCAATCGCTTTAACCACGTTTGGATGATCTAGATAGTTTATAATGTCAAATTCCCTTGGGGCAAGTTTAAAGGTTGAATCTTCTGCCTTAAGAGTTACTCTTTTTACGATTACCTCTTTATTAGTTTTTAAATCAGTTGCTAAAAATAATTCAGTTGTGCCATTGTTCTTGAAAATAGATTTTTTTAGTTCATAACCTCCCCTTTCTCCAGTAACTATCCCTAAAGATTTGTGATCTTGGTCAGTTTTGACGGCAAAAGCTCTAGTTCTAGCTGCTTCTATAGGTATTACATTGCCACTACTTGGAGTGAGCCTTCTTGTCATATCCAAATATGTGTCAAAAAGTGTTTAAAAGGTTATGCTTTATACCCAAATTTTAACTACTTTTGTGCACTTTGTATATCGTAATGCACAAATTTATAAACTTTTGTGCAGTATGATTTATATGACTGAGGAGCTAAACAACATATTACAGATGCAAAAGAGAGAATTAGAAATAAAGGTAAATGAGCTTTATATTCAACGTGACGCAAACTTCAAAAAACCCGAAGATAATCTTATTAGGGTAATTATAGGGCCAAGAAGAGCGGGCAAATCAACATTTGCAATACACCGATTAAAAGAATTTGGAACTTTTGCTTACATTAACTTTGACAATGAAAAATTAGTAGAATTAAAGGATTATGATGAACTTTTAACAAAAATAAAAACAAGGTATAATGATCCGGATTATATAGTATTAGATGAAATACAAAACTTACCCAAATGGGAACTTTTTGTAAATAGACTTCAGAGAAGCAATTATAAATTAGTAATTACTGGAAGTAACTCAAATTTACTTAGCGGAGAACTGGCAACCCACTTAACTGGAAGATATATACCGATATACATCTTCAGTTTCTCTTTTAGAGAGTTTCTTAATTTAAAGACAACAGAACTAACTAATCATGAAAAAAAGGCGGCTCTTGATGAATTTTTAAGTACAGGTGGATATCCAGAACCTTTAGTAAAAAAATTGGACTTAGTAAACTATATTTCCCTACTTTTTGATGCGATCATATACAAGGACATCGTAAAAAGATATAAAATAAGAGCCCCGCAAAGAATTGAAAATCTAGCAAACTATTTGATATCTAATTTAGCTGCATTTTATTCTTACAATACACTTAAAGACGTAACTGTATGTAAAAGTATTCACACGATTGACAAGTACATAAAATATCTAGAAGAAACTTTTATACTGTTTAGAATTTATAAGTTTTCCTTTAAGGTAAAGGAACAGATTAGATCAAATAAGAAAGTATACTGCTTCGATAACGGTTTCATAACTGCCAAGGCATTTAAAATGAGCCAAGATAAAGGAAAAATTTATGAAAACACAGTTGCTATGGAGTTAAAGAAAGCACAAATATCAGGCAAACTTAAATTTTATTATTGGAAAAATCAGCAAAATGAAGAAATAGATTTTGTAATAACAGAGAACGAAAAAATAAGTAAACTCGTACAAGTTTGTGTTGATTTAGCAAATCCAGATACTAAAAATAGGGAAATAAGAGCACTACTTAAAGGAAGTCGAGACTTAAAGTGTCAGAATCTTATCATAATAACAGAAGACTATGATGATGAAAAAGAAGAGGAATGGTTCGGAATAAAAGGCAAAATAAAATATTTACCGTTATGGAAATGGTTACTTGAAAAAGGATATTAGAAAAGTGACTTGCATGAAAATATTCAAATTCGACAGAAAAGCCAATTTACTTATACTAGGAACAGAAAACCTTGAAGATATCTGGCACATTGAAAGGTCATTAAGCGTAGGTGACGAAGTAGAATCAGGCACTTTTAGAACTGTCAAAATAGGCACTAAAGAAGAAAAAAAACCAATGCACATTGCGATAAAAATTGAAAACATCGAATTTTCTAAAACGCTTAACCGGCTTAGGCTACTAGGAAAAATAATTCGTGGAAGCCCTGAAGAGTATATCCAAATGGGGAAATATCACACTTTAGATGTTGAAATAGGAACGAGAATCCAGATAATAAAAGAATGGAAAGCTTACCAAATTAAAAGAATAGAACAGGCAGAAAAAGAAACCAAAAAACCAAAATTAAGAATAATCGTACTTGATGAAGAACACGCGCTTGTGGCTACGGTTAGAGGGTACGGAATTGAATACGGCGTAGAATTTAGCAATGACGCACGCAAACGTGATGAACCTAAAAAGTTTGAAGCTAAGACAGAGGATTATTATACAAGAATAACTCGGGAAATAGACCGAAGTGAGGAAACTGTCTTAGTAGCTGGGCCTGGATTTACAAAGGACAATTTAAAAACATTTTTAGAAAATAAAAATCCAAAATTACTTAAGAAAATTATTTTTGAATTTTGTAGTTATGCTGAGCGCTCTGGAATACTCGAATTATTTAAAGGAGGCGCGGTAGAAAAAATTATTGGTGAACAGCGTGTTCAAAAAGAATTAAAGTACATTGAAAAAATCATGGAAGAAGAAGGGAAGGAAAATGGATTAGCTGTTTATGGAATCCCGAGAGTAAAAGCTGCTGTGGAATCTGGCAAAGTCAATAAGCTTCTTGTTTTAGATGAGTTGCTTCGAGATTCAAAGGAAGTTGAAAAATTAGTTGATTATGCGGATCATAAGGGTGCTTATCTGATTATATTTACTGCGCAAAACGATGCAGGAGAAAGACTTAAGGGAATTGGCGGGATAGCGGCGATATTGAATTAGTTGAAGTAGTATTTTATCGAAGAAATTTTGGTAATGTAATGACAAAATTAATTGCAAGTTTAAAACAGTCATGGAGACAACAATCACTGTTAAATAAAATTATTACTGTTTTGGCATTTTTAGCTTTTTTAGGAATTACTTTGAATGTACCAAACCTTATTCCTAACCCTAAAATTGAGATAGATATTTCGGATAATCCAAAAGATAATGGAATTCCAGTTACGTTAGCGAATACAGGAAACAAAAATTTCGATAGGGTATATACAGAGTATAAGTTTTCCTGTCTGGAAAGAGATTACAATGTTGCTAATAGTCAGATTAATTCTAAACTAACAATTGGTAGAGAGACTTCAACATTTTTACTAAATTGGAGTTCAGATAAAATAAGCGCTGGTGAAATAAGAAATAAAAGTTTTTATTTTTCTAGTGCATTAAAACCAAGTTGTGTATCGACCAATGTAACGGTATTTTTAGAAATTCTTGTCGACAATTCTAGTAACTGTAGATATATAATAAAAGAAACGAATGGAGAAGTTTGTTCGGATTGTATTTTAGAAGTAAATGTAAGTGCAGACAACACAAATTTTTTATCAAATAAAACATTTCCATTTCACACAACAAACCACACAGAATTTATAAATTCTCAGCTAAATGGAACTTTTGAAATCGGATATAAAGAGAACAAAATAAAATCTGCGATCTGTTTCTCAGGAGATGGATTAAATTTAAGTGAGTACTCATCCAGGGGACTTGTAGTTGTAGCTTGGTTTACTAAAGAAGAATGGCAAAAACTAAATAACGTATCCAGTTAGAGTTTAAATAAATTTAGTCAATCCGACTTAACCAAATCCCAAACGCGATAACCGAAC
Organism: Microcaldota archaeon; assembly: GCA_038046765.1. Lineage (GTDB taxonomy): Archaea > Micrarchaeota > Micrarchaeia > Anstonellales > Bilamarchaeaceae > JBBSVN01. Next base: position 19,720 of record JBBSVN010000001.1, on the reverse strand, counting down.
AATATGCCATGCTTAAAGCGAGTAAAGGCGGGTCAATTGGTAAACCGTTTAAGAAATATTTCCAAACTCCAACCGAAGTTCCGAAGAACTCGATTACGACCCCCATAACTCCAGTAAATAAGAAAAATGATGCGGGGAATTTGGAGGATAAACTAAGAACATAAGTAGTTGAAATAGCGACTCCTAAGAAAACAAGCGAAGGAATGCTTGCGCCAGTTAGAACCCACACTGCAGAAAAGAAAATAGCTGATAGAATATACGCATTTTTATTATTTATACTTTTGAAAGTTTCAACATTTTTAACTAAATATAATCCTAAAATACCCCAACCTAAACCAACCCAAAGAGGGACTAAAGGCGCTCCGATGTATTTATATCCTCCGCTAATTACGTTTACGCTCTCAAATATGCTTGCAAAAACAGCTAGAATAATCATGTATTTACGTTCGCTTTCGTTCGCAAATTTTACAACTGCAATAAAGAACGCGATTCCGATTACTGCATTTCCCGCATCATGACCGAATAATGAAACTGAGTACAGTGTCAGCGGAATAAGAAACAATGGCAATAACAGTTTAACTAATTGATTAGGATTCATAAATAGTAATTTGACAGGAGAATATTTAATAGTAACAATCGAATTAGCAAAACTAAGTTAAAAAGAATACATTTATAAAGACTTTTTGACACAATTATAGTATGATCAGACTCGCCCAAACCCAAACAACACCTTGCGGAAATATTCACAAAGTTAATGTTAGATGCTCATTTAATGCAGCTAGAGAATTTAGCATAGAAGATTTCAAAGTAATTGCGAACAGATTACGCGAACGAGAAATGAAAAAAGACGGGCCATTTAGTTCAGCAGAACTAGATAAGATTGGGAGAATTGCAAGAGATATAAACGCGATAGCAAAAGGAAACTTTGAAACCGAACTAAAACTAGTAACAGATCTACTTAAACCTAGAATTTTGATTAACCCAATACAAGTAACTGCACAAGAATGGGTAATCGCACAAGCAATATTGAATACAGATAAACTTTATGGACGAGAGGATTTTACCCTATTTGTGAATAACAGTGAGAATGCGACAAGAGAGGAATACTTAGGACCAATGACTGCAAGAGATTTAGTGGATCCTAAAAGAAATTTACCTGTTTCAGATAGAAATTTTGGAGAAATCGGACAATATACCCCCATACATTTTCCAGTAACAGAACTTACAGTATTACAAACTGCGATATTACGAGCACTTAGGAGAGAGGCTTATGCAGCGAACATATATGAAATTGGTAACCAGACAGCGAATATGCCAGCAACAGTAATTTTGAATGGAGATAGGGACAACTTTTTTATAGTAAGTCCTATGAACTTAAAACTTGAACTTGCTTTTAGAGCGAGTGGTTCAGGAGAAGTAGACATGATCCCAGGTAGCTTAGTACCAATAACAACCCAAATAGATGGTTTTAATTTAATTTCAGATAATGCTCTTTTATCTTATTTAGGTAGTGACGCAATAGAAAATATTACTAGAATAATGTTTCAAAGATCAGTAATATTAGAACACGAAGGCAAACCATTCGAAAAATTATTTGATCCAAAATTAATGGATCAAGGAAAACAAATGGCAAAAGATGCAGAAAAAGCATGGCCGGAAAATATGCGAGTTGGCCAGAAGTTAGATAAACTAATAACTTTACCTGCTACAGCTTATGCACAATCAATTAAAGCAGGAATTGAACTTATTAGGGGTCAAATCCTGGAACTAAGTATAAGAAAAGGATTTTTTTCTAAGGGAATACCAGAAGAAACTGTTGTTAAAGCAATGAAAGATACGATTGATGCATTCGTAAAGGGGTTTAAATTAATAGGAAATGGTAACGAAGTACAACCTTTAAGCGACCTTTGGATGGAATTTGATGGAGTTATACTAAATGATTTATTAAAACCAAGAATGACCGAAACAGAGCACAAAAAGCTTATAGCGTATGTAAAAGAAAAAGGACTCTGGACAAATTGTTATGCGGTATATAGATAATATAGATTTAACAAACAACCAAATCCAAAAATCCGTCGTTAATCTTGGAAACGATTAAATCAATGCATTTTGCTTCGCACTTTAGAAGCGAACTTATGCTTGGATTTGTCCTACCTTTATCGCTTGAAATTAATTCTTTAATGTAAGTACCAGGTTCGCAGAATATTTTTATTTTTACTTTATTAGCTTCATGACTAACAACCGAAAGATCTTTTATAATTCGTTTTCTTAGTAAATCGCTTCTTCGATGCGCAACTCGATTAGGCGTTTGCTGGTCAATCACGCCCTTAAAATTAGAAAGAATGTCCACGTCTTCTTTAGTTACATTCCGATCAAGTTCAACCTCTGCAATATATTCTTTATCAAAGTGCGAGTTTGATACGAGTTCAACAAAAGAGCGTGGAACTTTTTTTAGGTTAGAAACAGAAACTTCTTTTTGAGCATTTATTAGATTAGCACCTTCATTTAAATCAAGTAAAAGATTTTTAGGATTCATTATTTCAAGAACAAATGGACGACCGGCAGTATTAATTACATCAACATCCTCACGCCCGCTAGCATGCATACAATAGTTTGAACTTTGTGCCAACTCTTTGAAATGTTCTCCAATAAGTTCTTCAACCGAAGTGTAGTTTTTTCCTTTATAATAGCACTTAAAGCAACCTTCGCCTTCGCATTTTTTACATAGCCAACGGGACTGCGAAATTTCTTTTTCAAGTTTGTTATATCTTCCAAAAATAAAAATAGGCTCATTTGAAATACTAATTTTGTGGGTGTTAAAATCAAAAATAATTTTTACATCTGCATCGATTGTGCATTTTTTAGTTTGACCTTTAGTCATTTCTTTAATTAGCATATGATTTATTTTGGCTTTAACAGTTCTGCTTTTAGTAATCATTTTGTCGAACTCTTTTTCTTCGTCAACAAGCCATTCTTTAGGAATTACACTGCTTACACTAAAAGTTTTGCAATTGCTTTGTTCAAGAACAGTTTTTGCGTCTAAGAGCATTTTGTCTAATTTTTCTCCTTCAATTAACATAATTAGATTCCTATATCCTTGCTTGGTTCACTTGCTAATGCATGCTTAATCCGATAGTCTTCAACAACACTTAAAGCCCGATGTACTTTTTGATTTAGTTCTTCTGGAAACTTATCATCATCGTGAATTGTTTCAATGTAAAGACCAAAATCATTAAGATTGCTTGAACCATCTTTTACTAAATTAGAGAGAATTTTTGTAACAAATTTTGGACCATCTTTATCACTGCCTAAAATACTAAGAGTAAGTGAAACCTGATCAACAAACTGGTCTTTTTCAAGTTGTTTCATGCCGTTCCAGATTTTAGCGGAATTTTTCTTAGTGGCATCATCTAAAAGTTCGAATAATCCCATAATTAAGACCTTTTTACTTTTTTAGCTTCGATTTTTCTAGCTTCATTTTCTAAACTTGCAGCAAGTTTTTCAGCTTCTTTTCTAGATACATCTTGCGTTTCATTTTTTTTAGGGACAGCGATTCGGGCAGAACGTTTTGGAATAACTGCTTCTGCTTTTAAAAATTTTAATTCATCTGCAACAGATGGTTTTCTTTTTGCAATAGGTTCGACCATAATTACACCTTTAAACTTATTCAAAGAATGATCCTAATCCTTTTTGCACGCCTCCCATTTTTAAAGCATGCTCATCGTAGCCTAATTCCTTTAAAATTTTCATAACAGCAGGAAGTACCTGATTATTTATGTAATAGTCCGGATCATAATCTTTTGCAAATTCAAGAAGTTCGGCTTTTTCAGATATGGATTTTCCTTTCTTTGTAATAACATACGAAATAATGTTGTCTTTTTCAAACTTGACTCCCCGTTGTTGTGCTTTTTCAGCAGCCGCTACTTCAGGACTTTTTATTGCATACTTATCCATATCCTTACTTATTTTCGTTTCAATTGCAAGTTCAGTTAAACTTACTTCTCCTTTTTTTAACCGCTCGATAGTTTTTCTTGCGATGGCTACTGCCTTTTCCTTGCTACCTTCCCTTAGGATTGCTTCGAGCACATCGTACTGTGTCTTCTTTGCAATATCACTCCAATCGCGCCGAACTAATTCAAAACCACGAATTTTGATTCGCCCGTCATCCCCTAAGAGTGCATATTTTTTCTTAGCGCCCTTTTCTTGCGACCCTGTTTTTTTACTGACAAAAACTCCTCTTGGATAAAACCCTTCAAGTTCTAATTCCATCTTTTCGGGTAAATTTTTATTTATGTGTTCGACAAATTCAAGAACTTTTTGTTTTTCTTTGTATAAGAAAAATATGCTGTCCGTATCACCATATAAAACATGAAACCCCCATTTTTCTGCTTCGGCAATTGTTTCAGTAATGTGCTTCCTACCATACGCAGTAGTTGCGTCCCCGGATTCACGAGAATACCATCTTGAACGAGGATAAGCGAGGTAACCATAAATAGAATTTGTAACGATTTTTAGACTCCAACTCCTAGCATCTAACTGTTTGTATGTTTCACTATTTTTATCGTGGTTCTTAAGCTCTTTTTTGATTTTAGTCCGGTAATCTAGAAGCCAGTTAACGACACTTGGAATTAACCCCATTGGTTGCTTTAGGAACACTGCTCCATTTGGTGCGTAATGACATGTTTTTTCATCCCCTGTTTTAGTAATTGTATAAGGATCTATATTGTACGATGCGATTATGCTTGGATATAGACCTCTAAAATCCATTACGGCGATGTTATCATAAATTCCAGGTTCAGGCAATTTGACAAACGCACCCTGAATCGGGTTTAGCGTTCTTTCTTTTATCGCCGCTTCACTAGGTTTAGAAGGAATTATTTCATTTCGCGTGTTTGCGTTAAACATAAGGACGCTTTCGACCATCTGCCCGCTTGTTGAAAGTGCTAAGTCGAATAAAGGGAACTTTGTAATGTTCGCTAGTTCGATTAAAAGATTTAAATATCTTTGACCAATCTGCTCTGTTACTTTAGCGTCCATAAGCGCATAATCAGCAAGCGTATCAACCTGGTCTTGATCCCACATCTGATAGATTAATTTTTTGTCAATGTCAATTTTTTGCATACCATTAAGACTTTTTGCAACCTTATCAAGAGTAAAATCTTCAGTTTTTATTAAGCCAATAAATGAAAAAAACCGAACTAATGGGTAAAGATCAACGTGCGTCCTGCCAAAAATTTGCATCCCATTTACCATTCCTTTTCGAATTTGTTTTATTCTTTTGCCTTCTTTTCCTAAATCTAGTTTTGTATTTAGGATATCGGAACGAGCTTGTAAATATGGAAGGTCAAACTGACTTGAGTTATAACCAAAAATTACATCTGGATTTTCTTGCTGCACGATTTTGCAAAACCCTTCGAGAATTTCTTTTTCGCTGGTAAATGATCGAACAAAATCATGCTTACTTTTTTTGCTGGTTAGAACTTCGCTTTTAGAGTTAGAATAACTAATCATGATTACGGGATCGGTTTTTTCCCTAGACATACCAACCGGATTGTATGTTTCAATATCAAATGCTAAAGACTTTAGATCAGGAGGTTTACCTGTTTCAATTTTAATTATTTTTTTTATTTTATTACCTTCCCGTTCGTATGTGATAACTGAAAAAGGTGAAAGCTGCATATCTAGCATAAACCGTTTACCAAAAAGAATATTGTATTCGTAGCAAGTAAAAGGAATACTGTGTTTTAAAGAAGGCACATCTCGAGGCTGCTTGCAAAATACCTTAAGAAGTGATTTTTCTGTTCCAAAAACATTTTTCTTAACTGATTCAACTCTAAGAATTGAGCAGATTGAGCCGTCTTTATTTTGTGCAGTTATTTTCTTTAAATCGTCAATTTTATCTGTTGACGCATCAACGTAAAAGTAAGGGTCAGTTTGGTAGTATAAGAAAGTTGTTTTTTTACCCTTAAGCTGTAAACGAACGTAAGTTAGGTCATTTTTGAAAACGTAGTCTGCATCTAAAAAATAGGCTTTTCTTATTACCATAAATAAATTAAGAATAAAAGATATTAAAAACGATAGATAAAATAAAAAAATTTAAAAAGAAAAAGTAAACCAAATACTAAGAAAAGCAACAAAAATAAAAAATAAAATAAGAAAATTAAAAGAAAGGAAATTTTATCCAGTTTCCTTTAATGCAATTTCCTTGTCAGTTAACTCTTCTAAAACTTCACCGTGGATAAATCGTCTTCCACCAACTTTTACATGTGGAATTCTTCCTCTATCCAATCGTCTTTCAAATGCATTCCTCTTAATTTTAATGCCGCTTTTATGAAGTTCCTTAACTGCCTGACCTACTGAATAGTAATCATTACTTATGTGGGTCAAAGCTTCTACTGCTTCTTTTGGAACAAGCCTTCGGACACCAAACTTTACGCTTGGAACTGAACCTTTTTCGATTCTTCCAATAAATGCCCTAAAGTTAATTTCCTTGTTTGATTTTTTATATTCAGTATAAGCTTCTCTAACTGTGTAAAAGTCATCTTTTGTTTCAACAATATCATTTAAGATTCGTCCAGGGATGAATCTCTTTCTTCCAACTTTTACATAAGCAATAGTTCCTCTTTCAATTCTGCCTCCAAAGGCTCTAAATGAAAGATCTACACCCTTGCCTCTTAAATAATCGTAAGCAGATTTTACAGAGTATAAGCTGTGTTTAGATTCTAATTCATCTTCACCGGCTTTTTGTTTGTAAAGGTCTTGTGCTGCCTTAAATACAGTTGAAACAGTACTTGTAAGGCTTGCTTCCTTTTCTGCTCGATCTTTTTTGATCCCATCTAAATCCATAGATTTGTAATCATCGACTACAGAATCTTCGATTTCTTTTTCAATAATTATTTTTTTACCTCTTGGCATATTAAATCACCATTTGACATAAACAAAAATTTTGTATTTTATGATTGTTTATGTATATAGATTATATCACACAATTTAAAAACCTTAGCTTTCTTCACCCCTGAAACGATAGACCAGATAAACAACAATTATAACTATAACAATACCTGCTAAAATATCCAAAGGAAGACTAAAAGGTTGTCCACCTGGTTGTCCATCTTGTTTTTTTTGGTCGGGATTTGTAGTCCCGTTAGTATTATTTAAAATTTGACCACCGGAAACAGTTACGATGCCTGAGACTGTCTGTGCATTTTGATCTTGATCAACTGCAACGATTACAAAGTTAAGCACACTTCCGATTGATGGTTTTTTAATTTCTGCAGTATATTGCGTTTTGCCACGCACATAAAGAGATGCTTTTTGTTCAACACCAGAATCAATGTAATAGCTAAGCCGCACATTAGACCCAACCACACCACTTGGATTTTGACCAGAATCAAATACGTTAAAGGTTATTTTAATTCCCTGATCGCTTTGATTTACGTTTAAATTATCAATCGATGGGGGCGTAATATCAAATATGGATTTTAGATTAGACGCAACGGATAAATCTACATCGTAAGTTTTTGTAATCGAACCCGAACGAATTGTAATTGTCTGCGTACCGCCAAATATTTTTTCAAGCTTTAATGATCCGGACGAATCAGTTAAATATTGTTTATTTGCCAGAAGAACCTTTGCATTTGGAATTGGGTTATTATTATCATCAACAACAAAGACATTTAGAGGGTAAAATCCAAGACCGATAGAAGTAAGCAGATCATCCTGAACATTAACAGTACGTTCGGTAGTGCCATCTCCAGAGGATACTAAAATTATTGTTGAACCGGATAAGACAGGCAAAAATACAACACCGTTTATGTCAGTCTTCTTTGTGATATTATTTATGATTATGGAGGCATTTATTATTGGCTGGTTTGTCTGGTCAACTACCTGAACAGTAAGTGTATATGCATTAAACTTAAGGTCAATTGGGCTTGGATGGGCATTTGCAGTAACAGTTGTTGAAACAGTGGTCCCTGCATAAAGTGCATTTATCTTTATGTTGCAATCGACTAGCGAAACTAATTGTTCTCTGTTTCGAATTAGAATACTAACAGTACCATTTTCATTAGTAGTAAGCGCGGGGGAAGTGAAGTAACCTTTTCCAGTAGTTGAATCTACCTGATAGGTTACATTTATTACTGCGTTTTCGATTCCCCTTAGTTTGGAATCTAAAGCTCGGATTTGTAATTGATCAACAAACCCCGGTTCGCAGTTCGCAGCGTAGTTTACGATGGTTAATGTGAATATTATAAATAATGTAACAAAAAGTTTATTCATAACTTAATACAAAGTTCTAAGATATATAAAGCTTTGTGTTTTTAAACTGTGAAAATTATACATTTTTAATTAAAAAAAGGTTAAAAATAACATAAAATTATCAAATTAGTGTAAAAATTATACATTTAGTGTGGTAAAAGAAGAGATGATTTAAGTTAAAAAATAAATAAAAAATTTCAAAATAATAAGAAAGATTAGTAATAGTAAATAGGAAAATAAGGTTTATAAAGGATGATGGTAATCACTGGCTTAGGAAGGTGATTACCCCCCCCCCCAATAATTATTTTAATGTGAGATATTTAAAAAATTTAGTAATAGATTAGTAAAAGTTTCAGGTTGTTCTAAATGTATGAAGTGACCAGCATCAGGAATAATTTTTTGGACATATTTAACTCCAGAGTCATTAAGTATTGTTGCGACTTTTTTTGCGTCCATCAATAAATCTACTGATCCGCCAAGAACTAAAAGATTAGGCAATTGAATCTCTTTACAAGTTAATTGCGCTCGTAGTTCTGCGCCTCTTTCAATTTGAGCTTGCATAACGACTCGACGCGCGTGTGGGTCAAGATTTCTTAAACGAAATAAATATTGCTTAAACTCTGAAACGGCAGCATCAGTTGCCCCGAATGTTTTCATAGTTGCTGGTCCAAGCGCTTGGAAAAGTCGAATTGTAGCATTTAACGAATCATCAGCTGGTTCAAATTGACCATTATCGACTAGATTGTTAAAGCGATTTAATCGCGCTCTAGCGATAAGAGAACTCCCTGAAAGTAAACCCCCTGGACCCAAGTATCTAGGATCACCTAATTCTGGCGCGACCAAAACCGAAGACGCCGGAAATAAAGGCGTACCAATAGTTAGTTTTGCATATTCAAGAAATACAAGTGCGCCCATACTATGTGCAACAAATTGAGGATTTACTACCCCCATTGCAGTTATAGATGACACAAGAATACGCGCATTGTCCTTTAGATAAGAAGTTTTATTTGACCCATTTAAAACGGATTCACCGTGGCCTGCTAAATCAAAAGCAACCACCCGACAATTTTTTTCTCTAAGTGCTTCCCCTTGCTTTCCCCATTCTCGCCTACTCCCAGTGTAACCATGAACCAGAACAACAGTTTTTTGTTTTGAGCGAACATCAGGATTTGCTTTAAAGTTAAGTGTCATGTTATAATTAGTGAATATTAGTATTTTTAAATATATGTAATTTATGGTGGACAAGTATGGAATACAAGAAAATAGAAAATATGAATAAAAAGAAATAAAACGGGCCCAGAGGGATTTTCTAGTCTTCAAGTTTCGCGTCTTGCGTTTCGTTCTTAGCTTAGACGTGAAGGCTTTTGACCAACACCTTTACTTTTGCCGCAAGAAATTGCAAGATCAAAAGTAATGGTTTTGAACCCTCATCTCAGGGTAACTGCTAACCGAATTTTAAAGTCAAAATCGACTTCGGCATTCGAAGCCCTGCCGGTTATCCAGGTTGCCACATGAGCCCGTTGTATGAACTATTATGTACAAATAATTATAAAAAAGAGTTTTACAAAGAACCGAGTTATGGATAACAGATATAGTTATAAAAGATAGTATTAAAAGGACTTATGTGGCAATAGAATTATGACTACTTACAATAAGAATGGACCAAAGGAAAACGGAAAGGCAAAAATAGCGCAATCAACAAATTCTCGATTAAAAAGGTTTCTTGCGGGAGCATTATTATTGACGGCAGTTGCGGGCGGAATTAGTGCTTACAAACGAAGTAGTAAACCAAAGACTGTCGCAGTAGAGAAAGAAGAGATATCGCACAAAAGTAGGGTAGAGGTAATACAAAAACTTAGACAATTAAATGATGTTACAGAGGTTAAGGAAAAAACAGAAGAAAAAGAACAGAAAGAAGTACGAGTAACAAAAACATTCGTAAAACCAACTAAAAATTTATTTGAAGAAATAACCACAGCTGCGAAAGGACGGGTGGAAGTTCCGCTTGTAAATGCGGGCGGACAAAACTGGGAAGCCTTTCAAATGTTTAATACCGATGTATCCTCTTTTAAAATTAGCGAAAAAGGATTTGAATTTGTAAATTATCCCCTTGGAGTTGCAAACAAAGTATTTTTTATGGTTCGCAACAACGAACAGTTTTCTGATTTTATATTGAATGTAGATATACAGTATACAGATATGCGCAATGAAGAATGCAGACCATACCTTGCATTTGGAGTTACTGACGGAACACACATGTTAAATAAAGGGGATTATAAACCAGGCGACCTTCTTTCGAGTGATAATGGGGTTGTTGTAAGCAGATGGTCTTGCGCTACAGAGGAAGGCATAAAAAAACAATATAGACTGTTGATTAAAGAAAATGGCGAGAGAAAAGATGTCGATGAAAAGGGCATGTCAGTAATACCAGTGATGAGTCTTAGCCTCCAGGAAAGCGTGGTTTATTACACACAACTTCTTAAAGTTGGTGACAAGATTCTTTTTGCAGTTTATGCAACTAAAGAAGACCGAGTTAAAAGAGAGAAACCACTAGATTTAGTCGTAGTTGAAGGAGTTGATCCTAAAAATTTAAATCAATTTGGAATTGGTGCGATTGATCCAAGCGACAGTACAAGAAGAACAAACGGAGTAATATCCAATGTGGAAATTTTAAGATTAGACTAAGGGAATTATGAATCGAGTTATAAAATAATCTTTTTATTCTTTATTTATGAGACAATTTGCATGCGATGGACTAGTTGTTAATGATAACAAAATACTTTTAATTAAGCGAGGCGCACCACCATTTTTAGGATTTTGGGCGATTCCTGGCGGCCGTATTGAAGAAAACGAAGATGCGATCGAATGTTTAAAACGGGAAATGAAAGAGGAAACAAATCTTGTTGTTGAACCAATTTCTTTATTAGGAATTTATTCTGAACCTAATAGAGACCCAAGAAAAACGATTGTAGCGACTTATTTATGTAAAATAATTTCGGGCGAAATAAAAGCAGGAGATGATGCAGCAGAAATTGCTTGGTTTAGTCTTGACAAATTACCAAAGCTGGCTTTTGATCATGATAAGATGGTGAAGGATTATTTGAGATTAAACACGCAACAAAAATGATTTAGCTAAGATTAGTATTTTTCAACAATTATTCCAGGAATTTTAGAGAAATCTTTTACATTATCGGTTATTATTTTTTCCTGATTATTCGTGATTCCCATAGATGCGATTAAAACATCAATTTTATCTACGGTCTCTCCTTTTTTATGTAAATATGCATAAATTTCTGCAGCTTTTTTTGTACTTTTTTCATCAAGTTCTAAAATTTTAACTGAATACAAAAAATCATTAAAGATGCTAAAGGCAGGTTGTTTTTCTTCCTCTTTTTTCAGATTAATCCCTGCTAAAATTTCGAAAATATTTAATCTCGTTGTATAAACTGGTTCGTTTATTTCTTGAGCTTTCTGCAATGCATTTTCCTTATTTTTGAGAAAATGAATTATGAATGTTGTATCTAGTACTACCATTTTTCCACTTTTCTCCAGCCTTTTCTTATTTTTTTTGCTGTTTTTTCTATCTCATCAACACTTTCATCACTAAGAAAACTCCAGGCACCAGCAAACTTCATGATATCTTTTTTTTCCTCCTTTTTATTTTCATGAAGAAACTTGTCTATTACTTTACTATAGCTTTCTCCTGGTTTTTTTAGTTCAGTTAATTCTTCATAAACGTGATCTGAAATCATAATTGCTCTTGCCATATTAACACCTATGTATATATAGTATATATACATATATAAAGCTTTCTATTATTACGTCTTTCCCCATAAAACATAACTTTATAAAAGGTTTTACGGATAAGTAAGGTATGACAAATTTAGCTTTAGCAGGACTACACGAACGAACGGATAAAGTGAAGACTGCAACTGAAAAAATTGCGCTAAAATTAATGCCACCAGAAGAAGGACAAATGCTCACTGGAAGATTTAGAATTATACAAACACTAAGAAAATCAGCTAAAGAAGAGTATGAAGTATATTTAGTTCACGACATAAAAGAAAACCGAAACGTAGTTATCAAAACAACTGCAAATAAGAATTATGCGAGAGCAGAATCACTTGAAGAAGAATATAAAAAAGGACTAATTTTACAAGAAGACCCTAGATATTGTAAATATTTTGAATTCATAAATGATCAAATAACAAAAAGAATTTATCTTGTTAAAGAATATATACCTGGAATTAGACTTGATGAACTAGGGATTTTAGAATCAGAACTAAGTACCCAGATGCTTAGCGAATGTTGTGACATTATTTCTTCTGCGCATTCCAAGGGTCTAATTTTAAGGGATTTTAAATTAAGCAATGCACTTTTAACAGAAGATGGCACAATTCGTGTTCTTGAAGTAGGCGGTACAGCAAAAATTGGAACGAGAATTGATCGCAACTTATCTTCAGTATATTTATTTGAGACACCCCACACAACTGCACCTGAAGCGGGTATTAAACCAGTTTTCCAAACAGATGTGTATTCCTTAGGTTCAATGTTATTTAGTTTATCTGTGGGCGACATTGAACCTCATTGTAAAAATACATTTATTTTTGACTATTCTGGAATTTTTGATTCTTTGCATAGATCGATCGTAGAACGAACAATGCAAATTGACCCGGATAAAAGATTTGCAACTGCAACAGAAATGAAGGAGGCTTTGCTAAGGGTAACTAAAAAGGAAACTACGCAAGCGATGACAACTAGGCAAGCGCAGACTGTTGCGACTGTTGATGTTGGCAAGGAAAGGTTGACGGGTAGCGAAATGCGAAGAAGAGTGTCAATGAAGATCTTCGGAGCAACAATTTCAACATTAGCATCTTGGATTATTTTAGATGGTGCAGAAAAGGTCGATTTATTAGTTGCAAGTATAGCTACGCTGGGTTTTGTAGGATCACTAGGAGGTTATGTTTCAGCTTTCAAAACTTGGAGATTAAAACGTAAATCAATTGAAGAAGTTAGAAAAGAGATTGAGGAAACAGAAAAGAAGATTGAACACGGGGAATTTGAAATAGATGATTATGGAGAATATTCATCCGCTAAGTATATAAGTAAGGATAATTTTGAAATAGCATTGATAGGTTTATTAGAGATATGTTTGTATCCTAAATACAAGTTCTCAAAATGGCGTCTTTCCGTAAACCAAAAACACCTCGCAACCCTTCAAGCTCGTTTAAGATTTCTTGAAGAAAAAGAAAAACAAATGCAGTTAGAACCTGCAAAGGTTTCCGAGGGTTTTTCAAAAACATTTAGACAATCTAGTGAATCGGGACAAGATATCTCACGAACAGAGGCATTTGATTTAGATGCTGGAAAGGTTGGTTTTGTAATTAACCTAGAAGGCGTAGGAGGATACACAAGGATTAAGCTTGTTAGACATGATGCTATTTTTGAACGGCCAATATTGGATGAGGTAGTGCCGCAAGGGGGAAACAAAATCACGAATACTTTGACATTTGAAATTGACAAAGCCGGAAAATATCAATTAGAAATTTATACAAAAGATTGCTCGGTTTCAGTTACAGTAGAACAAAAACCCGAACAATAACTTCAATTAGCAGCAGATATTCCGAAGGAATTTTTTAGTGGGATCAGGCCAGTTTCTGGAAAATTGATTTAATAAATGTGAGAGAGAAAACGCTTTTAAAACCAGATAAATATTCAAATATTTTAGATAAAAATTTAATTATTTTAGATGATTACGATAAAAAAGATAAAAAATAGAATAAACTATTTCTTCTTTCCCTTATGTTCAACAATTATTCCCATGTCTTCAAGAGTCGCCATATCGTCCTTAAACGCCTTTATAGCAGCTTCTTTTCTTGCTGTGGCACGGATTTGTTGCGAATCAACATAAAGAACTTTTAATTCTTCTCGAATGACTTTTAAGCGTTCTTCGATTTTAGATGTTTCAGCAGTTATATCAATTATATCCTGTCTTACAAACCGTTCTTTTCTTCGGCCTTTTTCAACATCTTTGTATTTTGCCAGTTCATCATCAATCTTTTTTAATTCTTTTAAAAGATCCCTTTCAATTTTAGGAGTATATGCTGCAGTAGTTATTCTAAAATCCAGTTTTCTTTTTCTTTCTCTTAAAGGACCTATATTTACGCCTTCGTGTTGTTTTAAGAACGGCTCTAGTGCCTTAAGCTCGTAGCTTTTATACCTTAGTCTTTTATTAAGTTCTTTAATTCTTTCAATAAGAGAATTTTTTTCTGTTTCAAGTGGAGTTATTTGGGATTTCATTTCTTCATCATTCATCAAAATCACTTCTAGAGAAATCGTATATCATGAGTTCTCTAAGTCAATTTATATATACATATTTTAAGTATTAGCAGGGGATATACTGAACCAAATAAGTAATACCGATTAGGAAATCTTAGGTTTTATCTCATTGGTTCAGGATAGACCGAGGCGATAAATTTTCTGGCCTCGGGATATTAAGAATCTAATATTAAAGAAAAATGTTTTTTAAGCTATACTATTAGTATATAGTTGGATAAATATGCAAACTACTCAAACGAATATAAATAAATTAGTCTCACTTACTTTTGATGAAAGCCCCGATGTACGCAAGAATGCGGCGAGAAAATTAGGGGAAATGGATGATCCTGCTGCACTTTTTGCTTTAATGGAATTAAGTTATGATAAAGATATATCCGTAAAACAAGTCGCACAGACATTACTAGATAAAAGAAAATCGAACGAGCAGGAAGTAATGAGCTTTGCGGAAATATTTTCTTCTGAAAATCACGAGCAAGATATATCAACACCAACGACACTTGATCAGGAGAATAAAAGAAACAGAGTACTTGCACCAATTACAAAACTATTTGAAAAAAAATTAGGAAAATTACGTGCAGATGCAGTAAAAAACAAAATGATGCCAACAATTGAAAAGGTATACATGAAAACAACAGCAAATATGCACCAAGACAGCGAGAATGGAAGAAAAGCAATACAAGAATTTTTAACGGGGTACATGGAAGCTATTTCGGATTTAGATTCATTTACTGCCACAGATACGACAACTCCAGCAGAAACTGGCTATCAAACAGATAAAGATTTACAAGAGCAAATTGAACAGCACTTAGGCCAACCAAAGCAGCTAAGACTTGAAGAGGAAATAGGCTCTCTTACAACTGAACAAAAAAACGTCTCGCTTGTAGCGAATGAAATTGAAAACATTGAGAAAAAGGACAGTGAAGAATTACAGGCAAAACAAATGTATGCGTCAGCACCGCAAAGCGTGTTTCAACGCGCGTACGAGACAATGCTCGCATCAGGGGGAGACGATAAATTAATGCAAAGGGAAATGAAGCGGCTTACTAAAGAATCAGAACAGGATGTCAAATTAGCTTACAACTTAGCAAGAGATAAATTCAAAGAAATAAAAATAACAAACTTAACAAAAATCAAGAATGGAATGCGAAACATAAATACTGAACTTCTAAATGTCTTAGAAGTGCAAAATATTACTTACCCCAAAGGCAAAGAAAAGAAAGAAGCAGTAAGACTAAAAGTTGTTGATGAAGATGAAAATGAGGCAATCGTATTCATGTTCGATGATCGGGGTAAATGGATACAAAAGGGAATGAACATAAAGATAACTCGAGGCTTTGCTAAAACATTTGACTTTTCTAAAGAGACTGCGATAACCGTTAGTTCTAAGGGGAATATTGACATTATACTTTAAACAGCTTCAATCATCAAAAACCACACATTTATAAACTGTTTTTTGCATAAAGTAATTATGGTTAGCCATAAGGAATTATGTAGAGGCATATTCAAGGAAAGGATACTTCCTGCATTTCCACATGCTAAAGACAGATTCGAAAAACATTTTGATGATGCATACCACATTTTACGAGAAATTAGACCGCATTATATCATAAGCGATCCAACAACGTGGATAGTGCAACGCACGATTTCGCTTGAACTTTCATTTACAATTTTAGGACTTAAACCGCTCACATTATTTTTTGGTTGGGAACGAAAACTAATAAGTGAACCTGTAGAATTAACGCATATGTTAACTGAGGCAGGACTAGAAATTAGAAGGAGTTTAAATCTAAGATATCTTATGCACGTCGTCGAAGTTTACGATCCAGAATTAGTACAGCCGATATTAGAAAAAATTCTAGGCCCGATTAACGATGTAAATGGTGCGCTAAAAAAACACTACCGAAAGTACGATTATGAAAACCCATTTTCGCACGAATTACTTTGGTATCCAACCGCAAGAACAATTAATGACGAACAAGCGAAGTATGGATTAGGCGTAGACAACAGCGGATTATGCGAGGGACCTTTCCCAATTAGACAATTCCCTTACCATGCTGGTTGGAGTTTTTTATTAAATGACCCTGCGTCAAAGGAAATACACTTAAAAGAAAGAGCATACGCAGCAGCATTTATAGAAGAGATAAGAGAAACTTTAACAACAGTTAAAACACGGGCAGAAATTTTTAAGAGAAACTTAGATGACCGTAACAAGGACGAATTATTAGAAAGATACGTAATTGAAAGAACAAATAAAGCTGGGGCTTGGAAAGAAACCCACACACGAAAAGAGCTCAGCAAGTAGAAATAAAAATAACTAGAGACTTTGTTAAGACTTCAGATTTTATCTACGAATAATTTCTCATACGTTTCGCGGGTAATGCACGCCACCCCAAGACCATTGGACCAACCAGTGCCCGCATAGATGTTAGGCCAGCCTATGTAGCCGGCGACGCGAACCAGAAACTCAGAACAGTTACCTGCTCTATATAAGTATCTCGCATCAGGATCAAATTCATTAGATGGTGCGCCAGAAGGAATTCCGAACTCGTCTTTTTTATACCAACCATTTTTTGTATGAAGTCTGATTTCTTTTGTTTTTCCATCCTGTTTTATAATGCAATTTTCTTCATCAAGGTCTACCCAGGTTCCAGTTCTGCAGGGAAATAAACCTAACTTCGCGTATTTCTCCCTTAATTTTGGATTTTGTAAAATATGATCAATAACACTGTTTGGTAAAATTACAAAATCTAGTCTTTCTAACTCCAAGGTTTGTTCTAAATTTAAGTTGTGGAATATTTCTATTCGATCATTTTCAAGGTCTAGTTTTGACCAGTTAGGTCTTGGAGTTAAAACGTGCATTTGACCCATTTGTTCTGGCGGAATAGGTTTTCTTGCGACTGATTCATCAATAAAATGAGGTGCTGCTCTAGAAATTGGAATAACTTTTGCACCTTGGGCAAGATCTTTGTACTTAATCATAATTAATATGTGTTAAAAAGTATTTAAAAACGTTTCGATTATCTAGGAAAAGTACAGCTTGGCGAATTCTTATCGCAGCTGAATTGACTATTGCAATCGATAATTCTTGTTGCCTGTTCGCTACCATTGCAATAGTATTCAAGAAGCTGATTCGAGCTTAGGCAAGTGTCTTTATACTCTTTTAGAAAACCATTCGCATCATTAATCCAGACGCTTGCGGAAACATTTTCGTTTATCCCATCATCGCTATCTTTGCATGTTTGAGCGATTTTTACGCATCCGCCTTCGATACAGGTGTATTGTCTTGGACACTCGGTAACGTAGTAAGAAACGTCTCCTTTCTTACTGCACGTGTATTCGCGAACATTTCTAGGACCAGTGCAAACATCTTCATAAACCTGACCGTAGGTTGTAACGTTGCTTGAATTAAAGATGTCATCGCCATCAAAGTCAACACAAGCCTGCGTTGGCGCGATTATCGAGACTTCGATTTTAATTTGAGTAGAATTATTTGCTGATGCGTTTAGCGCAGCCGTACTTGTTTTAACTCCTTCGATGATACCTTCCTTTATACCTTGTTTTATACTATCCCGAATATCGCTTAGAGAATCGTTAGTTTGATTTTCTTTTTGGACAGTAGAATTTGTAGTACATCCGAAAATTAACAAAAACAGAATAAGTATTGCGTAAATTCGCACTATTTAGTTATTAATAGAAAAAATATAAAAAACGATTACCAAAACAATAACAAACTTGCGCTAACGAATTTGATGGCGAACGAAAGCACCTAACGAATTAATTTGCGGGAGTTAATTGAAGTAGTATATCAGCGAATTTAGAATTCAATTTCAATTTCTCCTTTTTTAATTTTACACTGGCACATTAATCTTTGATTAGGAGAATTTGCAAAAACTTCTAAACCAGATTTTTCGATTTCGTTTGGTGCTTCTAAGTTTTCCATTCCTTTTGTAACTTTGACCATACACGAACCGCATGTTCCAGATTTGCATCCATAAAGGACAGAGCATTTGCCATCTAATTCTGCCAGGATCGTTCCATCTGCTACTTCAACTTCTTCTGAACTTGTTTTAACAACAACTTTTGCCATATTATAAACACCATTGATTAGCTTTGTGCCTTGAGCCTTGCGCTATTGAGCAAACTAAAACGAGGCCCAACGCTCATTGCTCATCGCCCATTGCTAAGATATATAATTCACGAATAGTATTTTTATTTGTTTGTTATCGTAAGCGAATTAATCGAGCGAAATTTGATTTAACTTTACTGGAACGAACGCAGGTTCGGATACTGGTTTTATTGCAGCGATTGTTTTTTCTATTACTGATTTAATCCCGGCTTTGGTACGATCGACCATGCCGTTACTTCCGCTACAAATGTAATCAACAATTGCACTAGAAATTAGAGAAATATTTAAGAACAAAAATTCTGGTGCATAATTTGATAATTGGTCGTAAATTTTATTTTGGTTCAAAAGCAACTTAGAAGAATAATAAACACCAGCTAAGCCAAGGAATAATTTTGGCAATCTAGTTACCTTAATTATTTTTGATAATTTAGATTCTGAAATTGCACCATTGTTGTTTTTAGTAGATTTATTTTCGGAGATTGTAATAAGTGCCATATTTAACATTACGAATACATCTATAGTGAAAAAAGCAATGGCTTTTCCGTAACCACTTAGAAAACTAAATAAGGTTTCTTTAATTTCAACATTGTCCTCAAAACAATCTTTAATCATAGGTAAAGCATTCTAACAAACATTTCTACAGCAGTCACAGATGCAAAAGTAAAAGCTGTTAGATCCACGGCCATTTTTCTTTTTGTTTTACCTGTTTTTTGTTCTACTTTTTTAACTACCCTAGAAATTCCTTTTTCAACTAAATCATCAGCCAAAAAGTAAGTTTTCCAAAGCAAAGTAGTTGGAGAATAATCCTTCCATTTAGAAAATTTGTTCTTTGAATCTGGTTTTGGTTTTTGTTCTGTTGGTTTTCTTTCTTTGAAGAATCGTAAACTTGACATAACATATTTATGTCTGAGCGTCTTTTTAAAGGTTGTGATTAGTGTCAAAAACAGTACTTCCGAAAGTACTTAAATCCTAATGCTTTTCTTAGGCTGGCTATGAGCC